>NZ_CP127015.1:3121875-3478750 GCF_035199985.1 Nguyenibacter sp. L1
TGCCAGCGGCCTGGGCGGCCTGGGTCGCCGACGTGGCGGTCGACCGCAAGACCGGCCATGTCCGAGTGACCAAGGTATGGGTCGGCCAGGATGCCGGCATGATGGTCAACCCGGCCGGGGTGCAGCACCAGGTCCATGGCAATGTCGTCCAGTCGGTCAGCCGGGCCCTGAAGGAACAGGTGGCGTTCGACGCGCGGGGCGTGGCCAGCCGCGACTGGGGCACCTATCCGCTGCTGACCTTCGACGAGGTGCCCGACATCGACGTGCTGCTGGTCGAATGCCAGGACCAGCCGCCGCTGGGAGTGGGTGAATCCGCCTCGGTCCCCAGCGCGGCGGCGATCGCCAATGCGATCTTCGACGCCACGGGCGTGCGGTTTCGCGACGTGCCCTTTACGCCCGAGCGCATCCGCGCCGGGCTGGAGGACGCGCTGGGGCCGTGGCGCGAGCCGGTCGCGCCGGAACCCGAACCCGAACCGGAACCTATGCCGCTGGCGGCGGCGCCGCCGGGACAGGCCGGCGGGTGGCGGCGCTGGTTGGCGCCCGGGGTGTTCTGTGCCGCGGTCATGCAGGTGACGAGCACGGCGATGCCGTGGCGGCCGGCCATCGCGCCGATCGCGCGTCCCGCGCCGTCGCTGTTTTCGGCTGCGCTGGTGGAGCGCGGGCGGCTGGCGGCGGCGGCGGGGGATTGCGCGGTGTGCCATACCGCGCCGGGCGGCGTGGTCAATGCCGGTGGGCTGGCGCTGGAGACGCCGTTCGGCATCATTCATTCCACCAACCTGACGCCGGACGAGGAGACGGGGATCGGGCGCTGGTCCTATGCGGCGTTCGCCCGGGCGATGCGCCACGGGATCAGCCGCGACGGGCGTCACCTTTATCCGGCCTTTCCCTATACGGCCTTCGCGAAGATCGACGAGGCCGACATGCAGGCGCTGTATGCCTATCTGATGGCGCAGCCGGCGGTGCGGAACGTCGTGCCGCAGACCAGGCTGGCCTTCCCGTACGCCATCCGGCCGATCATGGCGGGGTGGAACGCGCTGTTCCACGACCCGTCGCCGTTCGTGCCCGATCCGGCGCGCTCGGCCGTCTGGAACCGGGGGGCGTATCTGGTCGAGGGGCTGGGCCATTGCGGCGCGTGCCATACCCCGCGCAACGCGCTGGGCGCCGAGCGGCGCCGGACCCGCTATCTGGCGGGGGGCGAGGCCGAGGGGTGGGATGCGCCGCCGCTGGGCGCGCTGTCGCGATCGCCGGTGCCGTGGAGCGAGGATGCGCTGTTCGCCTATCTGCGCACCGGCTTTTCCGACCGGCACGGGCCGGCCGCCGGGCCGATGGCGCCGGTGGTCGCCGAGATGGCGCAGATGCCGGACGACGACGTGCGGGCGATCGCGGTCTATGTCGCGTCGCTGGATCCGCGCAACGCGGCGCCGGGCGCGGCGCGCGCGGCGGAGCAGGCGCGGGAGCGCGCCGAGGGCCAGGCGGCGCTGCGCCTGCGGGACAGCGCGGGCGTGGGGGAAGGGGCGCGGATCTTCGGCGGCAGTTGCGCGGCCTGCCATGACGGCGCGGCGCCCCACATGTTCGGCGCGCGTCCGTCGCTGGCGCTGAACGGCAACCTGTTCGCCGACCGGCCAGACAACCTGGTGCGGGTGATCCTGGACGGCGTCGGGCATCCGGCGACCCCGGAGGCCGGCGCGATGCCCGGCTTTCGCGAGACCTTGAGCGATGCGCAGATCGCGGCGCTGGTGCGGTATCTGCGCGCGACCTTCGCCCCCGGCCGGCCGGAATGGACCGGCCTGCCGGGCCGGGTGGCGGCGTTGCGCGCCGCGCCACGCCACGGGATCGTGCCCCGGCCGCATGCGGCCCCGTCGCCGCAGGGGACGCCGTGATGCGGTTCCTGCCGTCCTGGCGCCCGGTGGCGGGCGATGGCGCGGTCGCGCCGGATGAGCGCCTGCCCTGGGGGCATACGCTGCTGATGGGCGCGCAGCATGTGCTGGCGATGTCCGGCTCGACCATCCTGGGTCCGCTGCTGATGGGCTTCGACCCGAATGTCGCGGTGCTGTTCTCGGGCCTGGGTACGCTGCTGTTCTTCGCGGTGACGGGCGGGCGGGTGCCCAGCTATCTGGGATCGAGCTTCTCGTTCATCGCGCTGGTGGTCGCGGTGACGGGCTATGCGGGGCATGGCGCCAATCCGGACGTGCCGCTGGCCGCCGGGGGGATCGTCGCGGCGGGAGCGGTCTATGCGCTGGCGGGGCTGCTGGTCTGGGCGACCGGCACCGGCTGGATCGAGCGGCTGATGCCGCCGGTGGTCACCGGGGCGGTGGGAGCGGCGATCGGCCTGAACCTGGCGCCCGTCGCGGCCCAGCGGATCGGCGCGCGGCCCGCCGAAGCGGTGTTCGGGCTGGTCACGCTGCTGACGGTGGCGGTGTTCTCGCTGCATGCGCCGCCGGCGATGCGACGGCTGTCGATCCTGTGCGCCATGGTGGTGTCGTGCCTGGTCTATGCGCTGGCCGCCAACGGGCTGGGCCTGGCCCCGCCGATCGATTTCGGCATGGTGCGGGCCGCGCCCTGGTTCGGCCTGCCGCCGCTGCGCGCGCCGCGCTTCGAGACCCATGCCATGCTGGCCATCGCCCCGGTCGCCCTGGTGCTGCTGGCGGAGAATCTGGGCCATCTGAAGGCGCTGGGGGCGATGACCGGCCGCAATTTCGATGCCCTGGCCGGGCGGGCCTTCCTGGGCGACGGTCTGGCGACGATGCTGGCGGGCGCGGGCGGCGGCACGGGGGTGACGACCTATGTCGAGAATATCGGCGTGATGGCGATCTCGCGGGTCTATTCCACCCTGGTGTTCGTCGCGGCGGCGCTGTTCGCCGTCCTGCTGGGGTTTTCGCCCCGTTTCGGCGCGGTGCTGCGGATCATTCCCGATCCGGTGCTGGGTGGACTGGCGCTGGGAGTGTTCGGCCTGATCGCCGCGACGATGGTGCGAATCTGGATCGAGCATAAGGTGGATTTTGCCGATCCGCGCACGCTGTTCACCGTCGGGGTCACGCTGATCGCGGGGGCGGGCAACCTGACGATCGCCATGGGCCAGGTCGTGCTGGGCGGGATCGCCACCGCCACGATCGCGGCCATCGGGCTGAACCTGATCCTGGGATGGCGCGGCCGGCGTCACCCCTCGCCTTCCGACAAGGAGTAGACGCAGCATGTCAGTCAGCGATTTCGAGATGGTCGAGGCGTGGGGGCAGGTGCTGTCCCTGTCCGGCATCGCGGCGGGGCAGACCGTGACCATCCTGACGTCGAGCGACACGCATCCGCAGACCCTGCGGACCGCGATCGTCGCCGCCCGCGCGAAGGGGGCCATCGTCAACCGGCTGGACCTGCTGCCGGTGAATGGGGGGACGTCGCTGTCGCGCGATCCGCTGGCCTATGTCGGCACCACGCCGCTGACCGGCAACAAGGCGGCGCTGGCGATGCTGAAGGCCAGCGACCTGGTGCTGGACCTGATGACCTTGCTGTTCTCGGCGGAACAGCATGAGATCCTGTCGGCGGGCGGGCGCATCCTGCTGGCGGTGGAGCCGCCCGAGATCCTGCTGCGCATGGTGCCGACCGAGGAGGATCGGCGGCGCGTGCTGGCGGCATCCAGGGTGCTGCGCGCGGCGCGGCAGATGCGCGTGACCTCGGCGGCCGGGACGGATGTGACCTTCGCGCTGGGGGAGTATCCGATCCTGGAGGAGTACGGGTTCTGCGAACGGCCGGGACGGTGGGACCACTGGCCCAGCGGCTTTCTGGCCACCTGGTCGAACGAGGGATCGGCGCAGGGGACGATCGTGCTGGATCGCGGCGATATCCTGCTGCCGCAGAAATCCTATGTGCGCGAGCCCGTCACATTCACCATCCGCGACGGCTATGTGACGGACATCGCGGGCGGGCTGGATGCCGATCTGCTGCGGGGATACATGGAATCGTTCGGCGATCCGGAGGTCTATGCGATCTCGCATGTCGGGTGGGGGCTGCAGAAGCGCGCGCACTGGTCGGTGCTGGGCCTGTATGACCGCGAGGCCACGATCGGCATGGATTCGCGGGCCTGCGCCGGCAATTTCCTGTGGTCCACCGGTCCGAACAACGAGGCCGGCGGCACGCGCGACACGGCGTGCCATATCGATATTCCGATGCGCAACTGCACCGTCATGCTGGATGGCGACGCGGTGGTGCGGGGCGGCGAACTGGTGAACGACGGATTGGGGAACGCGGCATGAGCGACAGGCTGGACGGCGGCGCGGCGCGGCGCGGCGAGAGCGACGAGGCGCTGTATCAGCGCCAGGGATTCGGGCGCGAGATGGGCATCGTCGGGCAGGTGGGGCTGCTGATCGTCGATTTCGTCAACGGGTTTGCCGATCCGGCGGCCTTCGGCGGCGGGAATATTCCGCAGGCGATCGAGCGGACGAAGCCGCTGCTGGCCACGGCGCGGCGCCTGGGCTGGCCGGTCGCGCATACCCGCATCGTCTTTGCCGATGACGGGTCGGATGCCAACGTGTTCTCGCTGAAGGTGCCCAGCCTGCTGGGGCTGACCGAGACCAGCCCGGCCAGCGCGATCGTGCCCGGTCTGGCGCCGGTCGACGGCGAATATGTGGTGCGCAAGACGGTGCCGTCGGCGTTCTCGGGCACGGCGCTGGCGGCATGGTATGCCCATCGCGGGGTGCAGACGCTGGTGGTGGCGGGCTGCGTCACCAGCGGGTGCATCCGCGCCAGCGTGATCGACGCGATGTCGCTGGGGTTCCGGCCGATCGTGGTGTCGGATTGCGTGGGCGACCGCGCGATCGGCCCGCATGAGGCCAATCTGTTCGACATGGCGCAGAAATGCGGCGACGTGATGGAGTACGACACGTTGCTCTCGCGCTTGTCCAATCGCTGACCGTTTCAATATTTTCATATATATTCGGGATTCGCCATGAAACCGCTCTATCGCATCGGCCAGATCGTCCCCAGTTCGAACGTCACGATGGAGACCGAGATCCCGGCGATGCTGGCGGTCCGGCAACTGATCCGGCCCGAACGGTTCCTGTTCCATTCCAGCCGGATGCGGATGAAGACGGTCAGCAAGGACGAGCTGGCGGCGATGGACGAACAATCCGACCGTTGCGCGCTGGAGCTGAGCGATGCCCGGGTCGACGTGCTGGGCTATGCCTGCCTGGTGGCGATCATGTCGATGGGGACCGGCTATCACCGCGTGTCCGAGACGCGGCTGCATGCCCGGACCCGCGAGAACGGCGCGCCGGCTCCGGTGGTGACCAGCGCCGGCGCGCTGGTCGAGGGGCTGAAGGTGATCGGCGCGAAGAAGATCGTCGTCGTCGCGCCCTATATGAAGCCGCTGACCAGGCTGGTCGTCGATTACCTGGCGCATGAGGGGTACGCGGTGATCGATCACGTGGCGCTGGAGATTCCGGACAACCTGGACGTGGCCGCGCACGATCCGCAGCGCCTGCCCGGCATCGTGGCCGGGCTGAATTACGCCGAGGCCGATGCGATCGTGCTGTCGGCCTGCGTGCAGATGCCCTCGCTGCCGGTGGTGCCGAAGGTCGAGGCGCTGACCGGCAAGCCGGTGATCACCGCGGCGATCGCAACGACCCACGCGATGCTGGGCGCGCTGGGGCTGGAGCGGGTCGCCCCCGGCGCGGGGGCGCTGCTGTCCGGTGCCTATTGAGGAAAAGCCTTGAGGAAAGGGAGAGGATCGCGATGACCGACAGCCGGTTCCTGTATGGCGCGAACGTGCGTGCCAACGACATCCGCCAGCATTATCTGCGCTATGGCGGCACGGGTGCGCCGCTGGTGCTGATCCCCGGCATTACCAGCCCGGCGATCACCTGGGGGTTCGTGGCCGAGCGCCTGGCGGCGACGCATGACGTCTATGTGCTGGACGTGCGCGGGCGCGGCCTGTCCGAGACCGGGCCGGACCTGGCCTATGACCTGGACAGCTATGCGGCGGACGTGCGCGGCTTCATCACCGCGCTGGATCTGCCGCCCTGCGTGGTGCTGGGCCATTCGATGGGCGCGCGCATCGCCATCCGCACGGCGCGGCGGGATGGCGCCGGCATCGCGGCGCTGGTGCTGGTCGATCCGCCGGTCAGCGGCCCGGGCCGCCGGGCCTATCCGGCGCGGATCGAATGGTATGTCGATTCGATCCGCGAAGCGCGGCGCGGCATGGATGCCGAGGCGATGCGCCGCTATTGCCCGACCTGGACCGAGGCGCAGCGCCGCCTGCGCGCCGAATGGCTGCATACGTGCGACGAACTGGCGACCCGCGTCACGTTCGAGAAATTCCATACCGAGGACATCCACCAGGATATTCCGCACCTGACGCCGCCGACCCAACTGGTCATCGCCACGCGCGGCGACGTGATCCTGCCCGAGGACGAGGCGGAAATCCGCGCCCTGCTGCCGTCGATCGCGACCGTGCGCGTGCCCGATGCCGGCCACATGATTCCCTGGGACAATCTGGATGGTTTTTGCGACGCGGTGTCGGGCTTTCTGTCCCCGGCGCGGACTTGAGGGATATGCTGTACCCATGACGGCATTTGACGGGGTGATGCGCCGCGCGGGCGGCGTTGTGTTGCTGGCCTGTCTGGCGGGGAGCGTGGCCGCGGCGCGCGCCGCCGTGCCTGCCGCCGTGTCTGCCTGTGCGCCGCGGGCGATCGGGGCGCTGCATGTCGCGGACGTGACGGTGGCGGAGGCATCGGCGCAGGGCGCGGCCTGTGTGGTGACGGGACGGATCCGCACGCATGGTGCCGGGGCGCCGGACGGCAGCGCCGGATTCCGGCTGAGCCTGCCGCGCGCCTGGAATGCCAGGTTCCTGATGCTGGGCGTCGGCGGGTTTGCCGGGAACATGACGCCGTCGGCCAATGGGCGTGATATCGCCGAGGCGGCCGCGGACGGTTATGCGGTGGGGATTACCGATACCGGGCATGCGGATGCGCCCGGCACGGCGCTCGTGGACGGGCGCTTCGCCCTGGATGCCGACGGGCATCCCGACCGCGCCAGGCTGGCCGATTATGACTGGCGGGCGACCCACCAGGCGACATCGGCATTGAAGGCGCTGGTGGCACGTTATTACGGCGCGCGGATCGACCATGCCTATTTCGACGGATGTTCGAATGGCGGCCGGCAGGGCATGATCGAGGCCGAGCGTTTTCCCGGCGATTATGACGGCATCATCGCAGGCGATCCGTTTCTGACCCTGCGGCTGATGCTGGGGGACATCAAGGTCCAGCAGGCCAACCTGGCCGCGCCGGACGGCCGGCTGCGGCCGTCGGACCTGGCGCTGATCGACCGGTTTACGCTGTCGGCCTGCGATGCGCTGGATGGGCGGGCCGATGGGCTGATCCAGAATCCTGCCTTGTGCCATCCGGATTTTGACCGGCTGCTGTGCCGGCCGGGGCAGACATCGGCATGCCTGGCCCCGGCCCAGGTGCGGACAGCCCGCGCGTTCGTGGCCGACACCACGGACAGGCGGGGCGGACGCGTCTATCCCGGTTTCGCGGTGGGTCACTGGGGCGCGGGACTGGCCGCGGCGATGCAGTTCGGCATGCAGGAGGCCGGGCCGCCGGCCGGCGCGACATGGCCCGACCATGCGGGGCCGATGGAATATCAGTTCGACGACCAGGCCTTGAAATATCTTGTCATGCGTGATCCGTCCTTTTCCCTGCTGCGTTATCCGGTCGGCCCCAGCGGCATCGTTCCCGACGCGGCGCTGGCGGCCTATGACGGCGCGGTGCGGGACGGCAATGCGGACGATGCCGGGAAGATGGCGGCGTTCCTGAAAAAGGGCGGCAAGATCATCTTCTATCACGGCTATGCCGACATGGCGATTTCGCCCTACAGCACGATCGATTTCTTCAATGCGCTGCAGGCGGCGGCGCCCGATGCGGCGCGGGGCGCCAGGCTGTTCATGGTGCCCGGCATGGCGCATTGCGGCGGCGGAGTGGGGCCGGACAGATTCGATACGCTGTCGCCGCTGGATCGCTGGGTGGCGACGGGGCAGGCCCCCGCGCGGATCGAAGGCGCGCCGTCGGCGGCTTCGGGGCATGCCATGCCGCTCTGCGCCTATCCCGCCCAGGCCCGTGCGGGCGCCAGACAGGCGTGGGCCTGCCGCTGACGTAAACGGGGGTGGGGCGGAAAGCCTGGTGGTGTTTACGGAATAATTAAAAAACGATTTCGAATCGACTTGCGTCCGGAATAAGTCGCGTATACACCACTAAATGGAACGAATGCGCAATGTCGTGACCCGAAGCCTCCATATTCCCCGGCATGGGGAGGAACGCCCGGAGCCGGACATTGTGCAGGATATCCCGAAACAGGACCGCCCTGGTCCCTGAAGGCGAGGGCGTGCCGCGTCGGGACGGGGAGGCGGCGATTGGCGATGGTGGTTTGATCCTTCGGGCGTCGTTCGAATTTTTGTAGTGTATACACTATATATTGTGGCTGAGTCCGACCGGTTCGCGCCACGCGCGGCCTGATGACGGATATCCTTTAGGAAAGGCGGGAAGTTTTCATGAGCAGAAGGCGTTTGACCTATCTTCTGGCGACATCAATGCTGGTCTGTCCGGGTCTGGACGCCGTGGCGCAGACGGCGGCTTCGCAACCGGCCGGCAAGGCGCCGCATGCCGTGCATGGCACGGCCGCGCGGCGGGCGCCGGCCGCCGCCCGTTCCGTCGCCTATCATGGCGACAGCCAGGGTGAGTCCGTCGGCGTGGTCGGCCATGGCTCGACCCGTCAGGAACAGACCCTGACCACGGCGCAACTGATGTCGCGCATGGTGCCCGGCACGACGCCGCTGAAGGCGCTGGGCACGCTGCCCGGCGTGTCGTTCAATTCGTCCGACCCGCTGGGCGTCGATCTGTGGTCGCAGAGCTTCTATGTGCGGGGCTTCTCGGCGCTGGGCTTTACGCTGGACGGCATTCCGCTGGGCAGCCAGGGCTATGGCGGGCTGGGCGCGAACATCAACACCGCCATTTCCAACCTGAACATCGCCAAGGTGACCGTATCCCAGGGTGCCGGGGCCGTCGACGTGCCGGCGGCCAACAATCTGGGCGGGGTGATGCAGTTCTATTCGATCGATCCGTCGGACCGGCGGGGCGGCACGCTGTCGCAGACCTTCGGCAGCAACCAAGCCTATCAGACCTTCGTGCGGCTGAACAGCGGCGTGCTGAATCCGTCCGGCACCAAGTTCTTCGTGTCGTACAGCCGCACGGACGAGAACAAGTGGAAGGGCTATGGCAGCCAGTTCCTGCAGCAGGTCAATTTCAAGCTGGTGCAGCCGATCGGCCAGAGCACGAAGATGACCGCCTTCTTCGACTGGGACCAGAGCGAAGCCGATACCTATGGCGATTTGTCGAAGAACATCATCAACACGCTGGGCTATCGCGTCGATTACTACAAGCCCGACTATGCGGCGGCCTATCGCACGGCGCTGTTCGCGCACGGCCTGCCCGGCGGCAGCCTGCCGCCCGGATACGCCGGCCTGGACGACCCGATCGACGCGTCGGTCTATGACGGGCCGGCCACGGGCCACGATTATCTGGGCGGGATCAAGTTCGATTCCCAGCTTACCGACAAGCTGCGCTGGCAGACCATGCTGTATGCGCACGGCAAGTCGTGGAACGCGTTCTGGTCCAACCCGTGGGTGACGTCGCCCAATGGTGCGCCGCTGGTCGAGCAGAACGAGGGCTCGCGCCAGGTGCGCGCCGGCCTGGATACCGGCCTGACCTATCATATCGCCCATCATATGGTGAATCTGGGCGTGTGGTACGAGAACAGCCAGCCGCAGGATTTCTATAAATTCTATCAGGAGCCGATCCTGGGCCAGGGGACGCCGGTCGATCCGGTCAACGCGCTGCCGCCGGCCTTTGCCGAGCAATGGCGCTATGGCTACCGTTACGACCTGGTGCAGACCCATCTGCAGGACACGTACCGGGTGACGCGCAACCTGACGATCAATGCGGGTTTCCGTTCGATCCTCTATACCGGGACCAACCACATCATCGAGAACGATCCGGCCTATACCGGCATGGCGACGCTGCCGACGGGCTCGATCTCGAACAATGCGGCGTTCCTGCCGCAATTCAGCATCAATTACCGTTTCCTGCCGCATCATGAAGTGTTCTTCGATTTTGCCGAGAACATGTCGGTCATGACCGGTTCGGGCTATAATCAGGGCAGCCCGTGGGGCGGCCCCACGCAGGCGGCGTTCGATTACACCAAGACGCACCTGAAGCCCGAGACGGCGTATGTCTACGAACTGGGGTATCGCTACACCTCGCCCTGGGCGGTCGGGCTGCTGGCGCTGTACCACACCGATTATCTGCACCGGCAAGGCAGCGTGAACCTGGGATCGATCTACAATTCGGTGTCGGTCCTGGAAAATGTCGGCAGCGTCAACATGAACGGCGTCGATGCCAGCCTGAACCTGATGCCGATCCGTGGCCTGTCGATCTATAACAGCATCAGCTATAACAGTTCGCGCTATGCCAACAACCTGAATACCGGCGATGTCGTCTATGACATCAAGGGCAAGCAGGCGGTCAATTACCCCGAACTGATGTACAAGGGCAGCCTGTCCTATACCTATCGCGGTGCGTTCGCGCATATCGACACGATGATGATGGGGCGGCGGTATCTGAGCTATACCAACGATGTGTCGGTGCCGCATTACTGGCTGACCAACCTGGGGGCCGGCTATCATTTCGGCGATTACAGCGTGCTGAAGAATGTGACCGCGTCCTTCAACGTCTATAACCTGACGAACATCAAATATATCGCGAACATGGGCGAATTGGGCAATTCCTTCAGCGGAGACGACCAGTCCATGCAGGCCGGCGCGCCGCGCCAGCTCTACGGCACGATCAGCACGAATTTCTGATCGGCGGCTTCCGGCTCCGCGCGGGATCGCGGGGCCGGATTACAGGGTGGCGTGTTCGTTCCGGATGTGGGGTGGTGGCCTATGGAACCGATGTTTTCACACTGAAGTAAGATCAAAAAATAAATATTCATAAAAAAATTTCTAAAGTCGTGTCGTCCCATCCCAATTCGATTGTCAATTCGGGATCCATATGGTGTGTCAATCAAAAACGTTTCTTGACAGAATTAATTGGAGGATTGATTAAATCTGTATCCGGGATGTCTGCTGCATCCAGGGTGCGTGCACATCGTGGAATTTCGGTAGTGATGCTGATTGGAAAATCGTGAGCAAATAATCTCAATGACATTGAACGTGGGCCGGCTTTGCGTTCGTATCGAGGGTGGTTCCGATGAGTCGAGATGCCTGTTGTCGCCTATCCCACGCCGACACCCGCAACGCGTGGTGTGGGAGGTTGCACGCCGCCTTGATGGCCGGTGTTTCCGTCTTCACCCTGCTTGTCACTTATGGTGCCGCGCACGCGCAGGCCGCCGCCACCGAGGAGACGCATGGCAGCCTGCCGCACCGGCCGGTTCGTACCGGCAAGCGTGGTCCGGCTGCACGGGGCGCACTGGTCGCCCGCCCTGCGGTCCCGGCACCGGCCGAGGCGATCAGCGTCGTCGGAAGCGGTTCCACCCGCCAGATGCAGTCGGTGTCCGCCCGCGACCTGGCCTTCATTGTGCCAGGTGTGACGCCGCTGAAGGCTGTCGGCAATCTGCCAGGTATCCAGTTCAGTACCTCGGACCCGCTCGGCATCGATCTGTGGTCGCAGAGCTTCTATATGCATGGCTTCACCAGCGACCAGCTTGGCTTCACCCTCGATGGCATCCCGCTGGGCGGGCAGGGCTATGAATCCTATAACGGCGTTCCCGTCAGCCGCTCGATCAGCAACGAGAACATCTCGCGTACCGACGTGTCGCAGGGTGCAGGGAGTCTGGATACCCCGGCCACCAGCAATCTGGGCGGTACGGTCCGCTTCTATGGCAACGACCCCAGCGACAGGATGGGGGGAGACGTCTCGCAGACCTTCGGCAGCTATGCCGCGTTCCGGACCTTCGTGCGCTTCGATAGCGGGTTACTCAATCCCAGCGGGACGAAATTCTACGTTTCGTACGACCGAAAGGCGGAAGACAAATGGCTGGGCGGGGATTCGCAGTTCCAGCAGATGGTGAACGCCAAGCTGGTGCAGCCGATCGGCGCGCGTACGACTTTCAAGACCTATTTTGATTGGTCGTGGGAGGCAGCGGCGTCCTATATCGATAACAGCCTCGAAGAGCTGAAGAAGGTCGGATACGGTATCGATTATTACTATCCCGACTACGGCGCTGCCCTGAATGCGGCGAATGGGATCTACCCGGAGCAATATAGGGACCTGTCCGATCCGAAGGATGCTGCATATTATCGGGGGATCGAGACAAGCCGGTACTATCTGGGCGGCATGAGTCTCGACAGTCGGTTGACTGATTTTCTGGAATCCAAAACAACATTCTACGGCATCGGCAAGCGCTACGATGCGTGGTGGACGTCGCCCTATGTCGGTTCGCCCTCGGGTGCGCCACTTTCGGCGCAGGATCAGGCGATGGGCACGCAGCGGATCGGTTTTCAGACCGATCTGATCTACCACATCCGGCATCATACACTCGATGCCGGGTTCTGGTATGAGAATATGACGTTCGATCCCGCAATGGAATATTATAACGAGCCGAATAGCCCGGATGCGGCCCCATATGACGAAATCGCGCATAGAGGCAGTCCGTTCCTGACGCATTGGGCCTATGGCTTCAACACCAACACATATGTCTTTCATCTGCAGGACACGTACAGGGTTCTTCCACACTTGACGGTGCACGGAGGGTTCCGGAGCATGGTTGTCGATGCGCAGGACCATATACTGTATAACGACGCCGGCTTTACGGGGTCGTCGCAGTTGCCGCACGGATCGCTCGATGCCGTTGCGGCGGCGTTGCCGCAGTTCAGCGCCAATTGGCGCTTCGCCCCGCATAACGAATTCTATTTCGACATATCGAAGAACATGCAGGCCTATCCGCAGAACGGATTCAACTCTGCCTCGCCCTGGGGGGCGGAAACCGTCCAGGATTTCGTCGGCCTGCGGAAAATGCTGCACCCCGAGACCGACTGGGTGTATGAAATCGGCTATCGGTTGAACGCGAGTTACGTGATGGGCCTTATCAACCTGTATCACGTCGATTTTTCAAATCGTCAGCAGGCGGTGTCGGTCGGCCCCCTGGCGGAAGCGCATGCTCTGTTCGAAAATGTGGGGTCTGTCGACATGAATGGCGTTGATGCCAGCGTGACGGTGACGCCGGTGCGGCATCTGTCGCTATATAACAGCATCAGCTACAACAGTTCGAAATTTGAAAGCAACCTGACGTCCGGCGGGATCATATATGATCTAAAAGGAAAGCAGGAACCGAATTACGCGAAGCTGATGTATAAAAATTCGATCAATTACCATCGAAATGGCTTCAGTGTTCATTTCGATACGATGTATATGGGCAAGAGGTACCTGAGTTACATTAACGATACCGCCGTTCCGTCCTATTGGCTGGAAAATTTTGGTATCAGTTACGCGTTCCGGCATGTGGCCGTAGCACAAAACCTCAAGTTCGACTTCAGCATCAACAATATCACCGATGAAAAATACATCACCAATATGGGAAGTGGCGGCAATCCCCTATCCGGTGATTACAATACGCTGCAGGTCGGCGCGCCTCGCTCGTTTTACGGGACCGTCAGCGCACATTTTTGAGGGTGGCCAGAAGTCGATCATCCCGCAACGATGCGCCAGGGTTATTTTGGATTTTCGACGGTTTGCGTCGGTATGGCTTTCAATCTCGAAAAGATTGAAACTTAACTCTCGTTTGTTGTTCCGGATGCGGTGGCTGGGGTGGTGGGTTGGTATAAAAGTTACATATTGGTTAAAAAATATAAACAAAATAGGATTGGTTCCGTTTCCGGGGCGTCTTTATAGATAGCCCGGTTGTCAGATACGCCACGGGACCATGATCCGCATTTTTCGTCCGCTCCGCGCCCTGCCTTTGTTACTTGTCGCCGGGGGATGCAGTACGATCGGGCCGACGCGCCTGGACCAGGACCAGAGCGATTATTCCCGGGCCGTGACCAGTGCGGGCAAGCAGCAGACGCTGCTGAATGTCGTGCGTCTGCGCTATGCCGACACGCCGGGTTTCCTGGACACCACGCAATTGATTTCCGGCTATCAACTGCAGCGCAATGTCTCGCTGGGCGTCGGCACCTATTCGGCCAGCCGGCCCTTTGGCGGGGCGGCGGTGCAGTTCCAGGAAAGCCCCACCTTCACCTTCCAGCCGGTGACCGGCGACGCCTATGCGCAGAGTTTCCTGCGCCCGCTGCCGCCCGGCAATCTGTTGCCGCTGGTGCTGGGCGGCCTGCCGATCGACGTGCTGTTTCGCCTGGCGGTGCAGTCGGTCAACCTGATCAGCAATGCCGGCGCGCTGGGCGGCGATGCCGGGCGGGGATCGCCGGTCTTCTTCGACCTGATCTATGATCTGCGGGTGCTGCAGGTGGCCGGACTGCTGGGCATTCAACTGGAGCACAGCACGGCCGCGAACGGCAAGGAACCGGTGGCCGATCGGGTCTATCTGTCGATCGCCTCGACGGACAATGCGGCGCTGATGCCGGCCGTGCGTGAGGTGCGCCGCCTGCTGGGCATGGCGCAGGATGACGAGCGGGTCGAGGTCGTCTATGGCGGGGGCAGGCCCCGGCGCGGGCAGATCCGGCTGCTGACGCGTACCATCCTGGGGGTACTGGGGCAGATCGCCTATCAGATCGATGTGCCCGAGGACGATATCCGCTCGGGCCGCACCCGGCCGACGATCAAGCTGATCGGGCGCGAAACGCGGCCCATCGTCGTGGTGCACGTGACCAGGGAACGGCCGGAGTCGGTGTTTTCATGGACCACGTACAACCACAAATATTACTGGATCGCCGACGACGATTTCGACAGCAAGCTGGCCTTCACGATGTTGCAGATCCTGCTGGAACTGTCGAAGACCAGCAAGGGGCCCAGCACGATCGTGACGATCCCGGTCAACGGGTGAAGAGCGGGAGCGCAATCAGAACGCGGTCGAGACCGAGCCGATGACGGCGATCCCGCCGCCGACGAGGTAGAGGGGGGCGGCGCCGGCGATGGTGTGGCCGCCGACGACCACCGGGTGGGCGTTCGCGGTGACGCTCTGGATGCCGGAGAGGTAGTTTTCGGCACCGATATTGACGATATTCATCTGGATCTGCGGGTGGCGGGCGAAGCCGACGCTGTGGAAGCGATAGCCCAGCGTCATGTTGGCGGTTTCGTACGAGGGCATCTTCTGGTCGTTCATCAGGGTCGCGTATTGCGCGCCGATATAGTTGAAGCTGAAATTTCCGAAGACCGATCCGTTGTCGTAGGACAGGCCGATCGCTGCTGTGACCTCGGGGCTCTGCACCGCGGTCTTGCCGGCGGTGGGGAGCAGCACGCCGTTGGTGGCGAAATCATTGTCCATGGTGGCGTGCAGGTACTGGGCCGAGACATATGGGCTGACATGATGCCATGGCCGCAGCCCCAGTTCGACCTGCGCGCCGCGCGACGTCTTGCCGCCGGCCTGGATCGGTTCGGGGATCGGCAAATTGCCGATATAGACGTTCGACGTGACCTGGTTGTTGGTGATGTTGTAGTTGAACAAGGCGAGCGCGACATTGACAAGCCCGTAATGGCGATAGCCGATTTCCTCGCCGATCGCATATTCGCCGGTCATGGGCACGAAGGACGAGGTCGGTCCCGGGCGGCCGGGCGAGAAGAGCTGGCCGTAGGCCTCGACAGAGGCCGGGGCGCGATAGGCGGTCGTGGCGTCGAGATAGATCTGGTCGTGCGGGGTCAGCCGGTAGCTGGCCGAGATCTGCGGCAGCGGCTGGGCGTAGGCGCCGCCGGCATAGCGGATGGCGCCCGGCGTGCGGTTGACCATGTCGCGGAAGATCATCAGATATTTCAGGCCGGCATTGAGGACCAGCCGGCCGCCGAGCAATTTCAGCGTGTCGGAGACGTACAGCGCGTTCATCTGGTGCTGGAAATGCTGGTCGAGCGTGTTGTAGCGCACGCCGTTCGCCATCCGGATGGGATAGGCGCCTTCGTGGTTGGCCATGCCGCCCTGGGCGTCGACGCCTTCGTACCAGATCTGTTCCAGGAGATCGACATAATTGTAGGAATAGCCGGCCTGAAAAATGTTGTTCCCCTTTTCCCAGGACAGGCCGCTATCCAGCACGAAGCTTTTCTGCGGCACGGGGTTGATCTGCTCGACGGTCGCCTCGCCGGGCACGCCGTTCAGGGTGAACTGGGCGGGCAGGTTCAGGTTGCCGGCCGGCTGGTTGCCGTACCAGGATCTTGTATTGTTGATGTTGGTGCCGCCGAAATAATATTCCTCGTAATCGGCGAAGGATGGGGTCAGGTGGACATGCAGCCCGTCGGCCAGCCGGGCCTTGAAGGGCAGCATCATGATGAGGGAGCGCCGGGTGTACTGGTTCAGGCCGATCCAGTTATAGTCGCCACGTGTGTAGTTTTTGTCGTAATTGTAGTTGATTCCGTAGGCGTGCCAGGCCGCCATGGTCATGGGGCGGTAATTGCCCTGCTGCCAATTGTCGTAGGACAGGATGAATGCCAGGCTGGTGTCCGGCGTCCAGTCCTTGCGGATTTCGGAATCGACGTGATATTTCCTGAAGGTGCCGGAACCGCGCCATTCGTCGTTCGTAGTCGAGGAGAAGGAGGCGAAGGCCTTGGTCCCGCTATGGCCGATTTCGCCGCTGTCCAGGCGGATGAATTCGCGTTCGAGGGATTTCGAGCCGTAGGAGAGATTCGCCATGCCGCCGAAATTGTCGGCGGCATGGCGCAGCGTGATCTTCAGCAATCCGCCCACGTCGTTATAGACCGGCGAGGTGATGTCGGGCGCGCCCTGGTTGACGGTGATCGCGGCGATATTGTCGGTATCGACCGCCGCCTGGACATAGGGCGTATAATTGATCGAATCCGCGATCGGCATGTCTTCATAGGTGAAGCCGATTTCGGTCTGCATCAGGCCGCGCATCGACATGGCCGTCGTCGACTGGCCCAGCGGGTCGGTGCTGGCGGCGACCACGCCGGGCAGGTTGGCGATCATCGCGATCGCGTTGGTGGTCGGCGATTGCTTGGCGATGAAGTCGCGGGTGATCGTGCTGCGGCTTTTCGCGACGGTCTGCGGCGCCATCAGGCCGCCGCCGGGCGTGGTGTTGGTGACGCCGTTGGCGGTGGCCATGCCGCCGGTCACGGTGATGTCCTCGGAGGCGGCGGGCGGGCGGGCGGCGGCGTGTCGATCCGCGGGCCTGGCCTTCTTGCGCTGCGTGGCGGCGGGTGTCGCCGCGTGGCCGGGGCGGAGCGGCACGGCCGCGCCCAGAACGATGGCGGCCGAGGCCAGCAGCAGCAGGGCGCGCGGGCTTCGTCGGAGAGGCGGCGCGCCGGCGGGCAGGGGGCGGGCCGGTTGCCCCGCGGACGACATTGTCCGGTCTTGGTCTGTCATCGGTTGGTTCCTCCGGCCAAGTCTCGCGCGGGCCGTGATCGTTCACTATGATGCGATTTGGAAATGATATGGTCCGTGTCCGGGGTCGTTCGGACGTGGCTGTCAGTCGACCGGCGGATGGTCCACGCCGCTGCCCGCGGTCTGGGGCGGCAGGACGGGCAGGATCAGTGCCGAGCGGTGGGCCGCGTCGTGCCAGATCGTCTGCGTGGCCTTGACGATGGCGGCGGAGTGTCCGAACGGTGCCCCGGTATTCGGGTTGGGGGCGAATTGCGGGAAGTCGCTGGAGGAGATTTCAAGCCTGATCCGATGGCCGGGCAGGAACAGGTTGCTGGTCGGCCAGACCTTGATCCGGTATTCGTAGATCTGGTTCGGCGTGATCGGCGTGGGGTCGGTCAGCGACGCGCGGTAGCGGGCGACGACGATGCCGTTATTGAGGTTGATCGCGCTGCCGTCGGGATGGACGTCGACCAGCTTGGCGGTGAAATCCGTATCCCTGGCCGTGGTGGCGGCATAGAGGATGACGGTGATCGGTCCCGTGACGTTCAGCGGCGCGGTCAGGACATTGCTGGTATAGACCAGGATGTCCGGGCGCTGTTCGATGGCCGATTGATCGAACTGGCCCTGCGGGCCGGAATTCCACGCGCAGCAGGAATGGCCGCCGATGCTGGGAACCGGATTGGCCGGATCATAGACGAAATGATCGCTGGGCGCGGTCAGCCTGGCCGGGTCGACCGTGCCGTGGGGCGGCGCGGCGGGGGCAGGGGCCGTGCTGCCCGGCGGGGTCGTCGTCAGCGCGCCGTCGCCCATGACCGAGGATGCGTCCCGCGCGCTGCCCAGATACCATGTCTGGTAGGTCGTGCCGGCCACCGGCCAGCGATCGGCGACATGCCAGCGATTTTCACCCATGGTGAAGTAGTCGATGCGCGGGCCGGTCTGCACGCCGTCATCCTTGCCCTTGAGGAAATGGTCGAACCAGGCGAGCATCAATTCATTGACCGGACTGTCGGAGACGGGGCCGATCGCCTTCAGGCGCGGGCTGACCAGGCTGTCGGGCCGGCCCCAACCCAGATGTTCCCATGGGCCGAGGATGATGCGCTGGTTGCGCCGCGCCGCGGGGGTGCGGCCCTGGGTGCGCATGCCATTGAAATTTTCCAGCGCGCCGGTCAGGAACGAATCATACCAGCCGTCGAAGGCCAGGACCGGCACCTGCACATTCGGATAGCGCGAACGGATTTCGAACGCTTTCCAATAGCCGTCGCGCGACGGGTGACGGATGGCGTCGTAGAAATAGGGCGCGACCTTGGGGTCGCCGGGGCGCAGGGGCGGAAAGGACAGATAGGGGGTGTCGCGCAGCCAGGCCGCCGGATTCATGCCGTCGGCCCGCAATTCGGCCGCCAGCGCGGCATCGCCGCGGTTGGCGGCGGCGCTGGAGGCGATCGTCTCCATCATCCATGGTGCGATGAAGGCCAGGCGGAATGCCCCGTCCTCATATGTCCAGCCGTCATAGTAATCCGAGCCCGTATTGGACGGGACGATGGTCTTCAGCGACGGCGGCGATGCGGTGGCGGCCAGCCATTGCGTCGCCCCGACATAGGACGAGCCGTACATCCCGACCTTGCCGTCGGCCCCGGGCAGGCGGGCGGCCCATTCGACCGTGTCATAGCCGTCATCGCGGTCATAGCGATATTCGTAGAACGTGCCGCCGGATTTTCCCTGGCCGCGAATGTCCTGCACCACCACCAGATAGCAGTGCGAGGCGAACCAGTCCGGCGTTTGGAAGCGCGACGGCTGGACCTGCGCGGCGTCCTTGCCATACTGGGTGCGCATCAGGATGACCGGGACCGGCGCCGTGCTGTCCGGGCGATAGATGTCGGCGCGCAGGATGGTGCCGTCGCGCATTTTCGCCGGGACGTCGGCCTGTTTCGTGACATGGCAGGAACCGCGCCCCGCGGTGGCGGGCCATGGCGCGGCCAGGGGATGGCCGGGCAGGGCCTGCAATGCGGTCGCGAGCGCCGTGCCATGGAGCAGCACGCGCAGCCATCCCGATCGGGTCTTCGACAATTCTACGGTCCTTGACATCTCTCTCACTCGGTCATGTCGGCGTTCGTGGTGCGTCACATGCGCATACGGCGGGTTTATTTTAATTATTGATATATGTTATTAACATATACTTGGTCAGATTGGTTGGATCCTGGAGGTGCCTTCTGATGAAGTATCCTGATATCGAAACGTAATGGAGCGGGGCGCATGTTCGTCGTCTTGGCCCGGTGATCCGGACCATGCAAAATCTCCTAATGAATAAAAGTCTTTTTGCTTCTTTTTCTTCAGAAAAAGAAGATGCTCTCAGTGCCCGGCCGCCTCGAGGTGTATTAATGTCCCCTGCACGAAGCTTATGCATGAACGTTGCGTGGTCAAATTATAATTTCTCGTCTATGATATTGATCTAATGAATAACAGGCGCATCGATCTCAATCTGGCGACGATCTTCCTGGCCTTGTGGTATGAGCGCAGCGTCAGCGGCGCGGCCGTGCGGCTGGCCCTGACGCAGCCGGCGGTCAGCAATGCGCTGAAGCGGCTGCGCACCGCCTGCGGGGATGAATTGTTCGTCCGCACGCGCGGCGGCATGCGGCCGACGGTGCGGGCAACGATGATGGCGCCTCAACTGGAGCGCGATGTCGAACAGATCCGTCTGGCGCTGGGCGGCAGCCGGGATTTCGTGCCGGAGACGGCGACGCGGCAATTCGTCGTCGGCATGACCGCGGGCCTGGACCTGGCGGCCGGACCGGTGCTGAGCGCGATGCTCTGGCGGGCTGCGCCGCTGACGATGACGCGGTTCCGGGCGCCGGAGACGCGGCAGGCCGCCGACCTGCTGGAGCGGCGGGACATCGAGCTGGCGGCGACCATTCGCGGCCTGCCGGACCATCGTTGCGCCGAAATGACGGCGGGGCGTTATCATTTCGTCTGCCTGTACGATCCTGCCGGATGCGGCCTGGGGCCGGTCATCGGGCGGGAGGAATTTCTGGACGTGCCGCATATCCTGACGGAGGCCGCCACGCGCGGCACGATCGTCGAGACGATGTTGCGCCAGGAGGGGCTGCGCCGGCGGGTCCGGGTCGTCGTCAGCAATTTCGGCGCGTTGCCGGCGTTTCTGCTGGGTCAGTACGCGCTGGCGGTGGTGCCGCATTATGTCGGCTATGCCCTGGCCCGGCAGTCCGGGCTGCATGTCAGCCCGCTGCCGGTGCCGATCACCGGCGGCGAAGTGCATATCCTGATGCGGCTCGACGGGCTGGCGGATGCCGGGCTGATCTGGCTGCGCCTGCAACTGGCCGAGGCGTTGCGCATGGCCCTGGCGGATGGCCGATAGGGGAGATCGTCATGCGGCACGGGAGGCTGGCGAGGGGTCGAGGCGCCCTTTTTGGAATCACGCGCGCAATAGCTCCGCCAGGCGGGTGAAATCCGCCCCCCTCGGGTCGGTCGTGCGCCAGGCCAGGCCGATCCGGCGTCCGGCCCGGGGGTCGGTCAGCGGGCGGCTGCAGGTCAGGGCGCCGTCGCCCGTGCGGTCCTGGATCCGGTCCTGGATCGCCAGGGCGGGCATCAGGGCGATGCCCTCGCCGGCCGCGACCATATGACGCAGCATTTCCAGGCTGGGGGCGACGCGCGGGTTCGCCGCCCGCTGCGATTCGGCCGGCACGTGGCAGAGCGAGACGGTTTGCGCGCGCAGGCAATGCCCGTCTTCCAGCAGCAGCAGGTCCGGCCGGGCCAGGTCGGTGACGGAGAGTGCGGGTTGGGCCGCCAGCGGGTGGTCGGCGGGCAGCAGGGCGTGGAACGGTTCGAAGAACAGGGGTTCGGCCACCAGGCCGGGCTGGTCGACGGGCAGGGCGATCAGGGCGGCGTCCAGCGTGTAGTCGGCCAGCGCGGCCAGGAGGGGCTCGGTGCGTTCCTCGGTCAGGCGCAGCGACAGGGCGGGCAGGCGGGCGCGCAGCAATTGCAGCAGGCCCGGGATGTAATAGGGGCCGAGGGTGGGGATGACCCCCAGCGCCAGCCTGCCGTCCAGCGGGGTCGTGTGGGTGCGTGCCAGTTCCAGTACGGCGCGGCTTTCGCGGACGACGCGCCCGATCTGGGCCAGCAGGGGGGTGCCCTGCGGCGTCGGGCGGGCGCCGCCGCGCCCGCGCTCGAACAATGCGCAGCCCAGCAGGGCCTCCAGCTTGCGGATCTGTTCGCTCAGCGCCGGCTGGCTGACGCCGCAGCGTTCGGCGGCCCGGCCGAAATGGCCGGTTTCGGCGACGGTCAGCGCATATTCGCAATCGCGCAGGGAGAGGCCGGACAGGGAGGTGGTCTGCATGCCTTGCTCTATATCATAAGTATTTCCTATCGTGATGATATGGAGAATCGATTTTCGTTATTGAATGGCGTCCCTTAGCGTGCCGGTGACGCCATTGTGAGCGCAAGGGAAGAGCGAGAATGTCCGACATATCCCACAGGCCGGTACTGACCACCACGGCGGGTTCGCCGGTGCCCGACAACCAGAACAGCCGGAGTGCCGGCCCGCGCGGGCCGCTGCTGCTGGAAAACTATCAGTTGCTGGAGAAGCTGGCGCACCAGAACCGCGAGCGGATTCCCGAGCGCGTGGTCCATGCCAAGGGTTCGGGCGCCTACGGCACCTTCACGGTGACGCGGGACATCAGCCGCTATTCCCGTGCCCGCCTGTTTTCAGAAATCGGCAAGCAGACCGAGGTGCTGGCCCGTTTCTCGACCGTGGCGGGCGAGCGCGGCGCGGCCGATGCCGAGCGGGACGTGCGCGGTTTCGCCCTGAAATTCTATACCGAGGAGGGCAACTGGGACCTGGTCGGCAATAATACGCCGGTCTTCTTCATCCGTGATCCGATGAAATTTCCCGATTTCATCCGCACGCAGAAGCGCCATCCGCGGACCAATCTGCGTTCGGCCACCGCGATGTGGGATTTCTGGTCGCTGAGCCCGGAAAGCCTGCACCAGGTTGCGATCCTGTTTTCCGACCGGGGCCTGCCGCAGGGCCATCGCTTCATGAACGGCTATGGCAGCCACACATTTTCCTTCTGGAACGATGCGGGCGAGCGGTTCTGGGTCAAGTTCCATTTCAAGACGCAGCAGGGCCATCGGTTCTGGACCAATGCGGAAGGCAATGCGGTGATCGCCCAGGATCGGGAGAGCGCGCAGCGGGACCTGTACGAGGCGATCGAGCGCGGCGAATTCCCGCGCTGGACCGTCCATGTGCAGATCATGCCGGAACTGGAGGCCGAGACGACGTCCTATAACCCGTTCGACCTGACCAAAGTCTGGCCGCACAAGGATTATCCGCTGATCGAAGTCGGGGTGCTGGAGCTGAACCGCAATCCGGCGCATTATTTCGCCGAGATCGAGCAGGCCTCGTTCTCGCCGTCGAACATCGTGCCGGGGATCGGGTTTTCGCCCGACAAGGTGCTGCAGGGCCGGCTGTTCGCCTATGCCGACGCCCATCGCTATCGCGTCGGCACGCATTACGAGGCGCTGCCGGTCAACCGGCCGCACGCGGCTTCGGTCCATACCTATCATGCCGATGGGGCGATGCGCTTCGACGCGCCGCGCGGCACCGATGCGTATTACGAGCCGAATTCCTTCGGCGGTCCGGTGGAGGACCGTTCGGCCGCCGAACCGCCATTGCGCATCAGCGGGGACGCGGCCTGGTACGACCATCGGGCGGGCAATGACGATTACAGCCAGCCGGCCGCTTTGTTCCGGATGTTCGATGCCGGCCAGCGGGCGCGCTTCTTCGCCAATATCGCCGCCGCGATGCAGGGCGTGCCGCGGGAGATCGTCGAACGGCAACTGGCCCATTTCGCCAAGGCCGATCCGGCCTGGGCCGAGGGCGTGCGGGCGGCGCTGGAGGCCGCTTCGGCCGGGGCGCCGTCATATTTGAAAGACAGCGTGGAATGAGCAGGAACACGCATCGGATGCTGATCGTCCGGGTTGCGGCTGCATCCTTGTCGGTCGCGCTGTCCGCCTGTTCCATGGCGGATGGTGCCGGGGTCTGCACCAATTGCGTCAGTGACGCGAATCCCGTCGGCAATGGAAACTTCCCCTGAAAGCCGGGGCCCGGTCCGTCGCAATGTCGGCTGAAGCGACGGATCGGGCCAGGGCCGCCGCTTTGCGCCGGCGGCCGCGTGGGGTCAGGGGCCGGGCGGCGTGCCGCCGGCCGGCCGGCCCGCGTGTTCGGTCACGGTTGTCGAGGGGGTGACGACCCGGTTGGTGACGGTGAATGAAACCGCGTCCATGGTCGTGATATCGACCTGATCCCCGACCTTGAGCGTGGCCAGCAGGTCCTGCATCGGCTTTTCCCGTACGGTCACGGTGCGGGTCATCTGTGCCGGGTCGATGACGGTGACGACATGGTGCGGCGCGTCGATCGCCAGGATTCGCACCCGTTCGCGGCGAAAGGAGATCATGGTGCCGTGGGGGTGGCGGTTGGCCAGGCCCTGGGCCGAACTGACCGTTGATTCCGGCATCGGGCTGCCGGGGGCCGCGATGTCGGCGGCGATCGTCTGGAAGAAGCGGATGCGGATCTTGTCCCCCGGCTGTACGCGGGGCAGGTGGCGGGCGCCGCGCGGGATGTGCACCGTGACCAGGCCGTCCGCCTGGTCGCGCAGCAGCACCGTGCCGGTGGCCGGATCGACCGTCTCGACCGTGCCGGTGGTGATCTGGTTGCCGGTGATGGCCGAGGCCTGGGCGCGCGCGTCGTGCGCGGCCGTCGCGGACAGGGCCGCCCCGGCCCCCGCGAGAAGCATGCCCGCGAGCCGCATGACAGGGAGGATGCGGGAAGCGCCGCGTGCTTTCCTGGGAGCCGACATGTGCATTCTCGTCCTTCCTCGTCCGGAAAATGGAACGATGTCATGTTCTTATCCTGCGGCGATCTGTCAAGGTGGCGCGCATCCTGCCGGGACAGGTCGCTCCCGGGATTCTCCCGGCAGGATCCTCCCAAGGATCCCCGTTGTGGGGATTGCGTTTGATCCGTAGTGGCGGTCCGGACGATGGAGATCCGGGCCGGCGGCCATGGTGACGGTATCATGTCCGGGAAGGGAAGGAACGGTCATGTCGGGGACGCCGGTGGAACCTGGAACGCGGATAGAAACGGACAGCCTGGGGCCGGTTGCGGTGCCCGCCGACCGGCTGTGGGGCGCGCAGACGCAGCGTTCGCTGGAATATTTCAGCATCGGGCGGGACTTGATGCCGGCCGAGATGGTCGATGCCTATGCGATCATCAAGAAAGCGTCGGCCCTTGCCAATCGCGACGGCCGGAATTTGTCCGAAGAGGCGGCGGGGCTGATCTGCCGGGCTTGCGACGAGATCCTGGCCGGACGGCACCGGGACATGTTTCCGCTGCATGTCTGGATGACCGGCAGCGGCACGCAATTCAACATGAATGTCAACGAGGTGATCGCGAACCGGTGCTGCCAGATGGCCGGCACCGCGCTGGGCAGCAAGAGCCCGGTTCATCCCAACGACCATGTCAACATGTCGCAATCCTCGAACGATACGTTTCCCAGCGCGATGCATGTCGCGGCGGCGCTGGGTGTGGTGCGGCGGCTGGAGCCCGAAGTGACGGCGTTGCGCGACGCGATCGACGCCAAGGCCCGGGCCTGGGCGGATATCGTCAAGATCGGGCGGACCCATATGCAGGATGCGACGCCGCTGACGCTGGGCCAGGAATGGTCGGGCTATGTCGGGATGCTGGATGAGGCGCTGGAGCGGCTGGGGGCGGCGCTGCCGGCCTTGTACCGGCTGGCGCTGGGCGGCACCGCGGTGGGGACCGGCATCAATGCCGCGCCGGGTTTCGCCGAGGCGGCCGCCGCGCGGATCGCGGCGCTGACGGGTCTGCCCTTCGTCACCGCGCCCAACAAATTCGCCGTCCAGGGCGCGCATGACGCGCTGGTTCAGCTTTCGGGCACGCTGCGGGGCCTGGCCGGGTCGCTGTTCAAGATCGCCAACGACATCCGCCTGCTGTCCTGCGGCCCGCGTGCCGGGTTTGCGGAATTGCGGATTCCCGAGAATGAGCCCGGTTCGTCGATCATGCCGGGCAAGGTGAATCCGACCCAGGCCGAGGCCCTGACGATGATCGCGGTGCAGGTGATGGCCAATGACGTGGCGGTGGGGTTCGGCGGCGCGGGCGGCTATCTGGAGATGAATGTCTACAAGCCGCTGATTATTCATAATATCATGCAATCGATCGGCCTGCTGCATGATGGGTGCCGGAATTTCCGGACTTTCCTGGTCGTGGGCACCGAACCCGACCGGCGGCGGATCGCCGAACATGTCGCGCGATCGCTGATGCTGGTCACCGCATTGGTGCCGGTGATCGGCTATGACAAGGCGTCCCGCGTCGCGCACCATGCGATGGCACATGATTTGAGCCTGCGGGACGCGGCGTTGCAGTTGGGATTCGTCAGCGCGGAGATGTTCGACCGGATCGTCGATCCCGCCAGGATGGTTGCCGGCGGAAGGGCCGAGAGCGGTCGGACGCCTAATGGATGATTCTTTCGAATCAGCAATAAGTGGCGGGACTTTGACTTGTGTTAAACCTCCGAGACGATCCGTCTCGTTTCCTTGACCGCGACGGCCCAGATGGCGTTCATTTCAAAGTCACTGCGTTCGTAGCGACCGCCGAAATTGCCGTCGCCCAGACGTTCTCGGACGATCTGCGGTGTAACGTCTCGCAGCCGTTCGAGCGCAATGCCGGGCTTCTGCATGTCCGGCTGGACGACGCCCGGGAGGCGCGTCCATGGGAAATTCTCCATCCAGGACGCGTGCATGGCCAGCGGATCGGTTGTCGTAACGGCCTGCCAGGTATCCGGTGCCCGCCACCAATCATGGAACACGGCCTTGCATTCGTCGAGTTTCCCGAGCCACGCGGACAGGTCGAGCCAGATCGGACTATTGCCGCCATGACCGTTCACGAACACGAACCGCCGGAATCCCTGACCGTGCAGGCTGTCGACCAGGTCTTTAAGCAGGGCGAGATAGGTCTCTGGTTTCAAGGACACCGTGCCGGGATAGGCCAGGAAGCGCGGGGTCATGCCGAACGGAAGGACAGGACAGACGGGCACTTTCAGCGGCATACAAGCTTCGATCGACACGCGTTCGGCGAGGATCGCGTCGGTGGAAAGGCTGAGATAGGCGTGCTGTTCGGTCGAGCCGAGCGGGACAACGATACGATCGTCCGTCTCCAGATAGGCTTCGACCTGCATCCAGTTCATCTCGCGTAGATTCATGAAGGTTCCTGTGATGCTCGTAATCCCTGAACCAGACGGCCGGTCAGGTCGGCGACCAGGCGCCTGACGTCGTGGGGGTTGGGCGTATGCTGATATTCGAAATGAATTGAGTCGGCGGGGAGATTCAGCCCCAGATCGTCTGCGCCGGTGGCATAGACGACGACGTCGGCATTCCGCATCAGGTCCTCGCAGTCCGATGCGTCGATCAGCACGATGGCCGGTTCTTCGATATGCGGTGCGAATTGCTGGACACCGGCTTTCATCGGCCCTGCAAACTCCGGATTGATGACAACGAGAACTACGCGGCTTCCCGGGTCGATCTGCGCCAGTTTCATCCGCGTTTCCATCGACGGGATGAAAGTGATGACTGCCACGTCCAGGTAAGGCAACAGCTGCGCGACCTCGGCGCGGCGATGAGCAAATGTAACAGCCATTTGATACAAGTCAACGCGTTGCCGCTCAGATGGATCTGTCTGCAACCGGGTGATGGTGGTGGGGAGGAACCGCACTTGTCCTTCGCCCAGCCGCTCCATCTGCCGGCAATAGGCGATCGTGGTCTGCATGAAGTTTCCCACCACCATGACTGATGGCGGCGGCGTGCCAAGGCCACTCCCCTCCATCCGAGCGCTGACCAGGCCGAGTACCTCGCTGGTGGTCAGTCCCAGGGCGCGGGCCCGGCCGACCAGAACGTCGATTGCCGACTGGATTTCCGATCTGCGCGCGCCGTCGGCCGACCATCCGGCCATCAGGTCGGCGACGAACGTCCCCGCCCCCGCTCGTCCGCGCAGTATTCCGCCGCGCTTGAGATCCGCATAGACCTGCCCCACCGTGACCGGGGAGATCCCGAGCCGTTCCGCCAGTTCCCGAACCGGGGGTAGCCGCTGGCCTGGCCTGATGATGCCGAGTCCGATTCCGTATTCGATCTGTCCCTTGATCTGCGTTCCAATGGGCAGGTCCAACGTTCTGTCGATCCGGAAGAGAGAGACGTCCAGGCGCTCGCTGGCGTCTTGCTCCGCGGTGTCCGGGTTGGCGGTGTCCTGTCGAATGAGCGCTTCCTCCCCCAATCGTCGGACCGGTTCGACGGCATTCGGGAACGGCGCGACGTACCTGGATAGAGTAAGCGGGAAAATTGAAACAGACAAGGATGCTAAAATTTGCCTATGTGGCGATTTTGTATCATTGAAGAGTAACAATTTATGTGCTTAATCCGGTGGCGGGTCGTTCCGGACAATAAATGACATTCCGATCGGCCGGTGGCCCGGCATGACGCAACGGAGATGCAGGCACGCATATGTTCATGAACAGGATGAGCCCTATCGGCGCCGCAGCCTTCCTGCTGCTGTCCTCGACCTCCATGGCGGCGGCGCCGCAGAAAACGGCGAAACATGCGCGTCCAGAACGAAGGCCGCGCGCATCGGCGGTTACAAACGAGAACATCATGGTAAACGCAGCACTGCGGGCTGCGCATAGCGCCATTACCGATGTGTCCAGAAAGGATATGGATCGTTTCGTGCCCGGTGCAAGTCCGCTCAAGATCCTCGGTAGCCTGGCGGGTGCGAATTTCGTGTCCAATGATCCGCTCGGACTCGATATTTATTCGAAATCCTTCTATGTGCGCGGTTTCAACCAGAGCCAACTCGGTGCTACGCTGGACGGCATTCCGCTGGGCGATCAATCGTACAATAAATATAACGGGCTGGACGTCAATTCGGCGATCATCCAGGACAATATCGTGCGGATGAATCTGAGCCAAGGCGGTGGGGACGTCACGCTGCCGTCGACCAGCGAGCTGGGCGGCGCGATGGAATTCTATTCCGCCGATCCGGCCGACAAGGCGGGTGGCGTGGTGTCGCAAATGTTCGGCAGCTACAACAGTTATCGTACATATGTGAAGGGCGATACCGGTACCTTCACGCCATCCGGAACGAAGGCGTACGTTTCCTACATGCGGGTCGATGCCGACAAGTGGAAGGGCTATGGCGACCAGTTCACGCAGCAGGTGAATGCCAAAATCGTTCAGCCGGTCGGCGACGATAGCAGCATCAAGGTATTTTTCAATTGGAGCGACCTGGCCCAGTACGAATACCAGGACCTGTCGCTGGAACTGCTGCACAAGGTTGGTCAGCGCCTGGATAATTACGCCCCCGACTATCATGCCGCGTATCTGGCAGCCCAGGGGGTCTATCCGGCCTCGTTCGCGGCGCTATCCGATCCGGCCGATGCTGCCTATTACAATGGTGGGCAGGTCGAGCGCGACTATCTGGGTGGGCTGACGTTCGATTTCGACATGGGGCATCATATCCGTTGGAAGACGCTTTTCTATGGGCATGGGGGGCAGGAATACTCCACCTGGGCGAATCCCTATGTTGCGTCGCCGACTGGCGCCCCGTTGTCGTTCATGGTCATCCCCGAGCAGATCCGGCGTCTGGGCTTTACCACCGAGATGACCCACACCTATGAGAACAACGTTCTGCGCACTGGCGTATGGTTCGAGAATAATTCCTATAATGTCGGCAAATATTACTATTCAGAACCCGTTCTTGGACAGGGTGCGCCGGTCGGCGCGGTCGGGCCGTTCAATATCTATGGCGGCCCGTTCGCCCAGGTTTGGGGCATGGGCTTCAACACCAACACGGTCCAGTACCACCTGACCGACACCTATCATATTCTGCCGGGCCTGGCGATCACAGGGGGTTTCAAATCGCTGGCCGTCACGACGGCCGGCGGCGCCAATGAAAACGACGTTGCCTATACCAATGTGACGCAACTGCCCAACGGCAGCGTTACGTCGTCGGCCGCATTTCTGCCGCATGTCAATATCGACTGGCATTTCCTGAAGAACCACGAACTCTATTTCGACGTGGCAGAAAACATGCGCGCCTTCACCTATGAAGGCTATCAGTCCGGCAGCGTGCCGTCGCTGTGGGGCGTGAAGAACCAGGCTGCATTCGAGGTCGCGCGCCGGACGCTGACGCCGGAGCACAATTGGACCTATGTCGTCGGATATCATTATTACGGCAAGATCGTGTCGGCGTCGGCCGATGCCTATCGCTCGAATTTTACGCATCGCCTTGGGCTCATGGCCTCGGGCTCGCTGGTCAATCCGACCTCGACCGTCGGCAATCTCGGTGGTGTGACCATGAATGGTGTGGATGCGGATGTCGTGATCCGTCCGGTCCGGCATCTCGCGATCGACAACAGCGTCAGCTACAATCATTCGACCTACGACAACAACATCACGTCGGGGGGAGTGCTCTACCATCTGCAAGGCAAGAATGTTCCCGCCTATCCCCAGTTCATGTATAAAACGAGCCTGATTTACAGCTATCGGAGGCTGTCCACCCATTTCGACGCGAGCTACATCTCGCGCCGCTATCTCAGCTATACCAACGATACGAGCGTGCCGGGTTTCTGGATGACGAATATCGGCGCGCGCTACAGTTTCGGCCAGCGGAGCGTCTTCCATGATCTGTCGGTCTCGTTCGACATCTACAACCTGCTGAACACGCCCTATATTTCGACAGTGGGCGAACAGGGCTTCCCGCTGACAGGCGATCGTCAATCCCTGCTGCCCGGTTCGCCGCGCCAGTTCTTCGGTTCGGTCAGCGCAAGGTTCTGACGCGATGAAATCCCGCCGGCGTACCTTTCTGCGGATCGCCGCCCTCGAGATCTGTGAGCGGTTCGGTTTCTACGGCCTGCAGAGCGTCTCGGTCCTATATTTCGTGCGGACCATGGGTCTGTCGGAACAGGGTGCCATTATGTTGTGGGGTGCGTTCAGCGCCCTGATGTTCGGCGTTCCCGTCCTGGGCGGCTGGCTGGGTGACAGGGTCCTGGGGGCGCGGCGGACGGTAACCGCCGCGCTGGCGCTGCTGGCGATCGGCTATACCGGCCTGGCCAGCGGCCTGGGCGGAGCGACGGGCGTGTCGCTGGTGCTGGCCGTTCTGGTCTGCGGCGGCGGCATCTTCAAGCCCAACATCACGAGCCTGCTGCGGCATGCATTCAGCGGGACCGATGACCGGCTCGATGTCGTATTCACCGTCTATTACATGTCCGTCAATATCGGGGCGACGGTCGCGACGCTGACGATCCCCTTTCTGGCCGTCAGCGTCGGCTGGCAGGCAGGTTTCGGCGTGGCCGCCGCTGTGCTGTGGGCGGGGTTCGCGGTCTCGCTTACGTTGCCGGCCACCGACCCGCGTCCGGCCGGCACGCTCGATCGCCGGCGTTGGCTGCTGTTCGCCGCCGGAATCGGCGTGGCGTTCACGCTGCTGCATTATCCGGGGCTGGCACGGACCTGCATCTGGATCGCCGCCGTCGCCATCCTGGTGATCTGGATCATGCTCTACCGGCGTTCGGCACCGGCCTTGCGTGCCGGACTGAAACTGTCCTTCGCGCTGCAGTCGGAAGCGATCCTGTTCTTCCTGTTCAACCAGCAGATCGCGACCTCGCTGACCAGTTTCGCGCGTGACCATGTTTCTGGAGCGATGCATCTGGCCGGCATGGATTGGGCGGTACAGCCCGGCCAGTTCCAGTCACTGAACAATATCTGGATCCTCGCGCTCGCGCCTTGTCTGGCCGCAATCTATCACCGCGCCGAATGCCGGGGGCGGCCGATATCGGTTCATGCGCGTTTCCTGCTGGGCTTCGTGCTGTTGACAGCCTCGTTCGTGTTGTGGCGCGCCGGGGCGCTGGCCGGAGCGCAGGGCCTCATTTCGCCCTGGTGGATGGTGGCGGGATATGCGCTGTTTTCGGCAGGCGAACTGCTGATCGCGGCGCTTGGCTTGGCTGCCATCGCCCGTTACGCGCCACCCGATGCGGTGGGGCGGATGATGGGCTGTTTTTCCGTCCTGGGTGGGTTCGCCAGCTATCTCGGCAGTTTGGTTGCCACCGACGCCGCCCGTGGACCGGAGGCTGGATCGGGCATCGTATCGGCCGCCGCATATGCGCATCTGTTCGGTAACCTGGCGGGGCTGGCGGGACTGGTCGCCCTGGCCTCGGCCATTTTCATTCCCCTCGCGCGCAGGATGGACACGCGTTGGCGCCGTTCGCGCGCGGAGTGTCCGTCCGCTGGCGACACAACCCTGGAAACCTTGTCATGACGACACCCGCCGACAATTCGCCGCCCCCCTGGCGGTGGCCCGAAAGCCGTTGGCGCGCCGCCGTCGGACGTGCCCGGGCTGGACGGTCCCTGCGCCCGGCATCCTGGCCCGGCGGGGCGCGTTGCGCCTTCGCCATGTCATTCGATGCCGATCACGACACGATCCCACTGCGCGACGGCGACGAAAGCCCGATGCGGATCAGCCAGGGCCATTACGGCAACCGGCGCGGCGTGCCGCGTATCCGGGACCTGCTGCAACGGCATGGGGTGCCCGCGACTTTCTTCTATCCCGCCGTGTCCGCCCTGCTCTATCCCGACGAGGTGCGGGGCGTCGTTGCAGACGGGCACGAAATCGGCATCCATTCGTGGATTCATGAGCGGAATACCCATCTGGATGCCGAAACCGAGCTGGACCTGACGGTCCGCGCGCGGACCGTCCTGCAGGATGTCGGCCGCCGGCCGGTCGTCGGTATCCGCACGGCGAGCTGGGATTTTTCAGTCAATACCCTGTCCATCATCCGGCAGATGGGCCTGCTGTACGACAGCAGCCTGATGGCCGACGACGATCCCTACGAACTCGTCCAGGGAGGAGAGGCCACCGGCATTGTCGAACTCCCCCCCGAATGGATTCGCGACGATGCCGTCTACTTCAATTTCGACCGGTTTTCAGCCGTGCGCCCTTATACCGCGCCGCGCGATGTGCTGGACATCTTCATGGCGGAATTCCAGGGCGCGCATGAGGAGGGCGGGCTGTTCCTGCTGACGTTGCATCCGCATATCAGCGGGCATCGCAGTCGGGTCGGTATGATCGCAGCACTGTTGGAGGTTGCCCGGGCCATGGGAGATGTCTGGTTCGCGACGCACGAACAGGTCGCGACCTGGTGTAGGGCCAACGCGCAGGAGCATACCCCATGAGCATCCTGATGCCGGCACGCCGGCCCGTCATTGCCCTGCATGGCGGTTGCGGCGTCATGTCCCGCGCCTTGCTATCCGAAGACGAATGGGCTGACGCGCGTGCCGATATCCGCAACGCCCTGGAAGCCGGATATGTGATCTTGTCGAATGGCGGGTCGGCCGTGGCGGCGGTGGAAGCCTGCGTCGTGGTCCTGGAGGATTCGCCGCATTTCAATGCCGGCCATGGCGCCGCGCTGAACGCCGCGGCGGAGCATGAACTGGATGCATCGATCATGGATGGCGCGACGGCCATTGCGGGCGCCGTCGCGGCGGCACGGGCGGTGCGCAACCCGGTGCGACTGGCTCGCCTGCTGATGACCCGGAATATTCCTATGATGCTGGCCGGTCCCGCCGCCGACGATTATGCGACCGAGCAGGGCCTGGAGACGATGCCGCAATCCTACTTTACGACGCCCCGCCGTGTACAGGCTCTGGAGGCAATGCGCGCGCACAACCGTTTGGGCACCTTTGCCAGTGAGAGCGAGAAGCATGGTACGGTCGGTGCCGTGGCGCTGGATTGCAATGGGAATCTGGCAGCCGCGACCTCGACCGGCGGCTTTACCAACAAGGCCGTCGGTCGCGTCGGGGACAGCGCCATCATCGGTGCGGGAACTTATGCGAAAAATGGTGTCTGTGCCGTTTCCTGCACCGGTCAGGGGGAATATTTTATCCGTCACGTCGTGGGGCACGAGATCGCGGCGCGCGTGCAGTATGAAGGGCGTTCCGTTGCGGACGCCGTACGCTCGGTCCTCGCGGAAGCATTTAATCCGTATGGTATCGGTGGGGGAATCATCGCTGTTGATCCTGCCGGTTCCGTAACGGCTGAGTTTAATACCGAGGGAATGTTCCGCGGCTGGATTGACGCGGCCGGAGATGTTTTTGTAGCTACCCATAAGGATGATGATTGAGTACGGCGCGACAATCAGGATGAGAATCCATTGCGCGTTGGGAAATTTTGCCGGGGGTCTGACTGCGCCGCAGAGCGCGGGCAATGGCGGGCATGCAGATCGGTAGCAGCGTAGCGCCGAACAGGAAACCGATCACGCCGAGCATGAGATGTGAGCCATGATCCAGCACCATACCGCCGATCGGGGCCCCCACGGCATAGGCGATCCGGTCGCAGCCGCCGCCCAGGGTGCCGACGCGGCCGCTGCGGTCCAGGATGGCGGCGGCGCCCAGTAGATAAGCATAGGCGATCATGACGAAGATCCAGTACATCAGGACCCCGGCGCAATAAGTGACCTCGCTCCACGACAGCGCCGTCAGCAGGCATGACAGGGCGGTACCCAGTATCCCGACGACAAGAGACAGGACGCGGCTGACCCGTCCCGCGATCACGGCACCGAACATGTTGGCCAGGAAGCCCATCACGATTCCCGCCGACGACAGCATGACGATCACATTTTGCGGGACATGGATTGCGAGACCGGTCTGATCGGCGAAGGACCAGACCATGCTGGAGCCGATCGAATAGCTGATCCACATGGCCAGCAGCGGTAGCGTTCCGGCGGCCAGGGCGGTGCGCGATTGCGCGGCGGCGACTGCCTCGACCGGATTGTCCCGCCCCAGGGCGCGCATGAAGGGTGCAAGCAGGATGGTCAGCGCGGCGATGGTCAGGAAGGGACCGAGTGGGCCGAAGGCCGATGTCGTCCAGGGAACGGCCATGATGGCGGCGACCACCACCACCAGTCCGCCGCCGCAGGCCAGAGAGTAGATTCGGTCTGGATTTCCGTCGCTCGACACGCTGGAAATGAAGGCGGCGAAGATCAGCCCGTAGCCCGCGCCCCCCATGATGGCGCATGCCCAGATCCATGGCAGCCAACCCGGTCCGAGATAGACCAGCACATGGCCGATCACGATCAGGAATGCGCCGATCATGGCTCGTGCGTTGTGGGACAGATGCCCGAGTAGCGGCGTAGCCAGAATCATGGCGACGGATAGAGAGACGATTTCGAAGAAGCCGAACCAACCGGCGTTGCTTGCGGACAGATGGAACCGTTCGATCAGGGCACTGATCTGGAACGGCATCGTCGAGGATCCGAGATGAGATATCCCTGATGCGATGGAAGCGGCGATCACCAGGCGAGTCGTGTCGTCTGGGGCCGGACGTGATTGCGCTACGCCGAGTTCCAGATGTTCGATTTCGAATTCCACGGTCGTTTCCCCTTTATGATGCAACAGGGCTTCATGTGCGTTTCCATTAAAAAAGACGAACGCGTTCTTCGATCCGGCAACAGTAAAGGACGCTCGGGACGAGATTTCATTACAATCGTATCTGATCAGATATTTCGAGAAGATAACGTAACGGTCATTCGGCTGTGGAATGGATGGTCTAACCGCAACGGTCGGGATATATTTCGGCGGCGCAGCGTATCATGCCGCGGTAAGTTCGGTGCGTTTCCGTTCCGGGACCGTTACCATTTTTAAATCCCGTGATCGAGATAACGGGCTGGATCGGTAACGTTGATGAATGCGACGCGATCGGTCATCGTGCCGTCCAGATCTCGGCAGAGGGCCATGCTCGCCGCGCCAAAGCCGCGCTTGGGATTCTGGATACGGCGCAACGTCATCCAGTCGCATCCGGTGGTCAGGTCAAGGGCCAGAAGATGGATCGTATCCTCCACCGTGTCATGCAGGCGAACGGTTTTCAGATAGGTCTGCGCCTGAAGATCCTCAACCGTCGCGATGATCGCGTTGCCTTCCGGCGAAACCGGATTCATCTGCCCCTGCACGTCCTGAAAAATATCGGCGGCGGTATAGTCGCTGCGGAAGCCGGAATGTTGCAGCACCTGGTCGGGCGACAGCACGTCATGCGGCGAGACGACGGTGAACAACGTGTTGTCGAAACGATAAAGCCGTTGTGTCACTGCCACGTCCATGTTCCCCAGCGCGATGGTCATGGCTTCTACTTGGTTCGCCAGCGGATAGGGGTCCCAATTGGCATTCGACAGGACATAACCATGTAGGTGTCGGTCCGCGTCGCTGCCCCGCACATAGTAGCGCATCATCTGCGGCGTCGACAGTTCCCAGGAATCCCCCGGCGACACCCCGACCCGGGTGGCCGGATTGTGATCCGAACTGTTCATCGCAAGAAGAACCGTATCGCGCAGCACGGCCCAGGCTTGCCAGGCGGAACCCTGGCGGATGGACGACGCACGCAGGCTCTCGGGGTCCTGGATGATGCGATGCGGATCGTTGTCCATGAGGTAGCTGCCCCTGAGCAGGCCCAGGACACGCGCCGCGTCACGGTTCAGCCATGTGTAGGGACGCGCGGCCTGCACAGGGGAGGACAGGGGCGTGATGCTGCTGTTCATCCCCTGCAAGTCGATCGCCAGCGCCAGGTCCGCCCAATCCAGCGCCCGGCGGGCCTTTTCCACCGCTATCGCCGCCCGTGCCACCGCGTAGGCATCGGAACTGATCAGCGCGGCATCGTCGGCTGCGAATGGTTGCAGCGGGCGAAGGCCCGCCCTGCGCAGGGCCTCAATCGCCTTCATCCGTTCGCCGTGATAATAGGCGTCGCCTTCCCCGACCATTGTCGCGCCGATCGCGGCGATGACAGCAAGGTCGCCCTCGCCCAGTGACCCGCGCAGCGGTATGACCGGCGTGACCCGGTGGTTAAGCAGATCCTGCAGCATCTGGGTTAAAGGCGGGCTTGCAGCCTCGTAGCTCATGGTATTGGCGCGGATGGCCATCACGGCGCGGACCAGGGCTTCATCGTCGACTTCGGCCCCCGACCAGGAGCGGCCTTCGCGCCGGAAACGGTCGAGCTGGATTTTCTCAAGCAATGCCTTGTTGGCGGGGGCCAACGGATCGCCGGTAAAGATCGAGACTTCGCGCTGGTCACCGGCGCCGCGGTTGAACCAATAGACTGGCACGCCCTCCCGCGCCGCTTCCAGCAGCAGGTCATAGGCGTCCTGCGACCGTTGCCGTGCCGACGGGGACAGCGAAACCGGCGCGCCGTCACGCGCGATGCGCATCAACTGGTCCAGCGTCAGGTCATGGCCGGTCAGGACCACCGTCGAGCCTGCCGTCGACGTGATCGGATGATAGGCGCGAGCCGACGGCGCAACGGCGAGGGACAGCAGCATGGCCAGCGTGCCAGCGGCGCGCGAGCGGAAGGAATGATTCCGGAACATCGTCCTGACTCTCTCTTCTGTCATCAGAAATGCGCCGAAATCGTTCCGAAGAACTGCCTGGGCGCGCCAGGCATGAAGGATTGGTAATCGCCCTGGAGCGGATTTCCTTCCTCGCCAACCACCGCGATCCATTTCTGGCCCAGCAGGTTGTAGATGTTGAGCTGGAGCGACAGGTTCCGTAGTGCCCCCAACTGGCCGAAATCATAGCTAGCCCCGAAATTGGTGATGAAATAATGCGGCGCTGCAACTGTATTCATGTAATCGACGTAGCGATGGCCTTCATAGTTTTCGTCAATATCGGTGGAAAATCCTTTGTAGCGATAGGAAATCTGGCTTTTCCACATCAGAATCGGCATGTTCGGGGCCTGCTTGCCTCGGACCTGCGCCACACCCGACGAGGTCGTGTAGTTGTTGTCATAAGTGGCGCGGTTCCAACTGAAGCTGTTGTACCAGGAAATATGCCGGGGGAAGTGGATCGTGCCGCTAACCTCCAGCCCGTTCATGGTGACACCGCCGACATTCTGCACCGTGGCGTAGGAATTGATGATCGATCCCTGCGCAATGGTCAGAAGGCGGTTGGAGAAATTGGCCCGGTAGCCGGTCAGCAAGCCGTCGAACCAACGGCGGTGGATTCTGTATCCGGCTTCGTACACCCATGCGGTTTGTGGCTTGAGTGATTTCTGTTCCTGGCGAAACGCGTTCGCGTCGGTGATGCCGAACGGCGAGCCTTGATTCCAGCCGCTGAAAGAGAAGGTGCTCATGTTCTTCGAGACGTCGAAGAACAGTTCGTCGTGCGACGTAACCTTCCAACTCGCGCTGACCTGCGGCAGGAAGGCTGCGGCTGCTGTCAGGCCGCCGGAGGGCAGCGTATCCTGGCCGGTGAAGGCTGGATTGTTGAACAGAATTCCGCTGCGCGTGGTCGAGACCAACGATTTGAAACCTGCGTTGACCTGAAGATTCGGCAGCACCCGGTATGTGTCGTACAGATGAAACTGAAACGTATTGGTATTGAAGACGTAGCCCCATTCATCCAGAAACGCGTTCTGGGTATTCTGCCATACATAGGGGCTGAGCGGCTGGCCCTGACCCAGAAGCGGTTCCTGATAGAGGCGACGGTTCTGGATGTAATTATTGTTTTCGAACCATATTCCAGTGTGAAAATCATTCCGCATGTAACGCCAGGCGAAATTGCTAACGAGACCATAACGCTGTCCGCCTTCGTCACGCCCCTGCATGCTCAGCGGTGCACCATTGGGTGACGGCGTGTACGGCGTCACCCAGGTACTGAAGCCGGCATCGGCGATCGCATACGCTGTAGTGCGCCAGGTCATGCCATGGCCCAGCGCCGTATCCAGCGTGGTTGAACCGACGAAATCCTGTCGCAGGCCCGACCCGGCGTAATATGCGGCGTCGAGTGCGTCGTTCGTTTTATTTTCGCCGCGGGTGTAGGTGCCGAGCGCGGCGTTGTAGGCAGCGGCGTAATCGGGATAATAATTGTCCCAGTTCGGTCCCAGTATATGAATATAGTTCATCGACAGATCCTGGTAGTCGATTTCCTTGCGGTCGCTCCAGTCGAAATAGGTCGTCCAGGTCGTATGGTCGCCGAACGGCTGGACCAGCTTCGCATTGATCTGATCATAGAGGTTCGAACCAGCCCCCTTCCATTTGTCCAAGGTGGAATGGGCGTAGGACAGGAAAAAGCGTGTGCCGGAACCGTTCAGTGCACCGCTGTCGACCCGCGCGAAGGTACGGAACGTGTCGTTGCTGCCGAAGGTCTGCTGTACGGTGCCACCGGGTTTCAGGCTGGGATCGGCGGTATAGAATTGCATCGTGCCGCCCAGGTTGCTCAGCGACGGGACTTCGACCGACCCTGCACCCTGCGAGACTGTGGTGCTGCGGATATTCTCGCTCAGGACTGTACGGTTCACATTGATGCCGCGTTCGGTATCGTATTCCATCGGCCCCAGAGGGATGTCATCCAAGGTAAAGCCAAGCTGATCCTGTGCGAAGCCGCGCACGGTGATCCGGGTCGACCATTCATAGGCCCCAAATGGATCGGCGGACATGAAATTCACGCTGGGCAGACGGGCCAGGACCTTCATGGCGCTGGTGCCGGGAGCGGAGCGGCGCAATTCGCTGCTACTGATGGTTGCCATTTGCCGTGTCGAGCCGCCGCCAAAGACCTGGATGTCTTCCGTAGTAATGGCCGCGGCCCGTTTGGGCACGGATGCAGACGGTCTTGCCGCACCTTTCCGCGTATCTGCCTTGCGCGCCGATTGCGGGGCGACAGGCTGCATCGCGGCAATCGCGGCGCATGGCACCAAAGCTACGCTGGCAAAAAGAACCGTCCTGAAACCTCTGAAACGCATGATCGCCTCATTTTGCGGAAACCAGTGTAGGCATGGAATATTTGGCGTTGTCCGCTTCGATTATGATTTGGAATCGTAACAAAATACAGAGCATCCCAGGCTCGTTTCAAGCGAATTTTGTTTCTAAGAGGAAAATAAATTTCCTGAACATAATATGTCCTTCGTCATGCTTCTGATGAAAACCTGCTCCGGTCCATAGGGCCGGGATGGAGTGAAGGGTGGAAACGGATTGTGATGACAGCAGTCAGGATATGTGGCAGGCGCGTGGGTGAGAGTCCGGCCGGGAACATGTCCCTCGGCCGTCGTCGGCATTAGCGCATTGTTCTGGCGAGTATTTTTACCCGTTCAAACTATTCCGTTTGAACGGGTGAAGATGTTCTAGGCAAGTTGCGCCAGATCCAGCGCGTCTCGCAGGCGATGGGCTTCCTGGCGGGAAACGGGACCGTGCTGCAGTAAGGCAATCAGGTCATTGAGATCGCCCACGACGTGCCGCAGGGCCTGTGAGACCTGTTCGGGTGTGGCGTCGAATGGCATTTCCGCCAGCAGTTCGTTTAATCGGTGACGCGCGACCCAGGATCGATGACGCGCCCATTCGGCGGCCGCGCATTGGCGTTCCAGCATATAGTTCCGGTCCTGAGCGCCGTGCTCGGAAATTTCGACCCATTCGATGCGGTTCGGATCGGGAACCTTGACATTCCGGGACACATAGCTCTGCACCAGGCTGCTGCGGAAACCTAGTTCCTCCAGGCGCGAGGCCCGGTGAAAGACCGTGCAGCCCTGCATGTAGCACGCATAGCCGGGGCCGGGAAAGTCGGGCGTGATGATCCGGTCCTCGGGAATGCTTTTGCCCGAGCGAATCAGTTCCCATCCTTCCTGCCTGGTGCCTTCGAATATCTGGAACCGGCCGCCTTGCAGCGCATTGGGATCGTGGACCATCAGCACCCAGTCGAAGGCGGTTGCGTCGTGATGCCAGGTATCGACCTCCTTCGAGAGTTCTCTTGGCTGAAAATTCATGTGCCCCTGCTGGTGGGTGATGGTATGGGGCAGGAGCGAGGTCTGGAACATCTCCGAAAAAAACGCCGTGATGTCCGGTGACAGGCAGAGGTCGCGAATGAAGCGCGAACGGTGGGTTGTGCCGCGGAGCGCCGCCGGCACGCGGGGGCCCGCACTATCGTAGCGGATATAGGGTTGCAGCTTGCGGGTGATGTCTTCAAGAACCGCGATACCCTCGTCGCTCAGAAGGCGGGCCGGGCTGGTTGCAGCGACTGGCGACGCGAAGCGCGATATGAAATGCTCATCATATCCCAGATCGGACAGCATCCAGATTTTTTCGGGATATTCCAACTGCAGGTGAATGGTCGGATCAAAGGCCGGTTCGTCCCGAAGCACATATTCATATCCGGGCGGTGCCGAAGTGGGATAAATATCGTCTTGTGCGAGCATCTCTGTACCTTTCCTGTTCCTTGCCATCGGATCGGACCGGCCGGCGCGCAGTGCAGCGGTGTAGCCGTTCGTTCAATATTGAACCGTAATGGTAATATCGGGATTCATGGTTATAAGTTTGTCTTATTGACCCGCGCGGTGTTCCGCAGACACGTGGGGCCATCGGGCCAGGGATCAGAACATTCCTGTTCGTTGCAGGGTCGAGACAAGGGCGCGTTCGGATGTCACGTTCGCCTTGCGATAGAGGCGTAACCGGTAGTTCTTGACCGTGCCTTTTGAGATCTGCAATGCCTGGGCGATCTCACCGGTATTGCGGCCGCGCATGATAAGGGCGATTAAATCCTGCTCTCTCGGGGTGAGGCGCGTGGCCAGATCGGACCATGGATCGTGTGCGTCATCGCCAGCCCGGGATGGCGGGCAGGAGGGGGGCACCGGCTGCCTGTCGGTCCGGGTGCTCAAATGCGCGCGGTGCATTCCCACGATCAGGGGCATGACCTTGCGCACCGCGGCGATGTCTCGGGGGCTGAACATCCTGGCGTCGTGCTGCAGGAACAGGCTGACGGCCCGGCCGGGGGTACTGGGCAGCAATACCCCCAATTCGTCCCGGAATCCCGCGTCGCCGCGGAAAGCTTCGGTATAGCGGGCACTTTTGACCGACGGGTCCAATGTTTCCAGCGTCAGGACCTCGGCGTCCCGACGGAGCCGCGAGACCTGCCAGAACGGATCGACCTCATAAAAATCACGGCAGTAGCTGGTCAGCGTCCGTTTCTTGACGCCGGCGGTATGGAACACGTCGGGCGGGTTTTGGTCTGAATAGGTGATGATCCAGGTCGAGCAATGCTGGACCACCAGCCCGAGCAGCGACAGGAGATGGACATAGAAAATGTCCGACCCGATCGAGGCTGCGGCGGTTCCGGCTTGCTGAAACCAGGCGCAGGAGCCCGGCATCGCGATCATCGCGGGTGATGCCGTCCCTTGATGCACGTTTCCCGGTTCCTCCGTGAAATCTGGTGGCCCAAGATACCGCGCCGATCAGACAAGTCCGGTCGCGTCATGCTGGATGCCAGGGGAAAGTGGGGTTCCGTCGTCGTAACGCGACAGGAACTTTACCGTGACCTGTCGGTATAGGTCCAGTCCCTTATATGTCGACAGCGCGGGGTCGAGATCGCGCAGGACCCGATGCAGCCGGGCGCGCCATTTCGGTACGCGCACGATGTCGCGCAGTGGCAGGAGGTAGGTGCGGATCGAAAACGCCAGCGCATGCGAGCGCGGCAGGCGGAAGAGGGCCTGCAGTTCCACGCGCAGGTGGACCCGGTCGGCCACGTCGTCCAGGGTGACGGTCGCGCGGTCCGGCCCCCAGATCGTGTAGTTTTCCGCCGATGTGTCGAGCCACGGATTGACCGTCATCGTCCAGTTCAGCCGGCGTACCGGATGATCATGGCGGAGCATCAGCAGATATCGCAGTGCGCGGTCGAACACTCCAAGTTCATGCGCCTTGGGCACCGGGGCATGCCATTGGTGAAAAGACATGCCGACATCAAATTTCAGAGACCAGTCGGCCGCACCGGTCACCATGCCTGCATCCATCCAGAGAGTGTTGTCGCGCTGATCCAGCAACACCATGTCGCCCTGCATCTGTCGCGCGATGAAGCGGAATGGCGCTTCGTCGAAACCAGCCGGGTCACCGAAGGTGAAGGCATGGTCGATGTCCAGCAGCCGGTTGATCCATCGCCAATGTCCGCCGTTGCGTTCCAGGGTGAAATGGTGGGGATAATCGGCGGCAAGCGATGTCATCGCCAGTTCGAGAAAATCCCACTGCGCCTGCTCCATGTGCGGCAGAATGAGGCAGCGCCGGGGGTCTTCGGCCAGAATTCCAGCTTTTTGCCGGCATTCGGTCAGGTAATGTTCGTCGATGTCGAAGGCGGCGCGCATCGATTCCGCCCGCGCCGAGGGCGTGTGCGGTTCGACGTTGAAGGAATACATGTAGCTGTCTTCGGGAAACGGATAGGGAAAACGCAGGATCGTTTTGTCGCTGTTCACCAGGAGAGGAGGGGGCAAGGGTTCAGGCATTGCGGTCTCCGTTCGCGGTATGCGGGACAATCAGAATTCCGCTCGTGCGGTGCCGAAGAACTGACGCACGGCGCCGCGTTCCATCGACTGGGCGTCACCGCTGACGGGGAAACCGTTTTCGCCCATCATCGCGATATATTTGGCGTTGAACGTGTTATAGACGTTGAAGCTGACGGTCAGGTTCTTCATCATGCCGTAATTCCCGAGCAGGTATCGCGCGCCCAGGTCGGACAGCCAATAGGCCGGAACGCTGGTATCGTTCATCAGTGAGAAGGGCCGCGCGGAATAATAGTTCGCGCCGAAATGAACCAGGAGGCGGCCCCAACTATAAGAGGCGTCGGCCTTGTACATGAAGGCCGGATAGCCGCTGAGCCGCTTGCCCTGAAGGTTGCAGACCATGCCGCCGGTGCACAGATTGACGGGAGTGTCATAGGTGAAACGATTGTAGCTGAACGTATTGGTAATGGCGAGGCGCGGAAGCGGGCGGAGCGTCGCTGCGGCATCGGCCCCCCACATGTCGGCGTGATGGGTGTCGAGCACCGTCGTCACCGGCGCGTTCAGCGTGCCGAGCGAGGCCGAGATCAGATGATGGTAGAGGTCAGCATGGTAGGCATCCGCCGTCACCGAGATGAGCTTGCCGGTATAGCGATAGCCGAGGACGAAATCCCAGTCGCGTTCGGGATGCAGGGTTCGCTGTAGCGTCTTGAACAGGTCCTGGGAGGTTTGTGGCGGCATCTGGCCGTTGGTGGGGGCAGGTACGGCGACGTTCCAGGGCGATCCGACGGCGCCCAGGCTGGCGGCGCCGCTGACGCTGTAGGGACGCATATTCTCGGCCATGTCGAAATAGAGTTCATGCCCTTGGGCAAAGTGCCAGTCCAGGTTCACATGGGGGAGGAAGCCGCCGGCCGCGGTCATGCTGCCATTGGCCAGGGGACCGTAATTGAATTCGGGGTTGTTGTAATCTGCCCCGCCCGACGTTGTCTGCACCAGAGATTTGAAGCCGTAGGTTACGCTGATGTTGCGCAGAGGGCGCCAGACATCCATGGCGTAGTACTGGAACGAGTTGGTGTTCCACTGATAGCCGACATCCTGGAGGAAGGCCCGGCCATAGACGTCATAGGGCCCGATCGTCTTCAATGGCGCGCCGTGGCCCAGAAGCGGCTCGTTGTACCAGAACAGGGCGAATTGCTGATTGTTGTTTTCGAACCAGACGCCGGTACTGATTGCATGGCGACCGACAAAATAGTGCAGTGATGTCTGGAAACCGTAGCGTTCCTGCCGGGGTTGCCAGACTTCCTCGGACAGGGGCGCGCCGGTGGCCGAAGGCTGGTAGGGATCGCCGTATGTCTGGTACTGCGTGTCGCTGTGGCCGTAGATCGTGGCTTTCCAGCGCAGGCGATCATTGATCGCGATATCGAAATTCAGCCCGCCGAGATAGTCGATCGAAGTTTGTCCGCCATCATAGAATGCGACGCCGGCTTGCGCGTTGGTGTTGAACCATCCCGCGGGCAGGCCGGCGCCGCCAAGCACGCCCGGTGGTGTGGCGCAGGACGGGGCCAGGCCGCCGCAATAGGCGACCCAGTTCGCGGCGGCATAGGCCGCCGCGTAGTTCGGATAGAGGTCCTCGACCCGCCAGCCGAGCTTGTTGAGAATGTCGAACGATTTGTCGGCATGGACCCAGACCTGTGCCTCGGACCAGTTGAAGAAGGCCGACATGATGCTGTCCGCTCCCAGGGGCTGGACCAACTTTCCGTCCGCCTGCTGTAGAATTCCGGAACTGGGGGAGTCGTATTTTTCCTCGTAATTGCGTGAATAGGATCCGAAGGCGCGCGTACCCGTGTGGTTCAGGTCGCCGCTATCGAGGCGGATATACGTATGTTCCATGCCATAGGAACCGAAACCTTGTTCGATGATCGCCCCGGCCTTGTGCTTCGGGTCGGCGGTGGAGAATTGCATCGCGCCGCCGAGATTGGTGTTGGACGGCACGTCCAGCGCGCCGCCGCCCTGCGATACCGAGACATTGGCGATGTCCGCCGTGATGACCGCATTGGCGACGTTGAGGCCATTGACGTTGCCGTAGCCCTGGTCGTTGAGCGGAATGCCATCCAGGGTCACGCCCAACTGGTTCTGGAAGAAGCCGCGCATATAGACGCTGGCTCCCCAGGTATCGATGCCCAGCGGGTCGGAGGAACTGAAACTGACGCCGGGCAATTGCCCCACGGCCTTGAGGACGTTCGTGCCGGGGGCGAGCTGTTCGATCGCCGCGCGTGAGACGACGTTTTCCGTATTGCGCGCTTCGTGCGCACGTGCGGTGACCGACACCGATTCATCATCGGCGGCCAGGCGCGTCGCGGGGCGACGTCCCGCCCGGGTAGAGGATTTCAATGTCGCGTTTCGCTGTGTCGCTCCGCGGGGTTTTCCGTCGTTACGGGTGGCTGCCTGCAAGGGCGTGGGCAGCATCAGCGGCAACGAAATGAGGGACGTCGTCGCGATTACCAATAGGGTCGTCGAACCGATCCTGACTGCCATATGGGCCAGCCCTTTCCATGATATCGAACGCCGGCGTCACAACCTTCAGTTTCATGCGTCGGAGCGATCACGTCGCAATGGGTGATTCGTTTCCGTAACCAAAGATATGGTCTGTGACCTTGAATGCCAAGAAATGTTTTTTATGTATAAGAAAGTCTGATACCTTGCGGGCGAGAAAAGGCAACGATTTGGGACATAACATTTTTTGTCGGCGGCTCCGGCCCGATGGTCGCTTGCAATGATGCCGGTTGGCACGATTGCAGGGTATGCGCGTACGAAAATAGACTGAAACCGGGCAGCGTGGATGGGACAGCGCGATGGATCGGAATGACCTGGTCGGGCGGAATGTGCGATCATGCAGTCTTGTCGCAGGGGGGGAGGCGCGATTCCTGTCCGTCCGGGCCGGCGATATCGTCCGGTTGGTCAGCCCCGACGGCGGGCAGCCGGCCGTACTGCTGGCGCCTGCGGGCATGATCGCGTCTACCCCCGTCCCGGATGGCATGGTGCTCCATGCGGCGGAGATCGCGGCGGTCTGGGACCGCGAAGCTGGCGGCGCGTTCGAGACTTTCGTGCCCTTCGACCGGGATGCGCCTGCCGGCATGTCGGCGGACGTGGCGATCGGCCGTGACGGACGGGTGCTGGTCGCCGCGCCTGGCGCGGCTATGGCGCCATCCGAACAGAATCCGCCCACCGCGATCACGGTCGAACTGCATGTCGCGTCGGACGAGGGGGATCGGCTGCCCGATCCGCTGGCGCCGCCGGTTCAGGACCTGCGTGTTCCGGCCGCCAGCGCGCGGGCCTATCGGGTGAAGAAGGGGGATTATATCCAGATCATCGACATTTCGGGCCGCCAATGTTCGGATTTCCTGGCTTTCGACGCCGGCGCGCTGGCGGAGGGGCGGGAATACGGGCTGGATGCGACGGCGACCCGGACCGCGATGGGGCACGCGATGCCCATGCCGGGGTTGCATGCCAAATTCTTCGACGTGCGCAACCATGCTCTGGTGGAAATCATCCAGGATACCGTAGGGCGGCATGACGCGTTTCTGACCGCATGCAGCGCGAAATATTATGACGATGCGGGTTATCCAGGCCATGACAATTGTTCAGACAATTTCAATCGAGAGCTGGGTCCGTTCGGAGTGGCGGCGCGCGCGGCATGGCCGGCGATCAATTTCTTCTACAATACCGCTGTGCTCCCTTGCGGCACGATCACGATGGATGAACCCTGGTCTCGGCCGGGCGATTACGTGCTGTTGCAGGCGAAGACCGACCTGATCTGCGCGTCGTCATCCTGCGCCGATGATATCGACGCCGCCAATGCGTGGCATCCGACCGACATCCAGGTCCGCATCTATGACGGGCATCATCATTTTCCACGGGCGATGGCGCGACGCATGACACCTGACTCACCACCCGTCATGACACGGGATTCCGGATTTCATCACGCTGCGGCGGCACGCGGTGCGCGCTTCGTTGAATATAAGGGATTCTGGTTGCCCGAATCCTATACCGGATATGGCCCCATTGCCGAATATTGGGCATGCCGCCGCGCGGCCTGCGTGATGGACCTGTCGGCATTGCGCAAATTTGAAATTCTGGGTCCGGACGCCGAGGAATTGCTGCAATATGCCGTGACGCGCGATATCCGCAAGCTGGCCGTCGGACAGGTCGTCTATACGGCGCTATGCTACCCGCATGGCGGCATGCTGGATGACGGCACGATCTTTCGTATGGGGCCGCAGGCTTTCCGCCTGGTGTGCGGCGACGAATATTGCGGGCCCTGGTTGCGTGCGTTGGCGGCGGAACGGGGGCTGGCGGTCAGCATCCGCGCCTCGACCGACCAACTGCACAATATCGCGCTTCAGGGACCGTTGAGCCGTGATATTTTGGCGCCGCTGGTCTTTACGCCGGCGGCGCAGCCCACGGTCGCGGCGCTGAAATGGTTTCGCTTCACCATAGGGCGGCTCGGCGGCGAACACGGTATTCCGGTCGTGATCTCGCGCACCGGCTATACTGGTGAACTGGGTTTCGAGATCTGGTGCCATCCCGCGACGGCGGGCGCAGTATGGGATATCGTTTGGACCGCGGGACAGCCGCACGGGCTGACCCCGCTGGGCCTGACGGCGCTGGACATGGTCCGCATCGAGGCGGGGCTGATTTTCGCTGATTATGAATTCTGCGCCGAGACTGATCCTTTCGAGGCGGGAATCGGTTTCGCGGTCCCGGCGTCGAAGACCGATGATTTTGTCGGCGCGGCCGCGCTGGCGACGCGACGGGCGCACCCATTGCGTCGTCTGGTCGGGCTCGACGTCGCGTCGAACGACACGGTATCGCATGGCGATCCTGTCTACCAGGGCAGGGCGCAGGTCGGGGTTGTGACCAGCGCGACCCGTTCGCCTGTACTTGGATGCTCCATTGCGCTGGCCAGGATAGATGCCAGCCTGTCGGCGCCCGGCACGGGTTTGGAAATCGGCAAGCTTGATGGCCAGCAGAAGCGCCTGGGCGCACAGGTGGCGCGGTTCCCGGCTTACGATCCGGAGAAAGCCCGAGTCAGAGCCTGATCTGTCTTTCAACTTCGTATCGGTGGTAAAAATCATGGTAAAACGGATAGCGATCATTGGTGCCGGCGCCAGCGGTCTTGCCGCACTGCGTGCGTTTGAGGCGGCGGGACGAAAAGGCGAAGAGGTCCCGGAGATCGTGTGTTTTGAAAAACAGTCGGATTGGGGCGGGTTGTGGAATTACAGTTGGCGCACGGGGTTGGACGAGTACGGCGAACCGGTCCACGGATCGATGTACCGCTTCCTGTGGTCCAACGGTCCGAAGGAATGCCTTGAATTCGCTGATTATTCGTTCGAGCGCCATTTCGGCCGGCCAATTCCGTCCTATCCCCCCAGGGCGGTGCTGTATGACTACATTACCGGGCGGATCCGTGATAGCGGACTGCGCGACCATATCCGTTTCCGCTCGCCGGTACGCGCGGTCCAGTGGAATGCCGGAGACGGGAATTTTACCGTGACGGTGGAGAACCTGGTCGAACGGCATGTCTATTCCGAAATCTTCGATCATGTCATCGTTGCGTCCGGACATTTTTCGGTGCCCAACGTGCCGGCATTCGCGGGCTTCGATTCCTTTCCCGGCCGCATTCTACACGCGCATGATTTCCGTGACGCCAACGAATTTGCCGGCAAGACGGTCATGATGATCGGCAGTTCCTATTCGGCTGAGGATATCGGTACGCAGTGCTATAAATATGGCGCCAAGCGTATTATTTTCTCGCATCGCGGCAAGCCGATGGGATTCAAATGGCCGGACGCGTTCGAAGAACGTCCGCTTCTGGTCGAAACCAAGGGAAACGTGGCGGTCTTCGCTGATGGAACCTCGACGCAGGTCGATGCGATCGTCCTGTGCACGGGCTATATGCACCATTTTCCGTTTCTGCCGGACGAATTGCGTCTGAAAACCAGGAATCGCCTGTATCCCGGGGGCCTTTACAAGGGTGTCTGCTGGATCGACAATCCGGCGCTGTTCTATGTCGGCATGCAGGATCAGTATTATACCTTCAATATGTTCGACGCGCAGGCATGGTATATACGTGACGTTATCATGGGTAGAATCGCGCTGCCCGACGACACTGCGATGTGCCGGGATTCGCGCGACTGGATGGCGAAGGAGGAGGCGGCCGAAACGGCTTATGACGAAATCGATTTCCAGACCGCCTATGTCGGCGACCTGATCGCCAACACGGATTATCCCGATTTCAACCTGGCGCACGTTGCCGAAACCTTCAAGGCGTGGAAGCATGACAAGGTCGACGATATCATGAACTATCGCGACCAGTCCTATGTTTCAGGACTCACGGGGGCGCTGGCGCCGCCGCATCACACGCCATGGATGCGGGCATTCGACGATTCGATGGAGGCATTCCTGGCCAATGAGCCGGAGACAAAGCGGGCTTGATGCGAACGGGGGAGACGTGCCGGCCGGGCGTTTCCTCTCACCTTCACCGTCCCGTCATGTCAGTCGTGGATCGTCTCGCCGTGGAGCGAGAGGTCCAGCCCGCTTTGTTCCTGGTCTTCGGACACGCGCAGCTTGCGAAAATATCTGAACGGCAGAAGCAGAAGGACGGTGACGACCAGGGTCCACGCGACGACCACGAGCACGGCTTCGCTCTGTACGATCAGTTGCCACCAGTGGCCGTCGATGACGCCGCTGTGTCCCGCACCGGCCATGCGTGCCGTGGCGAAGACGCCGGCCAGCAGAGCGCCCATGATGCCGCCGATCCCGTGAATAGCCCAGACATCCAGGGCATCGTCATAGCGGAAGCGGCGTTTCGGCCAGTTGACGCCCCACAGGCATACCATACCCCCGATCATCCCCATGATCAGGGCACTGGCCGGAGAGACGAAGCCGCAGCCGGGCGTGATGACGACCAGTCCGGCGATGGCGCCCGAAATGGCGCCCAGCAGGCTGGGCTTGCCATGCAGTCGCCATTCACCAAGCACCCAGGCGGTGGTCCCGGCGGCGGCGGCGATCTGGCTGTTGAGGATGGCCAGCCCCGCCGCCGGACCGGCTGTGAGCGCCGAACCGCCGTTGAAGCAGAACCAGCCCCCCCACAGCAGGGATCCGCCCAGCAGAGTCAGCAGGACATTGTGCGGGGCCATGTCCATGACACCGTATTCCCGGCGCGGACCGATCATCAGTGCCGCAACCAGACCCGCGACGCCGCTGGTGACATGGACCACGGTGCCGCCGGCGAAATCGAGCGCGCCGGCACTCAGCAATAGGCCGCCGGGGCCCCAGATCATGTGGGCGATCGGGCAATAGACTGCCAGCGTCCACAGTCCGACGAACAGCATGGCAGAATCGAAGCGCATCCGGTCGGCTGGTCCGCCGAGAATGATCATCGGCGTGATCGTCGCAAAAGTTAGTTCGAACATGACGAAGACGAATTCCGGCACGGTCGGGGCGGCCGAAGATATCGAAAAAGGAGTAAGATGACGAAGAAAAGTCTGGTCCAGGCCGCCAATCACCGGAGATGAAGCGGTAAAGACCAGGCTGTAGCCGCAGACGATCCACACCAGCGAGACCACCGCCCCGGTGCAGATCGCCTGCATCGAGGCCGATAGGGCGTTCTTCTTGCGCAGCATGCCGCTGTAGAACAGTGCCAGCCCGGGAATCAACATCAGCGTGGTGAAAACCGAAGCCACCATCAGCCACGCGGTGTCGGCGGCTGAAAACGAAGTGCTGCTTTGAGGCGAGGCGCCGTCGGCTGCCAGGACGGGGCACGTGGTCAGAAAAAATGCCGGTACGAGGACAAGGAGCGGGTGAAAGCGAAATCGGGTCATGATCCTCTCGTAAGGTCTCTTGCCCGGACGGCATCATCTGCGGCCAGACTAGGCACCGCGCCATGATCCGTCAATTCGTTATCCACAAGCAATGAACGGGCGTGTTCGGAGCGCATGTATGGTCAGAACAGGGATTGCTGGTCCATGCGTGGCGTCCAGGATGGGACGGCCAGGCCGGCGGTGCGTGCGGTGTTGTACAGCAGGCAGGCGATCGTCATCGGCCCGACCCCGCCGGGTACCGGGGTGATTCGTCCCGCGACCGCGCGTACCCCTTCATAGTCCGCGTCGCCAACGATGCGGGTGCCGCCGGCCGCCGCGACGCGACTGATACCGACATCGATGATCGTGGCGCCGGGCTGGATCATGTCGCGCGTGATCAGATCGGGACTGCCGGCCGCGACCACCACGATATCGGCTCGGCGCGTTTCGGCCGCCAGGTCCCGCGTCGCCAGATGGGCCACGGTGACCGTGCAGCGGTTGAGCAACAGCAGCCGCGCCATCGGCCGCCCGACGATGTTCGAGGCTCCGACCACCACCGCTTTCATCCCGGACAGCACACCGAGTTCGGCGCGCAGCAGAATCAGGCAACCCAGCGGAGTACACGGGATCACGCCGTCGGTCTGTCCGGCCGCCAGCTTACCGGCATTGACGATGTGAAATCCGTCCACGTCCTTTTCCGGCCGGATGGCGGCAAGGATGGTCGGGCTGGAGAGGTGCGAGGGCAGCGGCAGTTGCACCAGGATGCCGTGCACCGCCGGATCGGCATTGAGGCGGTCGATCAGGTCGAGCAGCGCGTCACTGGATACGCCGGCGGGCAGCCGATGTTCGAAGGAGCGCATGCCGGCCCGCCGTGTTTGGCGTACCTTGCTGCGCACATAGATGTCGCTGGCCGGATCGTCTCCGACCAGGATGACGGCCAGGCCCGGCACGATGCCGTGGCGTTCGACCAGGTCGCCGACATCGGCGCGGATGTCGGCGAGCAGGCGCTCGGCATGGGCCCTGCCGTCGATGACGCGGGCAGGCAGCGACGCGTTTGCGGAACGGGGCATAGGCAACGAAGGTATCCTTTCGCGGAACGGACGCTCAGGGCTGGAAGATGATCGTCTTGCTGCCGTTCAGGATCGCGCGCATTTCGACATAATAGCGCACGGCGCGGGCCAGTACTCGCCGCTCGATGTCGCGGCCCTTGCGAATCAGGTCGTCGGGCTTGTCGGCGTGAGAAATGCGTTCGACGTCCTGTTCGATGATTGGCCCCTCATCCAGATCGTGGGTCACGAAATGCGCGGTGGCGCCAATGAGTTTGACGCCGCGGTCGAATGCCTGATGATAGGGTCTGGCGCCCTTGAATCCGGGCAGGAAGGAATGATGGATGTTGATGCAGCGTCCCGATAGCGCGGCGGCCATGGTATTCGACAGGATCTGCATATAGCGTGCCAGCACGACCAGGTCGGCGCCGGTGGCCTGGATCAGGTCCAGGATCTGCTGCTCCTGCCATGCCTTGGTGTCTTTCGTGACCGGCAGATAATGGAACGGGATGTTGCCGAAATCGATATGGGTATAGGTGCTGGCCGGATGGTTCGCGATAATCCCCACGGGCTGGATCGGCAGTTCGCCGATGCGCCAGCGATACAGGAGATCGACCAGGCAATGGTCGAATTTCGACACCAGCAGCATGACTTTCGGCCGGACCGCGACGTCGCGCAGCAACCACATCATCGAAAAACGGTCGGCCAGTTCGCCGATCGCGGCCTCGGGCGGGGTCGGGTCGGCGACGGCGGCGGAAAAGACAATGCGCATGAAGAACAGGCCGCTATCCTGCTCGTCGAACTGCTGGGCTTCGGTAATGTTATAGCCGAGTTCGAACAGAAGCTGGCTGATCGCGGCGACCAGTCCCGGGCGGTTTGCGCAGGACAGGGTCAGGATGTAGGAATTGCCGTACGCCGCCTCGGGGTTGGAGGGCGGGGCTGTCTTGATCGTGTTCATCGTTTTCATTCCAGTCCGTGACTGTCAGCACGCCGCGAACATGGCCGCGGCTTCGGTCAGATGGTGATGCAGGGCGTTCGCCAGGCTTCTGAATACCAGGCAGTCGAAGCCCTCTTCGTCGGTCCTCCAGAAATGGACGCCGATATGCCCGATCTGGCCGAGCGCCACGTCCCCGTCGCGGAAAATGCCGGGGTGCAGGTCGATCCCCGTGGCGGAGCCAAGGAAGGCCGCGCTGCGTTCACCGCCGATGCGAAAGGCGCATCGTCCGTCGCCCTGTGTCGTCAGTGCGGCCCGCTCTGCGCAGAGCGGGCGCAGCCGCGCGGCGATATCGGGAGCGCCGGCCGGCGCGATGGCGAAATAGTGCCCGCGGCCGGCCCAGGCGGTACGGCCGGTCGCGTTCACCGCCGTGCGGCCTGCCTCGGGCGCGGGAAAGCCGGCATCGGCGAGGATCGCCGCCAGGGAGGATGGGTTGCAGCGAAACGGCGCGATGTCGACGATCTGCCAGGGGGCCAGCGGACGGATCGTGACGGCGTGCGGGGACATGTCAGGCATGCAGGCGCTGTCCTTGCGGATCGACGAAGACGGGCGGGCAGACCTGCGCGCGCGTTACCCTGCCGCGTACCGGGTCGTGGGCGACGATGACCTCTCCATGACGGTTTGCGCCGCCAGCCAGGAAACCGAGTCCGATCCACGACCCACAGGTGGGGGACCAGGCGGCCGAAGAAATCCAGCCCTGGTTGTCGCGTGCCGTTGCTGGGGCGCCGTCAGGCAACAGGTGCGCGCCGGCGCCCAGTGGTGCGGCCGGGTTCAGCGGCCGGATCCCTACCAGGGTCGGGCGGGTGGGATCGGTTAGCGCCGGGCGTCGCGCCATGCGTGCGCCGATATAATCCTTCCGGCTCGACAGCAACTTGCCGAAGCCCAGATCGCAGGCCGTGGTCTGGCCGTTCAGCTCCGGCCCCGCGGGATGGCCCTTTTCGATACGCAGGACGCCCAGCGCCTCGGTGCCATAGGGGGCGATGCCGAATTCTTCGCCCGCCTGCATCAGCGCTTCGGCCAGCCGCGCGCCGTGGCGGGCCGGCACGGCGATTTCGTACGCCAGCTCGCCCGAGAACGACAGGCGAAACAGGCGGGCAGGAATCCCGCCGCAGATGCTGGTCTCGGTGGCCGCCATGTAAGGGAATGCATCGGGCCCCACATCGAATGCCGGATCGACGATACGGCGGAGGACGTCGCGTGAACGCGGACCGGCCAGGGCAATCTGAGCCCATTCGTCGGTGACCGAGACCAGGTTTACGTCATCGTCGGGAAACAGCCATTGCGCACAATATTCGAGATGTTCCATCACCCGGGCGGCATTGGCGGTCGTGGTGGTCATCAGGTAGTGCGACGAGCCCAGGCGGGCGGTCGTGCCGTCGTCGAAGGCGAAGCCGTCCTCGCGCAGCATCAGGCCGTAGCGCACGCGCCCGATGGCCAGTTTGGCGAAGCCATTGCAATAGACGCGGTCGATAAACCGGGTGGCGTCCGGGCCCTGGATGTCGATCTTGCCCAGCGTGGTGACGTCGCAGAAACCGACGGCGTTGCGTACGGTCGCGACCTCGCGGTTCACGGTGTCCAGACAATCCTGCTCGCCGGGGCGGGGAAACCACTGGGCGCGCATCCACAGCCCGGCGGTGGTGAAATGCGCGTTGTGGCGCGTGGCCCATTCATGGGTAGGGGGCAGGCGCGCGGGACGGAAGTGGCGGCCGCGATGGGAGCCCGCCAGCGCTCCGATGGCCACGGGCTGGACGGGCGGGCGGGCGGTGGTGACGCCGGTCTGTGCGATCGTGCGGCCGGTCATTGCCGCCAGCAGTGCCAGCCCGTTGATATTGGCGGTCTTGCCCTGGTCGGTCGCCATGCCCAGCGTGGTGTAGCGTTTCAGGTGCTCGACGCCGGCATAGCCTTCGCGTACCGCCAGCCGGACGTCCTTGGCCGTCACGTCATTTTGGAAGTCCACGAAAGCGGTACCAGGCGGAGCGTCCAGATCGTCGAGCGCATGCCGGAGCGCGAATGGTTGTCCCGCGTGATCCGGTGCTGTCGGCAGGGTGACCGCAGGGGCACGCAGGCCGCAGGAATCCAGCGCCGCCAGCGCCGCGTCGCGTCCGGCGGCCAGTGCGGCGGCGGTGCCCGGCAACCCGGTCACGGCACCGGCTGCGATCATTCCGGGCGGCAGGTCGCCGGGCAGGAATGCGCATGATGCCTCGTCATAGACCGGGCGGGCACCCCGATGGGTGGTCAGGCCCAGGGCCGGCGCCCAACCGCCCGAGACCGCCAGCAGGTCGCAGCGGACGCGCCGCGTCGCGCCATCGCGCCCCCTGATCGTCACCGCGGTCAGCAAAGGCGCACCGTGCGCCGCGACGACCCGTGCCCCGGCCAAGTAAGGAATGCCGTGCCGGGCCGCCAGCGCACGGATATCAGGCGATTCGCCGGGACGAGCGTCGACGATCGCCTGGACGTGCGTGCCGACCAGGGCCAGGTCTTCGGCCGTGGTCAGCGCGCTGTCGGTGGCGCCGAATACTACCGCGCGGCGTCCGGGGACTGCGGCGAAGCGATTGATATAGCCGCGTACGGCACTGGCCAGCATCACGCCGGGACGGTCGTTGCCGGCGAAAATGACGGGTTGTTCGATCGCACCCGTGGCCAGCACGCAGTGCTTTGCGGTGATCCGCAGCAGACGCTGGCGCGGCTGGTTGGCGCCCGGTACGGGCAGATGATCGGCGACGCGCTGCAGTGCGCCATAGACCCCGCCGTCATAGGTGGCATTGACGCTGGTGCGCGGCAGCAAGGTGACGTTGCCGCAGGCGGTGAGTTCGGACAATGTCTGTTCGACCCATCGTCCGGCCGGCGCGCCATCCAGTTCGACCCGATCGAACAGCAGACGGCCGCCCGGGCGGAAATCGTCGTCGCACAGGATCACGCGCGCGCCACCGCGGGCGGCGGTTAGGGCCGCCGCAAGCCCGGCGGGGCCGGCACCGACCACCAGGATGTCGCAGAACAACGATATCTTGTCATACCGGTCCGGATCGGCCTCGGTGGCGGCGCGGCCCAGCCCGGCAGCGCGACGGATGAGCGGCTCGTAGAGCTTTTCCCAGAATGCGGCCGGATACATGAAGGTCTTGTAGTAGAATCCCGCTGAAAGCATCGGTGCGAGCAGCCGGTTGAACGACAGCAGGTCGAAGGTCAGCGAGGGCAGGCGGTTCTGGCTGTGCGCGACCAGCCCGTCGAACAGTTCGATGATGGTGGCGCGGGTATTGGGCTCGCGCCGCGCGCCCTCGCGCAGTTCGATGAGGGCGTTCGGCTCTTCCGCCCCCGCCGTCAGGATGCCGCGTGGACGATGGTACTTGAAGGACCGGCCGACCAGGCGGACGCCGTTGGCCAGCAGGGCCGAAGCCAGCGTATCGCCGGCGAAGCCCGTATAGTGGCGGCCGTCGAAGCGGAAACGCAGGGGACGGTCGCGGTCGATCAGCCCACCGGCGGGGAGCCGGGTGCATGCGTTCTGACGGATCGTCACGCCGCGGCACCCGTCCGGGACGCGCTGACCGCGTCTTCCGCGCCCAGAATGTCATGGGTGCGCGTGTCGCGCGTGATCACCATCCAACTGCGGCACGGCGTGTGGTACCACAATTCACGCATTGGGCCGGCGACGTTGTCACGCAGATAGACATAATCGCTCCAATCGGCGTCGGGGGCGTCGGGGGTCGGGCGACGCGGGGCGGCGTCACCGCGAAAGACGAATTCGCCATTGTTCCGGAGACCGCAAGAGGGACAGGGCAGGCGCATGGTGATCTTCCCTTGGCGTGGAACTGTAAGGATGGGGTCGAATTTCAATGCAGATTGGGCTGGGCGCCCATACCTTTTTCGTCGATCACCGCGCCGCGTTCGAATCGGTCCAGGCGATAGGCGGTGGCGACCGGATGGGGCTGGTCGCGGGCGATTAGATGGGCGAAGCAGAGACCCGACGCCGGGGTCGCCTTGAAGCCGCCATAGCACCACCCGGCATTGAGATAGAGTCCGTCGATAGGCGTCCGGTCGATGATCGGGCTGCCGTCCATCGACATATCCATAAGACCCGCCCATTGCCGCAGCATGCGCACGCGGCCGATACGGGGCATCAGGGCCATTCCGGCTTCGCACACATCCTCGATCGCTGGAAGATTGCCGCGCTGGGCGTAGGAATTATAGCCGTCGATGTCGCCGCCGAACACCAGGCCGCCCTTGTCGGACTGGCTGATGTAGAAATGCCCGGCCCCAAAGGTCACGACGCAGTCTATGAAGGGCTTCAGCCCCTCGGATACGAAGGCCTGCAAGACATGACTTTCGATCGGCAGGCGCAGGCCGGCCATGGCCGCAACCTGTGACGAGCGTCCTGCACAGGCCATGCCGACCTTGTTGGCGACGATATAGCCGCGTGTTGTCTCCACCCCCTGGATGCGACCGTTTTCGATCCGCAGTCCGGTCGCCTCGCAATTCTCGATGATGTCCACGCCCATCCGGTCGGCGGCGCGGGCATAGCCCCAGGCGACGGCGTCATGCCGGACCGTGCCGCCACGGGGCTGCAACAGTCCGCCCATGATCGGAAAACGCGCGTTGTCGAAATCGAGGAACGGCAGCGCCGTGCGCACCGCGTCCTCATTCAGCAGTTCGGCGTCGACACCGTGCAGGCGCATGGCGTTGCCGCGCCGGGCATAGGCGTTGCGTTGGGTGTCGGAATGGAACAGGTTCAGCACGCCGCGTTGGCTGACCATCGCGTTGAAATTGATGTCCTGTTCAAGGCCTTCCCAAAGCTTCATCGATGCTTCGTAGAACGGGAGGTTACCGGGCAGCAGATAGTTCGACCGGATAATGGTCGTGTTGCGTCCGACGTTGCCGTTGCCCAACCAGCCGCGTTCGACGACAGCGACGTTTCGGATCCCGTAGCGGCTGGCCAGGTACCAGGCCGTCGCCAGCCCGTGTCCGCCACCGCCGATGATGACGACGTCGTAGTGTGGTGCGGGCGCCGCCTTGCGCCAGGCCGGCGTCCAGTCGCGGTTACCGGATATGGCATTTCGGATCAGGGAAAATATGGAATAACGGTCGAACGTCATGTTGATCCTCGGCTCTCCGCGACATATACGGCGGAATCCGCTCGACAGTACCATAAGATTGTTTTATAGTTATGGGGATGCAATGAGATGACGCATCGACAGGTGCTTTCCATGGCGCGACCAGCGGGCGAGCGACCGCTTCCCTTCGATCTGCAAGCGCTGTCGGTTTTTGTCGCGGTCTGCGAGCATGGCAGCATGGCGGCGGCGGCGCGCCATCTGGGTGTCAGCCAGCCCGCTGTTTCTCAGGTGATCGGCGAAATCGAGGCGAAGGGCGGTGTACGCCTGTTCGATCGAGGGGTGCGTCCGCTGGCGCTGACCGCGGCGGGCGCAGTTTTGCGGCAGAGTGCACTGGCCCTGACGTCGGAGGCCCGACAGGCGGCCAACCGGCTGCGCGAGGTGCATGCCGGACGGGTTTCGCTGATCCGTGTCGGTATCGTCGACAGTCTGATGCGTGCGGTCCTGCCGCCGCTGTCGCGTTTTCTGGCGGAACGGACGGCCCAGGCCGTCATTCATTCGGGCTTGACGGAAAGCCATGCGTCGGCCCTGTTTGGTCGGCAGATGGACATCGTGGTGGGGGTCAGCGACTTCGCCGACGTCAATGGATTGGAGCGTTTTCCGCTGGCGCGGGAACCCTATCTGTTGTTGCTGCCCGAAGACCGGCCGGTGCCCAGGACACCGGCCGACCTGGCGGCGTTGAGCCAGGTCTGTCCGTTTGTACGGTTTTCGCTGCGCTCGCGGACGGGGCAGGAGATCGAGCGTTATCTGCGCCGGTTGCGGTTGGAGTTGCCGGTAAGCATGGAGTTCGATGCCCCCTATGGCGTGCTGACCGCCTGTCGCCAGGGCGCGATGGCGATCACAACGTCGCTGTGCCTGTTCGAATGCGGGCTGGATCTGACCGGCCTGCGCTGGGCGCCGCTGCCTGGGCCGAGGATGGGGCGAGTGCTGACGATCGTGGCGCGTGAACGGGAATTCGGCGCGCTGCCGCGAGACTTGTCGGCCACGCTGCGCGCGGCGCTGCATGCCGAAGTGGTGCCGGTGCTGCGCGGGATCCTGCCGACGCTGGAACCCGAAGTGAATGTGGTTTCCCACGGCGGGGTGATGGACCTATAATCCGCGTTTCGTCTCTTCTTGCTTACAGGACCATAGCCTTGATCAAGACAGTCCGGCCCGCTTCCCCCGCCCGCAAGACGCGGGTGCGGACCGTGTCCGAGCGGCGGCCGGCGGCCGATGCCGTGTCGACGCGCGACGATGAGGACGCCGCCGACCTGCTGACCGGTTCCACCGCCGCCCCGGTGCGCGAGATGACGCTGGAGGAAGCGCTGGGCAACCAGATCCGGCAGTTGCGGCGCAAGGCGGAATTGCGGGGCGGGGATATCGCGCAGGCGGCCGGGATTTCGCTCAGCATGTTGTCGAAAATCGAAAATGGCCAGATCTCGGCCTCGTTGGCGACGCTGCAGGCGGTGTCGCGCGCACTGAATGTGCCGCTCAGCCAGCTTTTTTCCGCTTCGGAGGAACAGCGCGACTGTTCCTATGTTCCCGCCGGGCAGGGCGTCGTAATCGAACGGCGGGGAACCAAGGCCGGGCACGAATATCGCCTATTGGGTCATCTGCTGGGCGGCGACGTGGTGCTGGAACCCTATCTGATCACCCTGCATGAGGAAGCGCATCCCTATACCAATTTTCGTCACTCCGGGATCGAACTGATCTACATGCTGTCGGGTCATGTCCTTTACCGGCATGGTTCGGCGAATTATCACCTCAAGCCCGGTGATGCGCTGCTGTTCGACAGCAGCGCCCCGCACGGTCCGGAAAAGCTGCTGGAAAAGCCGATGACCTATCTGTCTATCATCGTGCACGCCCGGACGCCGGACTGATCGCCGGCGCGTGGCGGAAGAAAATTTTCCACATAGGAAAAAATTGTTCTTTATAGTTGACCGCTGCACCGCACGACGCCTAAGGTCATCGCAGATACACCCGGTTCGATGGAGACGCGGCGATGTGCGGCATTGTCGGCCTGTTTTTGAAAAAACCCGAACTGCGACCGGAGCTGGGCACACTGACGGCGCGGATGTTGGATGTGATGACCGAGCGCGGGCCGGACAGTGCAGGTTTCGCGATCTATAACGCGGAACGACCGGGTAAGCGGAAGCTGACGCTGCGCATCGAGGCTGATGACGCGGATCTGGTCATGCGGTTGGACGAGGCTCTGGCCGTGAAGGTCGGGGATGTGGTCGACATCGTCCGGCGGGATGACCATGTCGTGATTCGCTATCCGGCCGAAGCAACTGGCGCCGTCGGCAACGTGATGTCCGCTCTGGCGCTCGGCGCGGTGGTCGTGGCGGATGGCGAGGCGATGGAACTCTACAAGGGCGTGGGCCTGCCGCGTGACGTGACGACGCGCTTCGGCCTGGCCGGAATGGCCGGCACTCATGCCATCGGCCATACCCGTATGGCGACTGAATCGGCCGTGACCATCGCCGGCGCCCATCCTTTCTCGACCGGGCCGGACCAGTGTCTGGTCCATAACGGTTCACTGTCGAACCACAATGCTCTGCGCCGCAAGCTTCGGAGCGAGGGTATCCGCTTTTCCACCGAGAACGATTCCGAGGTCGCCGCCGGCTACCTGTCATGGCGCATGAGCCAGGGCGCGCGGCTGGACGAGGCTTTGGACGCGGCGCTGGGCGATCTGGACGGGTTCTATACTTTCGTTGTGGGTACCAGGACGGGTTTTGCGGTCCTGCGTGATCCGATCGCCTGCAAGCCGGCGGTGATGGTCGAAACCGACGATTACGTGGCTTTCGGGTCCGAATATCGCGCGCTGGTCGATCTGCCCGGCGTCGAACACGGACGGGTCTTCGAACCGGCCCCGCAAACGGTCTATTACTGGGAACATGCCGCATGATTTCCGCATCTACCCGTGAGGATACCACGGTAATCGATCTTGCAGTGCAGCCGCTGCGCGAGGTCAACGCATTGCTGCAGGCCGGCCGCCGGGGCAGTCAGCATCCGTACCGGCTGAAAAATCCGCGTGGTCAGCATGCGATTGCGGTTGGGCTGGATGCGCCCGTGCATGTCACCATCGAAGGCAATGTCGGCTATTACGCTGCGGGCATGAACAAGGCCGCGACGGTGATCGTCGAAGGCAATGCCGGACCCGGCGTCGCCGAAAACATGATGAGCGGACGGGTGCATGTCAAAGGTAACGCCTCGATGGCGGCCGGAGCGACGGCACGTGGCGGATTCCTGCTGATCGACGGCGATGCCGGCGCACGCTGCGGGATTTCGATGAAGGGCGTCGATATCGTGGTGCGAGGCAATGTCGGGCATATGAGTGCTTTCATGGCGCAATCCGGCGCGCTGGTCGTTTGCGGCGACGCAGGTGAGGCATTCGGCGACAGCCTGTACGAGGCCAGGTTGTTCGTGCGCGGCACGGTCACGAATCTGGGCGCGGATTGCGAGCGTAAGGACATGACCCATGAGGACCGCGTGCGCTTGGAAGGGTTGCTGACAGCGGCGGGGATTGCGGACATGTCGGCCGAAGACTTCACGCTCTATGGTTCGGCCCGGCGTTTGTATCACTTCCATGTCGATCACGCGAATGTCTACTGAGGGGACCATGACGACACACGATTCTGGAGCCGCTCAGAGCACTGAACAGGAAATACCGCGTACTGTTCCACGTTTTTCGGCAACCTTCGATCCTTATGCGATTTCGGAAATCCAGCGTGCCGCGGCGACAGGTATCTATGATATCCGTGGCGCCGGGACCAAGCGCAAACTGCCGCACTTCGACGATCTTCTGTTCCTTGGCGCGTCGATTTCACGTTATCCGCTGGAAGGCTATCGCGAACGCTGCGACACGTCGGTGACGCTGGGCACGCGCTTTGCCAAGAAGCCGATCACGCTGAAGACGCCGGTGACGATTGCCGGCATGTCTTTCGGTGCATTATCAGCCCAGGCAAAGGAGGCGCTCGGGCGTGGCGCCAGCGCGGTCGGCACGTCGACCACCACCGGCGATGGCGGTATGACGCCGGAGGAGCGCGGACATTCTCGGACGCTGGTCTATCAGTATCTTCCTTCGCGCTACGGCATGAATCCTGACGATTTGCGCCGTGCCGACGCGATAGAAATCGTGGTGGGGCAGGGCGCGAAGCCGGGCGGCGGCGGCATGCTGCTGGGGCAGAAGATTTCGCCACGCGTGGCGAAGATGCGGGATCTGCCTGAAGGGATCGATCAGCGTTCGGCCTGCCGGCATCCGGACTGGACGGGGCCGGACGATCTGGAAATCAAGATCTTCGAACTGCGCGAGATCACCAACTGGGAAAAGCCGATCTATGTCAAAGTCGGGGCCAGCCGGCCTTATTACGACGTTTCATTGGCGGTGAAGGCCGGGGCCGATGTCGTCGTTCTGGACGGCATGCAGGGCGGGACCGCCGCGACGCAGGACGTGTTCATCGAGCACGTGGGGCTGCCGATCCTGTCGGCGATCCGTCCGGCGGTGCAGGCATTGCAGGATCTGGGAATGCATCGGCAGGTCCAACTGATCGTGTCGGGAGGTATTCGTTCCGGAGCCGACATGGCGAAGGCGCTTGCGCTGGGTGCCGATGCAGTGTCGATCGGTACGGCGGCGCTGATCGCACTGGGCGACAACGCTCCTGAACTAGCCGAAGAATATGCCAAGCTGGGAACCGTGCCGGGTGCCTATGATGATTGGCAGGAGGGGCGCGATCCTGCCGGGATCACGACCCAGGACCCGATGCTGGCGGCGCGGCTGGACCCGGTCCTGGGCGGACGGCGTGTGGCCAATTACCTGTCGGTGATGACGATGGAGGCGCAGGCGATCGCCCGAGCCTGCGGCAAGAGTCATTTGCACAACCTGGAACCCGAGGACATGGTGGCGCTGACGATGGAGGCGGCGGCGATGACGCGTGTGCCGCTGGCCGGTACCGACTGGTTCCCCGGCAAGACGCCGCAATCAGCGGGATAGGGCGGTCATGAAGTCCAATGCGCTGTCCAGGCCGTCATCCGGCGCGTCCTTGTTCGACGAGGGAAAGATCCGCGATGTCCGGTATTTCCTCATCTCCTTTACAGACCTGGCCGGGGTGTCGCGATCCAAGCTGGTACCGATTTCCGCCATCGACACTATTCAGCGCAACGGCGCTGGATTTGCGGGATTCGCCACCAACCTGAACCTGTCGCCCGCCGATCCCGACCTGGTGGCTATGCCCGATCCGGCCAGCCTGACGGTGCTGCCGTGGAAGCCGGATGTCGCCTGGTTGGCCAGTGACCTGTGGATGGCTGGCCAGCCGATTGAGCAGGGGCCACGCAATACGTTGAAGCGGGTACTCGGCCGCGCCGCGGCCGATGGGTTGACGGTGATGACCGGGGTGGAATGCGAATTTTTCCTGATTTCACCAGATGGATCCCAGGTCTCGGACCCGCATGACGATGCCCGGCGGCCATGTTACGATTCCCAGGCGTTGATGCGACGCTATGATGTCATCACCGAGATCTGCGATGCGATCGAGGGCATGGGCTGGCAACCTTACCAGAACGACCATGAGGATGCGAACGGTCAGTATGAAATCAACTGGCTATATGACGAGGCGCTGGTGACAGCCGACCGTCACACGTTCTTCAAGTTCCTGGTCCGCTCGGTGGCGGAAAAACACGGCCTGCGTGCGACCTTCATGCCCAAGCCGTTTCCCCATCTGACTGGAACCGGATGCCACGCGCATATCTCGCTCTGGAAGGGTGCGGAAAATATATGCCGTGGCCGAGATGATGATGCGTACGGACTTGGGCTGTCCAGGGAGGGCTATCATTTCGTCGGTGGCCTGATCGAACATGCGCCGGCCCTGTGCCTGTTATTCAATCCGACGGTGAATTCCTACAAGCGCATCAATGCTCCGCGCACGGTCTCGGGCGCGACCTGGGCGCCCAACGCCGTCACCTATGCCGGTGACAACCGTACTCACATGATTCGTGTGCCGGGGGGAGGGCGATTCGAGATGCGCCTGCCCGACGGGGCGGCAAATCCCTATCTGTTGCAGGCGGGGCTGGCTGCCGCGGGGTTGGAGGGCGTTCGCAGCCAGCGAGACCCCGGCGCGCCGCTGGCGATCAATATGTACACCGACGGGCATAGTGTTCGCGCGTTGAAAAAATTGCCCTTGAACCTGGTGGACGCAATCAGGGAATTCCGGAATTCTACCGTTCTTCACAGAGAATTGGGAAAGGATTTGGCGGACTCGTACCTGTGGCAGAAAGAGGCGGAATGGGCGGATTATTGCGCGCATCTGTCCGACTGGGAACGCGCGACGACGTTGGATTGCTGATTGGATTGCTGAACGGAACAGGCGCGCGGGGTGATGTGCCGGCCCAAGAAACGGGAGAGGATAGATGGCTGAAAGCTGGCGTATCAGCGCCGTGTCCGAGCGGCACAGGGCTCTGGGATCGGTGCTCGAAGACTGGAACGGCATGGGAACGCCGTGGACATATCGCGGCGACGTGCAGGACGATTATGTCGCGATCCGCACGCGCGCCGGGCTGATGGATGTGTCGGGGCTGAAAAAATTGCATCTGGTGGGGCCACACGCGTCGGCGATCCTGGATTACGCCACCACGCGTAATGTGGCGAAGATTACGCCGGGCCGTTCTGCCTATGCTACGGTGCTGAACGATGCGGGTCGCTTCATCGACGATTGCGTGCTCTACCGCACCGGGCCCAATGCATGGATGGTCGTGCATGGGGCGGGAACGCTGCATGAAATGCTGGCCCAGGCGGTGGTCGGGCGCAACGCCGCGCTTCTGTTCGACGATGACCTGCATGATCTGTCGCTGCAGGGACCACTGGCAGTGGTCTACCTGGAACGCCACGTGCCGGGCATTCGCCAATTGAATTACTTCCATCATATGCAGACGACGCTGTTCGGCGCAGCAGTGACGATTTCGCGCACAGGCTATACCGGCGAACGGGGCTATGAGATCTTTTGCAAGGCGACCGACGCCGCCATGATCTGGGACCGCATCGTCGAGGAAGGGCGCGAGATGGGCATCGTGCCGACCAGTTTCACGGCGTTGGATTACCTGAGGGTCGAGAGCTACCTTCTGTTTTATCCCTATGATAATTCGGAAATCTATCCGTTGGGCGATGATATGCCGGGGGATACGCTATGGGAGCTGGGGCTGGATTTCACCGTCAGTCCGCGCAAGACGCAGTTTCGCGGGGCGCCGGCGCACTTCCATGCCAAGGGCCGCGAACGGTTCAGAATCTGGGGTTTGCTGCTGGAGGGACAGCAGGCGCCCGATGCCGGGGCCGCGGTGGTGGCGGGTGGTCGGACGGTCGGCGTGGTGACCTGCGCGATGTATTCGTCGCTGGCCGGCCGGACGATGGCGATCGCGCGCGTGTCGCCGGAATTCGCGATCGACGGGCATGCCGTCGCCGTTCAATCGCGCGCGGTCGAGATCGGCGGTGTTACCCATTCCCTGCCGTTCGACGATCCGCAGAAGTACAAGCGCACGGTGAAGGGTTGATCGCTGCCACGTGCAATCCAACAGGAGAGTGATGTGCCTTCCGCCAGTCTCTTTCCCTTTCGGTCGCTGATGTGGGATTCCCGTGGGCGGCGTCATCTGATGGTACGTGACCGGTCAGACTTGCCGCTGCCGGACGGGCCGAGGCCGGCGGCGGTGGAGATCTGGAGCGTCGTACATGATTCGCGCGCGGTGCCGAGTCACGAGGCGGCAGAGGTCCATTTCCGTTCGGCCGCGCAATTGCTGGAGAGTTTGGTCTGTGAACTGCATGCCGCGCATATCGGCCTGCGTCTGTATGGTGCGGGCGGCGAAGCGTTTCTGAGCGCTGTCGCACGACAGGGCGCCGCGGCCGGATTGTGCGACGAGGAGATGGCCTTGGCGTCGCCGGCCGGCGCGGGGCGGCCGGTGATCTGCGTGCATTGCGACACCGTTGCGCCGTCGGTGGCAGGCGACAATCTGGTTTGTGCCGGATGCGGGGCGGAGCTGGAGGTGCGTCCTCATTTTTCCCGTCGTCTTGCGGCTTATCTGGGGGTCTGGCGGGGGCCGTTTGCCGAGGCACGGGCAGACGGCATATGAGCGGCAATATTGCGGCCAGGGTCGCGGCGATCGATGTCCTTGCCCCGACGCTGCGCCGTTTTGTTCTGGCGGCCTCTGATCGCCCATTTCCGCCGGTTTCGGCGGGTAGCCATGCGGTGCTGGCCTTTGGGGACGAGACACGGCGGTGGAAAAATCCATATTCGATCGTCAATGCGGCCGAGGATGGCAGCAGTCTGACCGTGATCATCCGGCGGGAGGAATCGGCCCGAGGCGGATCGGCGTTCCTGCATGACCGCGCCATGGTCGGCATGAGGGTGGACGTGGCGTCGATCGGTAATCTTTTTCCGATCGTCCGCACTGCGCGCCGACATCTGATGGTTTCGGGTGGAATCGGGATCACGCCATTTCTTGCCTATATAGAGGCATTCGAGCGGATCGGGGCAGACTATATGTTGTTGCATGTCTGCCGTCCCGATGAGCGCGCGGCGTTCGCGAACTTGCTGCCGGATGGGTTGAAGGGTGACGTGCGGATTCATGCCGGACGAAGGGCGCTGGATCTGCCGGCGCTGCTGGCCGCGCAGCCGGTCGGGACCCGGCTTTATGCATGCGGACCGGACGGTTTCATGGATCATGTGGCCACATGTGCCCGCCAGGTCGGCTTTCCAGACATGAAGATCCATCTTGAACGCTTTTCCGCAGCCGCAGGCGGTGCGGCCTTTACCGTCACGCTGGCGCGCGACGGTCGGCGCATCGCGGTCGGGGCGGACCAGACGCTGCTGGAGGCGCTGGAGGCGGCCGGCGTGGATGTACCCAGCCTGTGCCGCGGCGGTGCGTGCGGCATGTGCCGCGTAAGGGTTTTGGATGGCCGGCCAGACCATCGTGACCACGTCCTGACCAAGGCGGAGCGCATGGCTGGGACCGAAATCCTGACCTGCGTTTCCCGCACGATGGGGGCGACGTTGACGCTTGATCTGTGACACAGGCGAACTCCACAAATCACGCCAGCACGCCGCGCCGAGGCGTGCCTCCTTGGCGGCCGAAGCCGACGCTCAAGGATTGGCGAATTTGAGATCACCGATCTTCGATACGATGGTCTTGAGAAGGGGTGATGTATTGGCTTCGTTGTAGCCCAGCGACAGGTCGATCGTCGGCGGCACGCCGGCGAGTGGCCTGCTGACGACAGTCGGGGGCAGCAGGTTGCGCGCATAGAGCGGCATCAGGGCGATGCCGCGGGTCGAGGTGACCAGCGACATCGCCATCGCGAGGTTGTCGACATCGTGGTCGGGCGTGAGATCGATGCCCAGTTTCGCGCCGTAGGCGTCGGTCACCGCCCTGAGCGCCGGGGATTTGTCGTGGGGAACGCCGACGCGTTCTTCCCCGATGATGTCCTCGCTGGTGACGGCACTGCGTGCCGTGAGCGGATGATCCACCGGCATCAGCACGATCAGCGGCTCATCGATCAATCGCGTGAAGACGATTCCCGGCGCGTTGCGTTCGTGCCGGAGAAAGGCGAGGTCGATCTTGCCGCGCATCAATCCCTCGGCCAGGTCAGGCGATGAGAGGCTGAGAAGTACGACCTCGGTATTCGGCAGTTCGTCACGCATGATGCGCATGACCGCCGGCAGCCAGTCGAATTCATAGCCGGTCAGGAAGCCGAGGACGAAAGAGGGCTTGGCGGGCACTGCGGCGCGGCGCGTGGCCTCGACCGTCGCTTCGACCTGGACGAGTACGGCGCGCGCGTGGTCGAGAAACACGCGACCCGCGGCGGTCAGTTCAATGCCCTTTGCACCGCGGATCAGAAGCGCGCACCCAAGCTCGGCCTCGAGATCGCGCATCTGCCGGCTGAGGGATGGCTGCGCGGTATGCAGCCGCTTCTCCGCCGCGACGGTCAGGCTGCCTTCCTCGGCGACGGCGATGAAATACCGGAGATGACGAAGATCCATATCCATACCTTACAAGCATGGATGCCAAGAAACAAAGTCTTTTTCCCCGAAGCTTTCGAAGCCTATTCCTCTCTCACCGGTCGGATTGTCCAGCCGAGTTTACGCAAGCCCGAAATCCACGATGGCCGAGCCAGACAATCAAGGCATGGCATGGCCAACTGGGACATTATTTCGAATGGAGAATAACATGACTACGCCCGTCGTTCTGATCACCGGCGCACTCACCGGCATCGCCCGCGCCACAGCTTTCGCCTTCGCCGGGAAAGGGGCGAAGATCGTCGCCTCCGGCCGCCACGACGATGCGGGGGCCGCTCTCGTCGCGGAACTGCGCGCCGTCGGCGCGGAAGCCGAATTCGTCCGCGCCGATGTGCGCCATGAGGACGACGTTCGTGCCCTCGTCGATGAGGCCGTCAGGCGCTTCGGCCGGCTCGATATCGCCGTCAATTCCGCCGGCACCGAAGGCACGCCCGGCCCGGCTGTCGACCAGACCCCCGAGAGCTATGCCGCGACTTTCGACACCAACGTCCTCGGCACGATCCTCAGCATGAAGCATGAACTGCGCGTCATGCAGGCTCAGGGCAGCGGCAGCATCGTCAACATCTCCTCGACCTTCGGGCACGAGGGTGGCGCTGGCGCGTCGATCTATGCCGCGAGCAAGCATGCGGTCGAGGGCCTGACCAAGTCGGTCGCGCTAGAGGTCGGCAGCCTTGGTATCCGGGTCAACGCCGTGGCGCCGGGACCGATCCAGACCGGCATGCTCGACCGCTTCACCGGCGGCGAGGAGGTCAAATCCTATCTGGCGACCCTCAACGCCCAGAAGCGGATCGGCCAGCCCGACGAGATCGCGCGCGCGATCCTCTACATCGCTTCGGACGACGCCAGCTTCGTCACCGGCCACATCCTGACCGTCGACGGCGGCAAGTCGGCCGGCTGAACCCAAGGGGGGCCGGGCTCGAAACCCGGCCCCCGCTGGCATGCCCGACATCCCCGTTCTCACCCAAAAAAAATGGTGCTGTCATGTCAAACGATCATCTGAAACTCTATGAGTCGAGCGGCTCGCCCAATTCGCGCCGCGTTCGCATCTTTATCGCGGAGAAGGGAATTTGCGTCTCGCGCGTCCCCGTCGATCTCGGCGCGAAGGAGCAGTTCTCCGAAGCCTACGTCAAAATCAATCCGCGCCAGGTCGTCCCGACGCTCGTTCTCGAAGACGGGACGGCGATCGGCGAAGTGCCGGCGATCCTGCGTTATCTTGAAGAGGCCTATCCCGGCACGCCGTTGCTCGGCACATCGCCCGCGGACAAGGCGCTGGTGACGATGTGGGAACGCCGGATGGAGCTTGAGGGCTTTGCGGCGGTGATGGAGACCATTCGCAACAAGGTTCCGGGGCTCAAGGGGCGCGCGATCGCCGGCACGCACGGCTACGAGCAGATCCCGGGGATCGTGGAGCGCGGCTATCAGCGGATCGCGGATTTCCATGCCGATCTGGAAACCAGGCTCGGCGAGGCGCCGTTCGTCGCGGGCGACCGGTTCAGCGCGGCCGACATCACTGCCGTCGTCGCGATCGATTTCGCGGCCAAGGCGTTGGCCCTCCCGATCCCGGACGGGAATAGCGCGACGCGCCGGTGGTACGACAAGATCGCCGGGCGCCCCAGCTTCGCGGCCTGAACGATTGCCGCCGTCCCCGACCAGGGCGGCGGCTTAACGGTCATTCATGGTTTTCGGCGGCATATCGGAACGGAATATCCGAACGGGGCGAAGACCTGTTCGTTACACCGCGCCGATGGGCTCGTCAGCTTCGTCGTTGATGTCGATTGACCCCAGCCGGGCATTACGGCGGAGAACCTGTGGCGGCTGCCCAAAAGCGCGAAGAAATGCTCTCCTCATGTGGTCGCGGTCGCTAAAGCCGGTTTGCCGGGCCACCATGTCGATCGGATGGCGGCTTTGCTCCATGAGATTGCGCGCGCCCTCGACCCGAAGATTCTCGATCGCCTTGGCCGGAGACTGGCCCGTTTCGGCGTGGAAGGCGCGGCTGAACTGACGCGGGCTGAGGTTGGCCGCTTCGGCAAGGTCGGGGACGGTCAAGGGCTTATGAAGGTTATCGCGTGCGTAGGCGAGGGCCGCCTGGATGCGGTCCGATTTCGGCGAGAGCTCGAGCAAGGTGGAGAACTGCGACTGCCCGCCGCCGCGACGATGGTAGATGACCAGTTTTCGCGCCACGGCCTTGGCAATCTCGGGTCCGAGATCGTTCTCGATGAGCGCCAGGCCGAGGTCGACACCGGCCGTCATGCCCGCCGACGTCCAGATCGGCCCGTCGTTGATGAAGATGCGATCCTCTTCCATCTTCGCCTTCGGATAAGTCCGCTGTAGAGCGCGCGCATGAATCCAGTGGGTGGTGGCGCGCCGTCCATCCAGGAGTCCCGCCTCGGCCAGGACGAAGGCGCCGGTGCAGACCGCTGCAACCCGCCGATGACGCTTGGGCGCGTCCCGCATGAATTCGATGACGCCAGGGGTTGAGGGTGCAATCACGGCGGCACCGCCGACGACAAGCGTGTCGAACGGCTTTTCCGTGAACTGCTCTGTTTCCAGCTTCAGGCCAGTCGAGGTTTTGATCGGGCCGCCCTCTTCGGACACGTAGTGGAACGCGTAGGGCTCGGGATCGACCATAGAATTGGCCACTTCGAAGCCCGCCACCATGGCCAGCGCCATCAGCGAATAGCCGGGGTAAACGAGGAAAGCGATGTCACGCATGGCGTCCCGCCCTATGTCCTAAATGTCCGCTTATATGACATTTGAGACTTTTGGCTGCAAGCTTAGTGTCTGTCCACGGGCTCAATCACGAGCCGTCGAGACGGAGAAACACGATGAGCAGTCCATCCACCAAAGGCGTCGCCGTGGTCACCGGCGCGTCGACCGGCATCGGCGCGATGTACGCCGATCGCCTCGCCAAGCGCGGCTATGACCTGATCCTGGTCGCCCGCAATGAGCAGCGGCTTCAGGCGGCCGCCGGGCGCCTGCAGGCCGAGACCGGAGTGAAGGTCACCCCGCTGGTCGCCGACCTGAACAATCACGCCGATCTGGCGAAGGTCGAGGCGTTGCTCCGCGACGATCCCAAGATCACCATGCTGGTCAACAATGCCGGCGTCGGCTCGGTCGCCTCGATCCTGCAGGCCGACATCGACAAGATGGAGGCGATGATCGACCTGAACATCACCGCCCTGACTCGTCTGACCTACGCCGGCGCCCCGGCCTTCGTGGCCCGCGGCGCCGGCACCATCATCAACATCTCGTCGGTGGTGGGCGTTGCGGTGGAGGCCCTGAACGGGGTCTACAGCGCCTCGAAATCGTACGTGCTCAGCTTCGGTCATTCGCTGCAGAAGGACCTGGCCGAGAAGGGCGTCCGCATCCAGACGGTGCTGCCCGGCGCGACCGCCACGGCGTTCTGGGACGTCGCCGGCTACGCGCCCCAGAAGACCGCCGAAATCACCATGCAGGCCTCCGACCTGGTCGACGCCGCCCTGGCCGGCCTGGACGCGGGCGAGTTGGTGACCATCCCGGGCCTTCACGAAGGTGAGGCCTGGACCCGTTGGGAACAGGATCGTCGTGACCTGGCCCCGAAGTTCCTCAACCCGAAGCCCGCCCCGCGCTATCACGTCGCCTGACGTGCGCAACGCACCCCGCTAAGGCCCCCCGCCCCTTGGGGCGGCGGCCGTCACCCCAAGGCAAATCGCATGTTTCTGCTGAGCGGCTGATGCGCATCCTGCTGCGGCGCGTTTTGCGTGGCCGGCAGATAAACCGCCAATTTCAGTCCAAAATCCTCGTGGGCCTGGAATGTCGTATATTCGTAACAGATCGGGCCGTTGATTGGATGATGTAGCCGTTTGGTTCCCGATGAGGACGCTTGGACGGCGTGGTCCTTCCACCAGTGCGCGAGTTCCTTGCACCCTGCCTGCACGCGCTCCAGCAACCGTACGAAGGCGCGATCATACGCCCAGAGGTCATAAGTCGGCCGAGACAACCCGGGAGCCGAGATGGTCGTTATTCCAGGCGCTTCACACATGGTGCCGATGGAGATGGCGGAACGGTTCAACGAAGAACTGATTCGCTTCCTCCGAACCATCGAGACCTGAACGTCCGAGAACCAAATCCGGCCGATGTCCGGACCATGCCTTCCATGCGTCTCGGAGCCAGCCAGCGGTGGGCGTCCTCTGTCAGGGGAGCGGGCGGTTGTCCCGGCAGCCCATGGAAGGGGCCGATGGCCGATGCCGTGCGCAGGCGGTGACGGTCGTAGGGAGTGCCTGTGTATCCACCGGAGTCCACCAGGCGATAACATTGGACCCGGATCACGCCTCGGGGGCAGCCCACCTCTGGACACTAACATCTGCCAGCGCCTCGAATATAGCCGGCGTGCGTTCCAGGCGGGCGATCGTTCGCGCGCCTTCGAGGGCCGCAACCAATGCGGCTGCGCTAGAGGATGCGCGCGCGGGAGCGAAGCCGCATCCCCTGAAATGCTCCGCAATTATCTCGGTCGAATCGACAAATCCGCGCGCTACCCGTTTGGTCAACTCGGCATCGAGCGCCGGCAGCTCGTTCGCCAGATTTTGCATGAGGCACCCATACTGGAAATCGGAGGCGACCATTTCGGCCGCGAACGTACTGAAAATCCGATTAACAAAATTCAGAGCATCGCCTGTCGTCTTCGCCGAGATGTCCCGCAATACAGCAATTCTACATGCAATGTAATGGTCGATCGCTTCCTCTGCGAGCTGAGTCTTTCCGCGAGGAAAGTGAAAGTAGAACGATCCTTTAGGCGCACCGCTTTCTTCAAGGATCTGGGTCAATCCAGTCGCAGTGTAGCCTTGGATGCGAAACAGCCGTTCCGCCGCGGCGATCGCGCGAGCGCGTGCGTCAGTCTTACGTGCCATGCCGTGAACATACCATGCTTCGCTTGACTCCGCTATGGTGATCGCCATAGTATGGCGATCACCATATAAAAAGTTCGGCGCCGTCTTGGCGATGGGGGCGGCCGCCCTGGTTGCGGCGTCACTGCGACTGGGCCACGCAAACCCATGGGAGGAACTGATTTTGACGACATCGACATATGGCGGGGGAACGCTTCCCATGGGGGTCCGCTCGCGCATGATCCACGGGGTGAATGGCCTCGATGTCCATATTCTCGAGGCCGGTTACGAAAGCTCGGGCAGGCCGCTCGCACTGCTTCTGCATGGCTTTCCGGATCTGGCTTACGGCTGGCGGCATCTGATTCCGATCCTGGCCGATGCCGGCTACCATGTCGTGGCACCCGACCAGCGGGGTTTTGGCCGCACCACCGGTTGGGTGAACGGCTATGATGCCCCTCTTGGGCCATTCAGCTTCTTGAATATGACGCGTGACGCCCTCGGACTGGTTTCGGCGTTGGGGTTTCGACGGACGGCGATGCTTGTCGGGCACGATTTCGGCTCGCCCGTGGCGGCCTATTGTGCGCTGGCTCGACCTGACGTCTTTCCCTCGGTGGTGCTGATGAGCGCACCGTTCCCCGGTCCGCCGGCGTTTCCGTTCAACACTGCGGAAAGCGTGGCAGCGTCGGTCCAACCGAGCAATCAGTTTCAAAATTTGGCGACGGCGCTGGCGGCGCTGGACCCGCCGAGAGCGTATTATCAGCAATATCTCAGCGGGCGGCGGGCGAATGATGACATGTGGCACCCGCCTCAGGGTTTACGCAGATTTCTTCGTGCATTTTTCTACGTCAAGAGCGCCGACTGGCCAGGAAACAAGCCCTATCCGTTGAAGGGAGGAACCGCCGCAGACCTTGCACAGATGCCTACTTATTACGTGATGCATCTCGGCAAGACGATGCCTGAGACGGTGGCTCCATTCGAACCGTCCGCCGCCGAGGTCCAGGCCTGCAAATGGCTCACCGAGCCGGAACTTGGGGTGTACACGGAGGAGTATGGCCGCACCGGGTTTCAGGGCGCCCTGCAGGCTTATCGCGTCTTTTCCGACCCTGACCTGAACGCTGAGTTGCGGCTGTTTTCGGGCAAGACGATCGATGTCCCGTCGCTCTTCATCGGCGGGAAGAGCGATTGGGGCACCTATGCGGCGCCGGGCGCGCTCGATCTTATGAGGACGAGGGCGGCGGCGAGGATGGGTGGCATCACGCTGGTTGACGGTGCCGGCCACTGGATCCAACAGGAACAACCGGCTCGGCTCGGCGCGCTCCTGCTCGCCTTCATCAACGAGGTTGGTGGGACGGATCAATGATCAGTTCGCTGAAGCGTTCTTCGGGCTCCGCCCATTAAACGGACGCGGCACCATCGCCTGGGCCGGGGCGACCGGGACAAAGAAGGCGATCGACGCGGCGCAGTCAGCTTTCAAGGGCAGGTCGATGACGCTCGCCGGTGAGCGTGCGGCGGCGTTGCCGGGCACCTCGCGGAGCATGTCTCTGATCGGCGTGCCGAAGCTCGGCCTCGTTCGATTTGGGGGGCGACGACGTGCGGGCTTCTGGTCAGCTCGCCCCGGCCCAGGCCACCGCGTCAGCCCCTGCGGGGATCCGCACGGGACTTGAGGGATCGGTCACCGCGCGCCATACGGCTTTGGCGACATCCCGCGGATGCGTGATCGGTCCTGGTTCGCTGAATCCAGCCATGAAGCCCTTGACGAGATCGGCATAGGCCTCGTGGTCGAGGCCCTGCATGCGGGAGCTGCCATTCCCGGCGAAGCGGGTTTCGGGAGCGCGTCCAGGAAGTACGAGATGTGCGCGCACGCCGAACGGCTGGAGTTCCAGCGCCATCGACTCGGTGAATGCGTTCACCGCCGCCTTGCTCGCCGTGTAGGCTGCGATCAGCGGGATGGCCCTCAAGGTTACGCTCGACGTGACGTTCACGACCACGCCGGCCTTGCGCCCTCTGAACTGCGGCAGCACCGCCTGCGTCACCGCCATCGTGCCGAAGCTGTTGGTTTCGAAGACCTCGCGTATCGTCGACATGGGCGTGACCTCGAACGGCGCCGCCGCACCGAAACCGGCATTGTTGACGAGAGCGTCAAGCGGCCCCGCAGCCTCGACGGCTTGCCGGATGCTGTCCGGATCCGTCACATCGAGTGCGAGCACGCGCACGTTCTTTGAAGCGGGCAGCACGTCTTCGCGTGGTGTGCGCATCGTCGCGACAACCGTCCAGTCGCGATCGAGGAAATATTCGGCCGTTTCAAGCCCGAAGCCGGAAGAGCACCCGGTGATCAGAATGGTTTTCATGAAGGACTCTCGGGAGTGGTTGTCTACGCCAAGAGGATAGACCGCCTTCTCTGGATCATCTATTATTGAAAATCTATATTTAGTTAGTGAGAGTCCTGAATATGATTGATCCGCTGGCGGAGGTCGTCACACTGCTCCAGCCGAGCGCCCGATACGCGAAGCTGGTCGTTGGAGCCGGGCCGTGGCACATCCGCCGCTCGGACGCCGGGCAGCCCTTCTATTGCGTCGTTCTCGAGGGAGCCTGCTGCCTCGCGATTGACAGGCGCGAGACCATTGAACTCCGCTCAGGCGACTTCATCCTGGTCCCCGAGGCTTATGGCGTCGCAATGTCCAGTATCATACCAGCTCCGGCCGACTCCTCCGAAGCGGTGCCAGTTGCGCTTGGCGGGGGCGAATTCAGGATCGGCGATCAGGATGGACCACCCGATCTAAAAATGCTGGCCGGCCACTGCAGCTTCGGCTCTCCCGATGCGGACCTGCTGGTGTCGCTGCTTCCGCAGGTCGTGCATGTCCGCGGCGAGCCCCGGCTTGCCACCCTCGTCCAGCTCGTCAGAGACGAGTTCCGCGACCGCCGACCGGCGCGCGAGGTCATCCTCACCCACCTGCTCGAGGTCCTTCTTATAGAGGCGCTTCGCTCGACGGCCGCGACACCGTTCTCGCCCGGTCTCGTGCGGGGGCTAGCCGATGAACGCCTTGCCGTGACGCTACGCCGAATGCATGAAAGCCCGACCAAGACGTGGACCGTCGCACAATTGGCGAAGGAGGCTGCGCTTTCCCGTTCGGCCTTCTTCGAACGTTTCAGTCGTGCCGTCGGCCTGGCACCGATGGCCTACTTGCTGAACTGGCGCATGGCTCTGGCCAAAAACATGCTCCGGCGGAGCGAGGTTGGTATTGCCGAGATCGCGCAACGTGTCGGCTACGGCTCCGCGAGTGCTTTCAGCGTCGCCTTCACCCGCCATGTCGGACTGCCGCCGGCGCGCTATGCGCGGCAGCAATCCGTTCCTGCGCCCTGACCGATGCGGGCGGCGCATCCGGCGACCGAGCGAAGCGGGGAATGGCTTGACTATAAGAGCATATGCTCCTATATGGTCCGTATTGGAGCATATGCTCTTATGTTCGCGCGGAGCAGAACCATGAGCGAAGCTGACTTTCTCGTAAGCGGCGCGACGGGCCGGACCGGCGGCGTCGCCATAGACGAACTGTTGAAGATGGGTAAGCGCGTCCGTGCCTATGTGCGCGCCGATGATGAGCGGGCGGCTGCCCTAAGGGCGCGCGGCGTCGATATCGCGGTCGGGGATTTCACCGACATCGACCGGATCCGGGCTGCGATGGAAGGCGTCAAATCGGTCTATTTTCTTTATCCGATTGCGCCCGGAATCATCGGAGCCGCCGCCTGTTTCGCGCAAGCCGCGAAGGAAGCGGGCGTCGCCTCGATCGTCAACATGTCGCAAATTTCGGCGCGCCGGGAGTCGGTGAGCCATGCCGCGCAGGATCATTGGGTGTCCGAACGGGTGTTCGACTGGTCTGGCGTGGCGACAACCCACATTCGCCCGACCTTCTTTGCCGACTGGCTGGTGTACCCGCATTTCGCCAAGGAAATCTGGGCGAAGAAAAAGATCGAATTCCCCTTCGAGAATGGCCGCCATGCCCCGATCAGCACCGACGACCAGGGACGAGTGATCGCCCACCTCCTGGCCAGACCGGCGGGCCATGAAGGCAAGATCTATACCCTCCATGGTCCGGTCGAGATGAACCATGCCGAAATCGCCGCCGCCATGAGCGAGGTGCTCGACGCCAAGATCGAGTACGCGCCGACTTCGATCGAGGTGTTCAAGGACAAGATGGAAAATCTCTACGGATTTCCGCCGTTCCTCGTGCAGCACCTTGTCGAGGTCGCGCAAAACTATCGCGACGGGATCTTCTCGGGCGTCAACGATGCCGTCGAGACGATTACCGGGACGCCGTCGCTCTCGGTCCAGCAGTTCATCGCGCGGAATCGCGCCGTGTTCGCCTGAGCGCGATCCCGGACAGGTCGAGGGTTTCAAAATGTCACACGCCCAAGATGAGCGTCATCCGTTTCTGGATGATCTGACGCCCGACGCCGAACTCGTCAGCTCGGTGTTGCGCGGCCCGGTGATCGGGCGCGAAGATATCCGGCTCGCGGTCAACGCCGTCGGAACCTTCTACGCCTCGCAGACACCGACGTTCGTTCAGACCGCCGGTTCGCGGCTTTTCATCGAATATGACGCCGTCCTGACGAGCGGCGAAAGCCTGAGCGCGAGCGTCGTCGTCGACCACAACGCCGATGGCTCTGTGCCGCGCGTGAGCGTGCGGATGAGTCCGTTGGGCGCTGTGCTGTCTCTGGCCTCTCATCTGCGGGATGCGCTCTCGAAGCAGTTGCCGGAAGGCATGTTCCTTTGAATTGACACCCGCCGGCCCGGCGCGAATTGGTTCCCGCCGGCTGCGATTCTCGAAATGGAGTTTGTCATGGACGTCACCAACGCCACCGTCTTCATCACTGGCGCAAATCGTGGTCTGGGTCTGGCCTTTGCGCGCGAGGCGCGTCGTCGCGGGGCGGCAAGGGTTTATGCGGGCATGCGCAAGACGAGCGGTTTCGACGAGCCTGGCCTCATTCCGGTCAGGATCGATGTCACCGACAAGGCGTCGATCGCCGTGGCTGCGGAACTGGCGGCGGATACCACGCTGCTGGTCAACAACGCCGGCATCGCCGCCCTGATCGACGGGCCGCTGGCCGCCGATGTCGAAGCGCAGTCCGCCCGCATGTTCGAGACCAACTATTATGGCGTGGTGCGCGTCACGCAGGCCTTTGAGCCGATATTGTCGAACAAACCGCAGGCCGCCATCATCAACGTGCTTTCCGACATTGTCTGGCTTCCGCGGCCCATTCTGGCGCCCTATGCGGCGTCGAAGGCGGCAGCCTGGAACTACACGAACCAGCTTCGCTTTTACCTGCATGAGCGCCGCATCCAGGTTCTCGGGCTGCATGTCGGGTTCGTGGACACCGATCTGACCAACGGGATCGACGTGCCAAAGGCCAGTCCGGATGACGTCGTGCGCCAGACCTATGATGCTCTCGCCGCCGGCAAGAACGAGATCATGGCCGACAAGGGGACTGAGTTGCTGAAGAGCACCCTTGCGGCGGAGGCGCCCGGCTACATCACCCCGCCGGCCGGGCTTTCGTAGAAAATTGAAAGGACAAAGCGATGCTGCCGGTCAGCCAGCCTCTCGGAATCGATCAATGCAATTGCTTCGCCATCAGGAAGGCGAACCGGCAGGTCTCCCGCTTCTACGATGCCCACCTTGAGCCGGCGGGCCTGCGCATCACGCAATTCCTCACCTTGGCGGCCCTGAACGAGGTAGGGAGCGCGGCGGTTAATGCTCTTGCCGAACGGTTGGACATCGAACGGACGGCGATGGGCAAAATGGTCGGGTTTCTGGAACGGGACGGCTTGGTCTGTATCAGGCCCTCTGCCACGGACGGCCGAAGCCGCCTGGTCGAACTCACCGAGGCGGGCCGCCGCCTTCACGACGAAGCGGCGCCCCTTTGGCAGGAAGCTCAACGACAATTCGTGCAACTGAACGGCACGAAACAGGTTGCCACGCTGCAAGGGGCCTTGAAGAGCATTGTGACGGGCGATGATGGCCCGTGAAACGAGGCGCTTGCCTTTAGACGGTCGCGCCCCGCATAACATTCATCACCCGCAAGGAGAGCCGACCATGACATTCGTGACGACCAAGGATGGCGTGAACATCTTCTACAAAGATTGGGGACCGAAGGACGCCCAGCCGATCATGTTCCACCACGGCTGGCCGCTCAGCGCCGACGATTGGGACGCGCAGATGCTGTTCTTCCTCGGCCAGGGCTACCGCGTCATCGCTCATGATCGCCGCGGCCACGGACGTTCGAGCCAGGTCGGCGACGGTCATGACATGGACCATTATGCGGCCGACGCCTCCGCGGTCGCCGAGTCCCTGGACTTGAAGAATGCCATCCACGTCGGTCATTCGACCGGAGGCGGCGAGGTCGCGCGCTATGTCGCCCGGTATGGTCAACCGCAAGGCCGGGTAGCCAAGGCGGTCCTGGTCAGCGCGGTTCCGCCGTTGATGGTCAAGACGGACCACAATCCCGGCGGCACGCCGATCGAGGTCTTCGACGGCTTCCGCGCGGCCTTGGCCGCCAACCGGGCGCAGTTCTTCCTCGATGTGGCTTCGGGGCCGTTCTACGGCTTCAACCGTCCGGGCGCGAAAATCTCGCAGGGCGTCATTCGGAACTGGTGGCGCCAGGGAATGATGGGGAGCGCCAAGGCCCACTTCGAAGGTATCAAGGCGTTCTCGGAGACCGACCAGACCGAGGATTTGAAAGCGATCACAGTGCCGACGTTCTGCATCCAGGGCGATGACGATCAGGTCGTGCCCTACAGGAACGCGGTCGAGCTGCAGGTCAAGCTGATAAAGTCCAGCACCCTCAAGGTCTATGCGGGGCTTTCGCATGGCCTGCTGACCGTGAATGCCGACCTCGTCAATCCCGACCTGCTCGCATTCATCCGTGGCTGAGCTTTGGTCCTGGACCGTTGAAGGTCCATCAAGTCGGCGCGAGGGGCACAGTGCCCCTCGCGTGCAAGTTTAGCCGCGGGGCGGACTTTCCGATCCGGCGGAATTTCCCGCCGTAACCGCTCATCTTTTGCCGCAAAATTGTGTTGGCAAACCGCTGCACAAGGTGAAATCATTACTCCTTAACACAGACCACCTATCATGATGGTGAGGCGACTCTGTCTTTCACCACGTCACGCCGCCGTTGCTTCCGAAGAGCGATCGTCGCCGCCAGGCGCAAGATGGCAAACCAGCTTGCCGGCCGCAGCTTGTCCAGTCCCACCAAAATTCTCGACGCCCGGACGAGTTGGTCCGCCGGGTAATCCTCCGGCAGCTTCGAGAGAATTTCCGTTGCTTTATCGCGGTTGCGCTTGGCCATTTCTCGATCGGCGCGCGCGAGCAACACGCGCAGTTCTGCCCTTGTCGCATCGGTGCAGTAGGCTGGCTGTCCTGGCTGTTGACGCCACGATTCCGCGAGGGAGCCGGCGTCGAACGCGTCGAACCCAAATGCCTCCACAAGAGCCATGGTGGCTCTGCGGCTCGCCAAATCATCGCCAGCGACCGGCAGTGCGATGCGGCGCCGGTCTCCTGCGGGCCTACATTGATCGACCAGCCGGGATGCAATGATGCTGTTGAACGCTTTGACCACCGGTACGCCGAGCTTTCGGGAGATCCATTGAGACTCCGGAAGGCCCTGGTCGATTTCCGGGATCGCCCCATCACGTCGCGGGTAATAATTGCCCGCATCGACAATGATCGCGTCGCCAGGAAGCGAGATGACGACCGATTTTGGCAGATCGGGAACACGACCGAACGGGATGGCAAGAACAAGGACCGCAGCACCCGCGGATATGTCCCTAATGTCGATGGGCTCGGCGCCTGTGCTTTTGGCGACATCCCGAAGGCTCGCCGGACCTCTCGAATTCGCAATCCGGACAACGTATCCGAGCGCGACAAGCCGCTTGGCCAGGCCTTGTCCAACAGGGCCAGCGCCGATAACGCCAATTTGCTGCATTTGGGTTCCCTTTCATAACTCTTGATAGTTACGAAGGTATACTGCTATGGGGTTTCCACAAGACGGCACGTTTTTGTGCTTCGGTTACAAGGAGAGAACCGATGCCACCGACGGCAAATGGACAGTCGCAGGCAGATGTGGAGCTGGTCGCTTCGTGCGCACCGCATGATGTGCTCACTCACCTTGGCGATAAATGGACGATTCTTGTGTTATCGATGCTCGCTCAAGCTCCGGACAATCGCGCGAGGTTTTCTGAGATAAAACATGGGGTGCGGGGAATTTCTCAGAGAATGCTGACTTTAACTCTGAGGATGCTGGAACGAAACGGAATCGTATCAAGACATTATTTTCCAGAAGTGCCGCCCCGCGTTGAGTATCAACTGACTTCCATGGGGAAGAGCATGCTGCATCCGATCGAAGTCTTTACGGGTTGGATCAAGGAGAACTGGCCGGCCATGGAGCAAGCGAGAGGTGTTTACGACGCTGCCGCGAGTGTCTCGAGTTGAGCCGATGCAGTTCAATGGTTTCTACCCGTTTTCAACTCATTTTTTGGAATTGTTCTCCTTAGACGGAACCACGAATTGTTCGATTCTGTCAGCAATTTTTTATTTATAGGCGAGCTCCCGGAACTCATCCGTGCGGTAGGAACGGCCGCATCCTGCTTGTGCCGCAAGGCACGGAGATCTCCGCGCGACATCCACCTATCATTCTCGTGTTTCGACGTCGCTTAGCCGGCGTGGCAAGTGGATTGCGCCAAGAAAGGTGAATGCGTGGAGGCCGCAGAGAATCAGAAACGTCCAAGCATATGCGCTCGAAATGGCGTGATCGGCGGCATGCGGTCCTAGCTTCCAGGCCAGGAAGGTTGCGCAAACGGTCGTCATTGTCGGGCCGCCGAGACGTTGAACGATGTTCAGCGAGGTCGTCGCCATCGGTATTTTCTGTCGGCTGACCGAAGCATAGGCTGCCGTCAGCGATGGCAGGCCCACCCCGCTCATACCCATGCCCCTCAAAAGCAGAGCGGGTATGAGCACCAACAGATTCAGCCCTTGGGTGGCGAGGTAAAGCATGGGCAATGTGGCGACGAGTGTCAGGAGAGCGCCCCCTGCGGACACGCGCCGAATGCCGAACCTATCCGTCAGTGCGCCCATGAAGGGATTGGTGAGCATCATGCCGATGCCCAGCGGCGCCAGCATCCAACCCATTTCGCCGGGCGTTCGGCCACATGCCTGGATGAGGAACGCCGGGATGAGCATTTGACCAGCGAACATGCCGCCGTTTGAGAGGAATTGCGTGATGGCCGCCGTGGAGAAGACCTTGCCTTCGAACAGGCGCAGGTCGATCAGCGCATCGTCGCCCTTTCGTCGCGCCGTCCACAAGAAGCCGACCATCATCGCGATTCCGCCTGCCAGAATGACGCGCCCCACCATGTCGTCGAGACGCTCGGAGCCGTACAGGAACAGAACCAAGCCGGGCGAGAGCAGCGTGAGACCGAACCAGTCCAACGTCCGTCGTGTCGTCTCATGCCGGTCGCTGGGCAGGAGCAGGACCACCAACACAAGGGCGACCGCCCCGACCGGCAGATTGACCAGAAACAGCCAGCGCCATGACGCATATTGCAGGATGGCGCCGGCGATGATGGGACCGAGGACCGGCGCCAGCAGGACCGGCAGCGCCATATAACCCGCTACGCGGGCCATGTGCTTGCCTGCGGCCCGCGCGATCATCATCTGGGTCATGGGCGCCAGGAGGCCGCCGCTGATGCCTTGCAAGACCCGGAATCCGATCAGCGAGGGTGCCGACCAGGCAAGGCCGCACAGTGCCGAGCAGAGTGTGAATGCCGAGAAGCACCACAGATAAAGCGCCTTGGCACCGATGCGGTCGACCAGCCATCCGTTCAACGGCAGAACCAGGGTGAGCGCCAACAAATAGCCGCTGGTGACCCACTGTATCGTCGACAGGCTGCTGTTCAGCGCCGTCGCAAGGCTCGACAGGGAGACGTTGACGATCGTCGCATCCAACTGTGCGAGTAAAGCCCCGAACAACGCGACGCCCGCAATTTTCCAGACCGAGGGATCGAGCCGATCACCCGCTCTATCAGCCGTTTCAGAAGCGTTCTGTTGCATGGCCGCCGTTGAACCGGCCGAAGTGCCGCGCCGAGAACAGGGAGATCAGGAATGCGCCGGCGCCCAGGGCGACCATGTCTGTCGTATTCCTCAACTGGAAATCCCCAACGCGGCAGACCAGCAGGTAGCCGACGACGATATTGAAGAAGCCCCAAAGCACATTGGTGGTCGAAGAGGACAGGCCTTGTCCTGGCGGCTTTGCGAATGGGCTCTGGAATGGCCGTCCCATCATACCGCTCACGACATGCGGCACCGCATTCGCCAGGAAGAAGCCCCCGAAGAAATAAGCAAGAAGTGGGAGCCAGGACATGTCAGGCGTCCCGTGTCGATAGGAGGTCGATAATGTCTTGGGTTGTGGCGGTCTCGCCGAGCTTTGGAAAAATCCGCTCAACGCTGTTGGCATGCGCCTCCGCGCCGAGGTCGGTCATGGCGTCGACGGCGAGGGTGACATTGAAACCGAGTTCGTGGGCCTGGCGTGCGGTCGACTCGACGCCGACACTCGTCGCGACGCCGCAGACCACGACGTGGGTGATGCCGGCGGACTTCAGGTAATCCTCAAGTCCGGTGTTGGTGAACGCTCCCCAAGTTTTCTTCGAAACAAGATGATCCTGAGGCTGCTGGTTCAGGTTCGGCAGCAATTCGGACCAGTCCGGCGGAAGGTCGCCGCCCGAACGGCTCTGCTCCGTCCGACCCGGCGCCATCCCGACGACATTGACCAGGATTACGGGAAGATCACGTTGACGGAAGGCGTCAGCCAAACGGCTGGCGTTCTTCAACACCTCAGCGAAGGGATGGGCGCTGGGCATCGAGGCGACGATCTTCTGGAGATCGACAACGATCAGGGCGGTTCTGGGGTCGAGTTGAGTCGCAGCCATGACGGCCTCCACGAATTCGATGTTTGATTGTTGCCGCAGACTGACCTGGGGCTCCGAGCGCATGAGGTCAGGTCTCGCCGACCTGCCGGATGACGGGGATCGCAGCGATGAGCGCTTCCCGTTGAGCCGGATCGAGTTTAGCGAGTGCGCGCACCAACCAGTCCCGCTTTATGGCGCGATGCTTCGTCCTCACCGCCGCGCCCGCCTCGGTTAGCGCGAAAAGTACCTGACGGCGGTCGGTCGGATGGGGCTGCCGTTCGACCAGCCCCTCCTGTTCGAGGCTTCCCAAGATGACGCCCATCGACTGCGGCTTCATCAGTTCGGCGCGCGCCAGGTCTGCCGTGTTCATCGGACCGCCCTGCTCGAGGCGCGACAGCACACCCATCTGCGAAAGAGCCAGCTCGGTCGGGTTTGCCTCGGTGCGAAGCCGTCGCAGCACCCGGCTGATAGCGGTCGTGAAATCCTTGGCGACGATTTCTAATGATCGGTCAGTTTCATCTGTCATGCCCGATGCATATTATAAGACAGACTAACTTGCAAGTTTATCTGTTGATTGCGATTGCCCTTGGTCTGGCCGCAGCACGGTCGATTGACGCGGCCCGGCGTTGGCTGCGGCATAGGCCACCGCCTCGTTGGCCTCATCCAGTCCGAATTTGGCAAGGCGATACGGACGCCGCATTCGGACAGTTCGGTTCACCGGCGATGAAGCGCACGACCGAAGGTCGATCTGCGACGCGGCCGGCGAGCCGATCGATTTGGTCCTGGATTTCCTGACAAAGTCTTCCAATGTCTCCTGACTGCGGCCGGTGACCGCGACCCGCCCCGCGCCCATCGCCCATGCCATCGCGACTCCTGCGCCGCCGAAGCCCCCGGTTCCGCCGTTGACGACAAGCGTCTCGCCGGCCTGCAGATTGCCTGCAAGTAGACCTCCGAAGGGAACCAACAGTCGGGCGAGGGCCGTCCATCGTCCGGCGTCAGTTGCCTCGATCTGACCGATTGGCGTGTCTCGCCGATCGGGTATCTGTCGGCCTGACGTATGTTGCTGGCCAAAGCCGCTCTCGTGTCGAGCAAGCGGCCAATGATGGAAGTGGCCGAGATCGCGGGTTATGGATCGGTCAGCGCGTTCAGCACCGCGTTCAGCCGCGTCACAGGATTGTCGCCGACGGTTTACAGCCAATTGGCGGCAAGCTGAGGCGAGTCTTCAAAATTGCCGCTGGCCGACCTTTCTGGAGACCCGACGCGTTCGCCGCAGTCAGCCGCCGTGAACCCGCAGCCATCCGGCGACGCGGTGGATCACCGGCTGTTCGATGCCATAGTAGCCGTGCGGCGATAGCGAGCCGCACGCGCTTTGCGACCGCTGGACGCCGCCGCTGACCGGTAACAACTGCACACTCGGAGAGTGGATCATGGCCGCGACGATGCGCTCTGCCATTGCGGGAGGCGCCACGTCGCAAGCATCGTCGCGGTTGGCGACGATCAGGGCGGGGACCCGCACGTCCTGCGGCCTGGCATCGAAGACGGTCTCCGTGCTGCGACGCCCGGGAACACTCACCGACTCGGTCAGCACCACGCCTGCAATCAGCCCAGGCCCAGCCCGGGCGGCGGCGTTCATCGCCGCGATCGTTCCTTGGCTGGTGCCGACCAGGAACACCGGCGCCTGAAACCGATCCCGAGCATAGCCAGCTACGTCATCCACCAAGCGGCCGTATGCGGGAGAACTGCGCACGCCGCGCAGGTTCGCCTGATCGATGGTGTCCGGGATCACCACGGCATAGCCCTTCGCCACCCAAGCCGCCCGCGTGCGGACGACGAAATTGTCGTCGTGCCGCGGATCGCCGTCGCGCCCTACGCCAACGTCGCCCGTTCCCCCCGGGAGCATGACCAGCGTGGCGCGCGGATGAATCGGCGCATCGAGCAGCACACGCTGGGGGACTCCATCCCCTAATGGCAGATCCACAACTTGTTCACCGGCGGCGGAGGTCGACCACGCCGGCTCGGGCTGCGCAAGGGCCGGAGCGGATACAGCAAGTAAGACTGTTGCGGCAGCGAGCAGCGAAAAGTTCAGCATGGCGAACTATCCCAGTCCTCCGTTTGTCGCTCCGCTACACCACTGAGGATGAACGACGAGGGTGGGTGCCCAAGAAGAGACTGGCGTCCCGAACCCCGCCTTCATTCGGCTACGATGGACGATAGCTGACGTGGATTCATGTAATCCCGGAAATGTACGACCTTGCCGTCCCGGGTCTTGATGAACCAGACGTAGGAGATTTCCCTGACCGCGTCGTCGGCAACGCGCCGGTGATGTCCCGTGGCTTCGACGATCAGTTCATCATCCGCTACCCGCGCCCGCACATCGCTGAGCGCGCCGAAGCGGAGGAGCGATGGCAACCGGCTCATATAGACCGCGATGGCGTCACGCCCGACAAGCTCACGCGGGGCGCCCTCGGGTGCAAATGGAAATTCGTGAACTGCCTCGGGCGCGTAAATCGTCATCCATCGCCCGATATCTCCCGCGCGAAGCCCTTCGAGCGCCTGTTCGAACCAGTCCGGCAAACAAGATGTTGGGGTCATGAGGCAACCTCGCTATAATTCGGACCATGGGTCCAACAGCCTCTTCTATATCGGACTATCAGTCCGAAACGCAAGCCGTGCGGCGTGGGCGTCGCCCGCTTTCACCTGTCGCGATGCTGGCGGCCGCCGACAGGCTGTTCGCCGCAAGCGATGTTCCGGGGAACGTGACGATGGACGCCATCGCGGCCGCTGCCGGGGTCGGCAAGGGGACGCTCTTTCGCGCCTTTGGCAGCCGTGACGGGCTTCTCGATGTGCTTTGGGCGTCTAAGATCGCGGCCTTACGCGAGGAGGTCGAGCGGGGTGCGCCGCCGTTCGAAGCCGCCACGACGCCAGAGGAGCGGCTTGTGGCGTTCCTGGATGCGGTTCTGACGTTCAAGCTGGACAACCGGCATCTGATCCGTGCCCGCGAGGTCGGCGCAGGTCTTCTGCAATCACCTCACTACCGCTGGATGCACAAGATCGCGCAAACGCTTATCGAAGATGCTACGAGCCCAACGACGGCGGACGACTCGCTCTATGTCGCCCACGCGCTGCTGGCCTCGCTGCATATCGATCTCATCGACGAACTGCTCGCGAGCGGTCTTTCGCTACAGGCGATCCGGCGCGCACAGGCCATGCGTGTCAGGGCTGTGGTCGACCACGCCGGCTCGGGCTGTGCGAAGCGCTCCGACCGACGATAGTAGGCCGGGGCCGGCGCTGGCTACTGCTGAGCCGGCGCCAGCCAACCCTTCCCCTGCGCCAGATCAAGCGTCAGATCCCAGTGGTCCAGAAAGCCGCGTCCGATATCGCCGTCCAAGATAAGGTCGCGAACGATCGCCGCATCCCGCACCGTCACACCGGGACGAAGTGGCATGGTGAGGGGCTGAGGCTTGTCCTCCCCCGCCTTCACGCCCACGAGATTCGCGACGTGGGCGGCGATCAGGGTCGGACCATTGTTGCCGGTGTCCAGTTCCATCCAGGCGGGGCCATCGGCTGTCGGCACGGCCACGTCCACGGTAAGGGCGGCGCCTTGTGCGTCGCGTACGGGCCGTACGGTGATCCCCTGAGCGGTCTTGATGCGAGCCTCTCGGCTAGCGCTGGTTTCCAGCACGAGGCGGTGAAGGTGCGACTGGATCGTCACGGTGTGCCCGGCAAAGAGGTCCAAGCCGATGCCGCCACTCAGGGGCTTCGTGCCCGGGGGTAAGAACTTCATGAGATCGACGATAATGACTTCCGGCGCCTTGGCCTGAAAACCGCCAGCCCGGAACGTGGCGGCGTTACAACGTTGGCTGTCCAGCCGCTCTCCAATCGCCCGAAACCCTGTGACACGTCCCCAGGGCTTGCAGCCGATAATGGCTGCAACCGTCGGTGTGACGGCGCTGACGCCCCAGCCGGTGTCAAAAAGAAAACGCCCGGGATGGCCATCGACGGTGTCTCCCGCCTATCGGTTTTTTGAGACACCAGATAAGCGCGTGAGGAATGCGCGAGGGTGTCAGAATGACGAACGAGTTGAAGAACGACGCGAAACGACCGGGGCATGGCGGACGCATGTCACGCCGCCGCAAGAAGGAGGCCGTGCTTCGTCTGCTGCGCGGTGAGGACATGGAGATGGTCTCGCGCGAACTGGGCGTGACGGCCGCAACCCTGAGCGGATGGCAGAGCGCCTTCCTTTCCGGGGGCGAGGCCAGTCTTGCGACACGTCAGACTGACGGTGAAACGCTGGAGAGCGATCGCCTCAAGGCAAAGCTCGGCGAGGTCATGATCGAGCGTGAACTGCTGCGTGAAAAGATCGCGGCCATGGAGGCTGGCCGCCCTTTGGCCCGTCGGAGGCTGCGGCCATGAGTGCGGCGGTCTCCCCCTCTTCCGGTCGCCCCTATGGACTGGCGGCGGTCTGCCGGGTCTGGAACATCAGCCGGGCGACACTCTACCGCCGCCGGACGCCCATGGAGGTGAGACCAGCCTTGCGGCGGCGCGGCCCGACAGGCCCCATGCCGGACGCCGAACTGGTCGGGCGCATCCGTGCGATCATCACGGCCAGCCCGTTTCATGGCGAAGGGCACCGCAAGGTCTGGGCAAGACTGCGGGTCGCGGGCGTACGCACGTCCCGTCGCCGGACGCTGCGCCTGATGCGTGAAAACGATCTGCTCGCCCCCTCGCGGACCGGCGCGCCGAAGGGACCGCGCAACCATGACGGCACCATCATCCCGGATGCCCTCGACATCATGTGGGGCACCGACATGACGTCGACATGGACGCAGGAAGGACAGGCCGCCGTCTTCATTGCCATCGATCATCACAGCGGCGAATGCGCCGGCATTCATGCCGCCCGGCGCGGCACCCGCTTCGAGGCCCTGGAGCCCATACGCCAGGGCGTGCGCCGCTGTTTTGGCGCATTCGCCGAAAAAGTAGCAACTGGACTTTCCCTGCGCCACGATCACGGCAGCCAGTATATGTCCGATGATTTCCAGAACGAAATTCGCTTCCTGGGCATCGAAAGCTCGCCGGCATTCGTCCGCGCCCCCGAGGGCAATGGCTGCGCCGAACGCTTCATCCGGACACTCAAGGAGAACCTGCTCTGGGTCCGGAACTTCGAGAACGTCGAGGATCTCCGACAGGCCCTGCTGGAATTCCGCGATCTATACAATGAAACATGGCTCCTTGAACGGCACGGGTTCATGTCACCGAACGCCGTGCGCGCCAAAGCTCTTTCCACCGCGGCTCTCGCCGCTTAGGCTCCAACCAGATGTCTCAAAAACCGAGGCCGGTACAGGTGACATCTAACGCCAACCCCACACCTGGCACTTCTTGCAAAGGCAAAACTTCGGGCGAGTCGGCCATGGCCGGCTCGCTTATCATGAACGCGCAGGCCAGAACTGCGGTAAATTTGGGAAGTTTCACGACGATCTCTTGCAATCCGTTGAACAGGAGGCGGGTACTCGCCTGCTGTGGTAAAGCCACTAGACTAGCTCAAGGGGAGGCAACAGGGTTAGTTCAGTTTGGCAATGCCCTGGCATGTACGGGTGACACTCATAGGCTTGCGCGCACGACCTGACTGTCAGGCGAAGTGAGAAAGTGACCCCCTGTCGCAATGAGGAACTGACCCCCCTTCGTTTTTGAGCGGGGCACCGATGACGGAAGAAAAGAGCATGATTTCCGCGTTGTCTGGAACGATGCGGGGAACGGGATGAACCGCCCCGGGATTGGCGGAGACTGGTTTGCACAAATTAGGCTGCCATAGGGACACGGTCTATAGCGGCGTAGAATTGTTGTTCGGCCTCGGCCGGCGTGATGTTGCCGATGGGCATCGAGGATGCGGCGGTTGTTGAACCAGTCCACCCCTTCCAGCGTCGCATATTCGACGACATCGAACGATCGCCACGGGCCGCGCCTGGCGCGATGACGGCGGCGTCGACTGGGGCTTCGGTCGCAATCGGGGGTTGGGGCTCTGAGATGATTCGCACCGCACTACAGCGTCGTCGCCTGCCGATGGCCCCATCAAAAAGGGCACGGACCTGACGCGCTTAAGCTTCCGCCTCCCACTGCCATGGAAGGCGGGCATTGTGCGGCTATGCGATGGCGTGAAGCTTGCCCGGCGCGGTCCATTCGGCGCCCTTCATGAAGTCGTCGTTGGGAGTGGCCGCCAGGTGGTTGGTGTAGTTGGAGATGAGCTTGGTGGCCGCCAGGACCAGCACATCGAGCACGGACTGGTTGGTGTAGCCCGCGGCCTTGAAGGCGGCCACGTCCGTCTCACTGACGACACCGCGCTGGCGGGTGATTTTGGCAGCAAACTGCCGCAGGGCCTCCAGCTTGCTATCGGCGATGGCGCGGCCTGCCCGGATCGCTTCGATATCGGCCGGGTTCACCTTTGCCATCTTAGAAAGATTGGTGTGCCCCGCCATGCAGTAGGTGCACTCGTTTTCGTAAATGATCGAGAGATAGGCGATATTCCGTTCTTGAGCGGTGAAGCTCGTCTTCTCCGCGATACCCCACAGAGTGGCATAAGCTTCCAGGGCGGCGGGACTTTCCGCGAGCACGCGGTGCAGATTGGGCACGAAGCCCCACGCCGCCTGGACCTCATTGAGGATTTGGGCCGACTCAGTGGGGGCTGTCGTCGCGTCGAGAAGCGTGAATCCGTTGATCATGGTGTGTCTCCGTTCGAGGAAGGCTGAGAGATGAGGGTGCGCCAGCACGGCCGGTCGCCTTGATCCGTCGACGAGCGCCGACGCGCTAGCCGCGGTGTTTCTGCTGGCCAAAGGTCAGAAGGCAGATTTGCCGATAGATGCGCCGCCATCGACATGCAGCGCCTGTCCCGTGACGAAGCCCGCATCTTCGGACAGAAGAAATGCGATCGCCGCGGCGATCTCGTCGGGCTTGCCGAAGCGCCGCATCGGCACCGCCGTAAGATAGCGGCGCTCCCCGTCGGAGCCCGGCGGATTATTGGCGCGGAAGAGTTCCGTCTCGGTCGGTCCCGGTGCGACGGCATTGACGGTAATCCCCGTCTCGGCAAGCTCCAGCGCCCAGCCTCGGGTGAAGCTGGTCAGGGCTGCCTTGGCGGCCGCATAGGCGGTCCGCTGAACGCTGCCGAGCACGGTCAAGCTGGTGATATTGACGATACGTCCCCAGCCGCGCGCTTTCATGCCGGGCAGAAACACCTGGGCGCTTTGTACGGCGGGATGAAGATTGACCCGCATCACCTCATCGAGCGTCGGGAGATCGACCGCTCCCAGCAATTGCGGGCGAACGAGGCCGACATTGTTGACCACACCATCGACCTCGAAACGGCCGCTGAGATCGGTCAGCACCGCATTGGTCGCGGCACCGTCCCCGAGGTCGATGGGCACAAGCTCGCCCGGAAAGTCGTCGGTCCGGTGGCGGGCGATGCCGATGACGTGGTGCCCAGCTTTAACCAGGCGATGGGAGAGCGCCAAGCCTATGCCCTTGCTGGCGCCGGTGACGAGGAACGTACGAGACATCAATTTGCACTCCGTCCGAGGCTCCGGGCGTGTTGAAGATCGGAGCCCGCGTTTCCTCAGGCCGTGGCACGCGCCGCGTGACGAAGCGCGGGCAGCATGCCCGCGGGTTCAGGACGGCGTGTGTAGTCCGGGTTCACCTCGGCGTAGAGGATGACACCGTCCTGACCGATGACGAAGCGGCCCGGCATCGGCAGGGTCCAGCTGTCATCGCCATTGAAGGACGGCAGATCGTTCTTGAGCTCCTTGTAGAGGTCGACAAGATAGTCAGGCATGGCAAAGCGCAGACCAAAGGCGGCGGCAACATCGTTGTGCTCGTCCGAGAGGATCGGAAATGAAAGCTCGTTCTGGCGGACCGACTTTCGGCTGTTCACCGAGGTTTGCGGTGAAATGGCAATCAGGCTCGCGCCGAGCTTTTCGAAAGCCGGGAGCGCCTCCTGAAGCGCCTGCAATTCCATGTTGCAATAGGGGCACCAGACACCGCGATAGAAGCTCACGACCAGGGGGCCATGGGCGAGCAGATCGCGCGAGGAGACCGGTTTGCCGTCCGGGTCGTTCAACGTGAACGCGGGCATCTTGTCACCGGCCTTGAGCGCGCGGCCGGCAGCGCCCGAGGCGATCAATTCCGCCGTCGCCCGATGCATGGTCTCGATCACCGAATAGGGCACGTTATACGGCGGCTTGCCCGCTTCGAAGTCGCCCTTGAAGGCGTCGAGCTTCTCTTGAAGGGTCATGATGGCGCTCCCTGATTGGCGTCTTGATGTGACGAGAATGATGTGCCCCGGTGGGGCTGCGTAGGCGGCTTCCCCGAATAGGCGTTATTCCTGAGAGGAATGCGGATCAGGCTGCGTCTGCGCGGAAGGGGTAATCCGTGTAGCCGCGCTGATCGCCGCCGTAGAAGGTCGACCGGTCATAGCGGTTGAGCGGCAGAGAGAGCCGAAGGCGCTCGGGAAGGTCCGGGTTGGCGATAAAGGCGCGGCCGAAGGCGACGGCATCCGCGCGGCCCGTGGCGATCGTTCGATGCCGTCGAATATGCGACGCTGGAAGGGGTGGACTGGTTCAACAACCGCCGCATCCTCGAGCCCATCGGCAACATCACGCCGGCCGAGGCCGAACAACAGTTCTACGCTGCTATAGACCGTGTCCCTATGGCAGCCTAATTTGTGCAAACCGGTCTCCGCCAATCCCGGAGCGGTTCAGTTGCGTGGTGCGCTGGCTGACCTCGGCCGATGGACGATCGAGATCGTCAAGCGCAGCGATCGGGCCGAAGGCTTCGGCGTCCTGCCGAAACGCTGGATCGTGGAGCGCAGCTTTGCATGGCTCGGGCGCTGCCGCCGCCTCACGAAGGATGTCGAGGCAACAATCTCGCATATCCGCAGAGTTCTGCGGAAAATCAATCAGACCGCTTTCTGATTCAGGCTCTAAGAGACTGATATCAATGGAACAGATATCAAGGCATGGTCGCCCGGGGATTTCCGACGGCAGGCGAAGTCGAAGTGCGACATGAATGACGGCATCTTAAGCCGACCGCACCGGCTGGGCTGCCACGGACCTGCGTTTATCATTTTCCCCGACCAGATTTCCAATCAGGTTTCGGACCCAGCGGTGGCCTGCATGCCCATGACATCTCTCGTGCCAAATCAGGCTGACATTGAATTGCTCACCTAGCCAGGGCAGGTCAACCATCGTGAACTTTTCTGATTGTCTAAGAAATAGCCGCCTGGGCACGAGTGCAACCAAATCGCTGTCTGAGACGATCTCCGGCAGGAACAAAAAGGAGGCCGCTGATACGACGACGTTGCGTCGATAGCCAAGTGTCGCCAAAGCGCTGTCCACTGGCGTTTCGAAGCCACCGCCTTGCGGTGAGACCACGACGTGTTCCAATTCGACATATTCGTTTATTGTCATGCCCGATTTCAGCCGAGGATGACTGTGCCTTCCTACGAGGACATAACTTTCATCGAATAGGTGGTACGTCCGCAAGTGCGGGGCCGACCGTTCGGGAGTAGCGATAACGAGATCGACTTCTTTATTCCCCAATTGCTGCTCGATTAGCTCGGGTACCAGATGCCGTACCGCCACCCGTACTCCCGGCGCCGCCTGCCGGAGAGCCAAGACGAACGGCATCACCACTGCTGCCTGGATGTAGTCAGAACAGCCGATCGATACGGTCAGTTCTGCCTTGCCTGGATCAAAGTCCTGATGAGAATGTAGCGCGTTGCGCACGTGATCCAGCGCGTCTCTCAGTTGCGGCGCAAGTTCGAGTGCCTTGGCGGTCGGGATCATGCCTCGACGCGTCGGGAGCAGAAGCGGGTCGTCAAACAAATCCCGAAGCCGTGCCAGTTGCGCGCTTACAGCCGGCTGACTGAGATGCAGTTTAGTTGCCGCTTTCGTGACGTTTTGTTCGGCAAGCAGCACTTCGAGTGTCGCCAAGAGATTGAGGTCGATGCGACTGTCATCCACGCCGTCTATTCCTGGTCGCCGTTTAATCGATTTCATATATGATGGTCGTGGCGCGACACGTCAACGGCTTGGGCCGCTTGACCGGAAGCTGTCTGTGTTCGCGTCGGACCGCTTGTGACGAAAGCGATCGGCGCTGTTCTCACGATTGGTAGATGACCGCCAAACTGGAGCGTGTTGAGCCGCGCCTCGGCGACGGGCCAATGCACGCCCCGTGCAAGTGCCGCAAACGTCGCGATCAGCGACTAGATATCCGTCATTTGGATACCATGGGTTAAGATAATCGATTTCACAAATCTCTGTCAGATGCCCACGTTGATGCTCGTCGGGCTTCCAATCCCGAGCCGGAGGCATCGAGTGATCTTAGTCAGCATCCCATACCCGAATAGCCTAGCGCGCGGTTTGGCGCGAATCGCTGCCACGACAAGCATTCTGCTCGTGATCGAGGAGCCTCGCCGCGCCATCGACAGCGTAAGTGTCGAAATCGATGTCGGCACCACCGAGCCCAGCGCGCCGCGCAGGCGCGCAAATTTCTCGAAGATGTCCGTGTCACCGGCGCGCAAGCCCTGACGAGAAATTGATGCCGATCGGCAACATCAATCAAGCGGACAAAGCTCCCAACAACTACGGAGATCATTTCGTGAGAAGAAATATTCTCGTTGTTTACGCGCACCCTGAACCCACCTCGCTGACACGGCAGTTGGTCGACGTGACCGCTGAGACGCTGTCGGCGGCGGGGCACACCGTAGTCCATTCGGACCTCTACGGCATGAAGTGGAAGGCGGTGTACGACGCCGATGACTTTCCGACGCGCGACAACCCCGAACGGCTGTCGTTCATCATGGAATCGGGCCATGCTTACGCAAGCGGGCGTCAGACGCCAGACGTGATCGCCGAGCAGCAGAAGCTGCTCGAGGCCGATGCTGTGGTCCTACAATTCCCGCTGTGGTGGTACGGCGTGCCCGCGATCCTGAAGGGCTGGATAGAGCGGGTCTATGCCTTCGGTTTTGCCTACGGCTATCAGAATGGCTCCAACGAGTTCCGCTTTGGCGAGGGCATCCTCAAGGGCAAGCGAGCGTTGGTCAACGTGCAGGCAGGCGGCCCAGTGGTCGATTATGGCCCGCGGGGTATCAACGGGCCGATCGAGCAACTGTTGTTCCCGCTGACTCATGGCGCGCTGTTCTACCCCGGCATGGACGTGCTCCCGACGCACGCGGTCTATAGCGCGGGTCAAATTTCCACGGCGGAAGAAGTGGAGGCGATCAAGGCAGCATGGCGTGTGCGTCTCGCCGGGCTATTCACCGACACGCCGATTCCCTTCCGGTCGCAAAACGGCGGCGACTTCCCCGATCGCCACACCATGGCCGACCATGTTGCGCCGGGCCAAACCGGCCTCGTCGCGCACTTTGCCGATCTGGTCGACGTATAAAGAGCAACACCGATGTCGCCTGCATTGATCGCGCTTGCCGTGGCGGCCTTCGCCATCGGCACTACGGAATTCGTCATGATCGGGCTTATCCCGGATGTCGCGCGCGATCTTACGGTAACGATACCCCAAGCCGGTTTGCTTGTGACTGGCTATGCCCTGGCCGTGACCGTTGGTGCGCCGACGATCACGGCCCTTACCGGGAGGTTTCCCCGCCGCGGGCTTGCGGTTGGGCTGATGGGCCTATTCACGCTCGGTAATCTGCTTGGCGGCGCCGCGCCGACTTATGAAGTGCTGCTGGCCGGGCGGATCATGACCGGAGTGGCGCACGGCGTGTTCTTCGCAGTCGGCGCGCCGATTGCGATGAGCTTGGCGGATCGTGAGCGCGGCGCGCAGGCGGTGGCGATGATGTTCGCAGGGCTCACCCTTGCAATGGTGATCGGTGTCCCGTTCGGCACAATCGTCGGACAGAGCCTTGGGTGGCGCGCACCGCTGCTGGCGGTGGCTGTGCTCGGATGCCTCGCGACAGCGCTATTGCGACTTTTGTTGCCGCGGGAAATCCCCCACGCTCGGCCCGCCGGATTGCAGTCGCAGTTCGCCGTACTGGCGAAGCCCCGCCTCCTGGCGCTCTATTTCATCGCCATGACCGGGTTCGGCGGATCATTCGTGGTTTTCACCTTTCTCGCGCCGCTGCTGATGGAGGTCACCCGTGTGTCTCCGGCCGCAGTCAGCTTGGCGCTTATGGCATTCGGCGCAGCTGCGATGGTCGGGAATTTTGGCGGGGGCCGGCTTAGCGATGCACTCGGCACGCGGCGCGGCCTGACAGCAGCGCTGGTCGGTCTTGTCCTGGCGCTTGCGGCGCTGCCCTTTTCGGCTCCGCACGTCCTGACAATGTTCGCCAACCTTCTCCTCTGGTCTGCCTGCTGCTTCTGTCTTGGCCCCATCGTTCAGTCGGGCGTGGTCGCGGCCGCGGAAGAGGTCGCGCCCGACGCGGTCGCGACTGCTTCGGGCTTCAACATCGCCGCGTTCAACTTCGGCATCGCAACATTCTCGGCGATCGGCGGTCTGCTCGTGGCCGGCCCCGGTATCATGACGACGCCCTGGGGGGGGGCGCAGCTGCTGGCTGCGCTGCGCTTGTCGCCAGCTTGTTCGTCCGCTCACGGCAACCGGGGCGCATGCCGATTTCCGGAGAAAGGTCCGGTCCTGTAGTCCGATCAACCATTAATGAAAGCACTGTCTTATGAAAACCTACGTCGTGCGCACCCCCGGCGGTTTAGACCGTCTCGAAATCGTCGAGCGGGATGATCCGGGCGAGCCCGGACCCGGCGAAGTACGCGTGGCGATCCACGCGACCTCGCTCAATTTCCATGACTTGCTCGTCGCTAACGGCGGTATCCCTACCGAAGATGGTCGTGTCCTCATGGCGGATGGCGCTGGCGTTGTCGAGGCAGTGGGCGCAGACGTTGCCGAATTCACCCCGGGCGATCATGTCGTTTCGACTTTCTTTCCGCACTGGATCGCCGGCAGGCCCTTCACCGCAGTCGGCAACTTCGCGGGGACGCCAGGCGATGGGATCGACGGCATGGCGGCGACGCATGTCGTGCGCCCTGTCTCGGCCTTCACCCGGGCGCCCAAGGGCTGGAGCCATCCCGAAGCCGCGACTATTACCACCGCCGGGCTTACCGCTTGGCGCGCGCTCGTCGTCGACGGCGCGCTGCAGGCGGGTCAAACCGTGCTGACCATGGGAGGCGGCGGCGTGTCAATCGCCGCACTTCAACTCGCCAAAGCGATGGGTGCGAATGTAGTAGCCACCTCCTCCTCAGACGAAAAACGCGAGCGCCTACGCGCGCTCGGGGCAGATCACACGATCAACTACAAAGCCACGCCCGAATGGGGCAACGAGGTCTTGCGGCTGACGGGCGGAGAAGGCGTGAGCCATGTCGTCGAAATCGGCGGGCCGGGCACCTTGCCACAGTCGGTCAGGGCCACACGGGTTGGCGGGCATATCGCGCTGATCGGCGTGCTTACCGGGCGCGAGGGCCAAGTGCCGACGATGGAACTGATGCGCAAGCAAATTCGCCTGCAGGGATTGATCGTCGGCAGTCGGCGCGATCAGCAGAATTATATCGCAGCGCTTGAAGCGACCGGCGTCCGTCCCGTCATCGACCGCAGCTTTGCATTCGGGGAGTTGCCCGAGGCCTTCGCCTATCAGCTGAGCGGCGAACATTTCGGCAAGATCTGCGTCGAATGGTGAGGGGTGAAGCCTCTTTTCGCGCAGAGGCGGCCACCTTCGGTGGGGCGCTCGGCACGGAGCGAGCGACGAGCCGAATCGGGCTGTCAGACGCGGCGGTGACCGACGATCTCGCCGGATCGCGCGGCACCGGATGCCCACCATCGCGCAGGGATATCGCGAGAGCGGCACGAGCGCCGACATGGGCTGCGCCGCAATCGCGACGCACTGGACGCGCTTACGCTGAGGCCCCGCTATATGCGCGACGTTGCCGCGCGCCCGATCGCGACGGAACTCTTTGGCCGAAGCTATTGACCTTTCCAGCCGGCATATCGCCCTCAGGGCTCGTAATAGTTTGTGGCCCGATGCCGATCCCATCCTCGCTCGACATCCCTTCTGAGCGGCACGGCTTTCAACGCCGCGCTGTGGGTCGCCTTCAGTAACGAGCCGCACACGTTCTCCCGAAGGCGATCGAAGCGTTCAGGCTCGTGGCTGAAGGATTGGTGGCGAGTTGAGCCTGACCTTAAATGTAAGCGCTAAAAGCGAAGGGCCGCCCTGCGGCGGCCCTATCATAACGCTCTGATTTCCTTGAAGGAAACTTGGAGCGGGCGAAGGGATTCGAACCCTCGACCCCAACCTTGGCAAGGTTGTGCTCTACCCCTGAGCTACGCCCGCATCGTGTCGGTGAACGGCGGTTTAGGGGAAAGCGGGGGGGCTGGCAAGGGGGTAAAATTCATCTGGGGCGTTTTTTGTCGTTCGTCCGCATCGGCGCTTGTGGGACGGGAGGCGGGCGACAATGTTATGGGGTATCATGGTGATGTCGTTGGGCGCGCCGGTCGGGTGACCGGGCCCGGGGACGGCCGGGCGTGGCCGAGGGCGGGCAGCGGCGGATCACCAGTCAGGCAAGCAGGATCGGGTTTCATGGAGTACATCATCGGTCAGTCCCGCACAGGACGAGGTGGCGCCACGGCGGAGGCCGTTGGCGGCCTGGTGGACGAATCGGGCGTGCCGACGGCCGCCGCTGTGGGCGCCGCCGGGGGAGGCGGCGATGCCGGATTGATCGTCGATGGCACCCAGGACAGTTTCATGCAGGACGTGCTGGAAGCCAGCCGCAGCCTGCCGGTGCTGGTCGATTTCTGGGCGTCCTGGTGCGGTCCGTGCCGTCAACTGACCCCGGTGCTGGAGAAGATCGTCCGCTCGGCCGGCGGGCGGGTGAAGCTGGTGAAGATCGACATCGACGCCAATCGCGCGCTGGCCCAGCAACTGACGCAGGTCGGGCTGCCGTTGCAGTCGATTCCCCTGGTGGCGGCCTTCTGGAAGGGGCAGATCCTGGATCTGTTCCAGGGGGCCCTGCCGGAGAGCGAGATCCGGCGCTTCGTCGAGGGGCTGTTGAAGGAAGCGGGCGGGGGCGGCATGCCGTCGGCCGACCTGATCGCCGCCGCCCGGGCCGCGCTGGAGGCCAACAGCGCCGAGGAGGCGGCCGGCCTGTTTTCCCAGACCATCGAGATCGAGCCCGAAAACCCGGCGGCCTGGGGCGGGCTGGCGCGCGCGCTGATCCTGATGGGCGACGAGGACGCCGCCGAGGGCGTGCTGGCCGACGTGCCGGCCAAGATCGCCGACCATGCCGAGGTCACCGGCGCCCGCGCCGCGCTGGAGCTGAAGCGCGAGGGACGCAAGGCCGCCGAGGCCGCCGAGGGGCTGCGCCGGCGCCTGGCGGCCAATCCGGCGGATCACGAGGCCCGCTATGAGCTGGCCGCCGCCCTGAACGCGGCCGGCAAGCGGCAGGAGGCGGCGGACGAGCTGCTGGCCATCATGCGCCAGGATCGGGCCTGGAACGACGACGCCGCGCGGCTGCAACTGATTCGCCTGTTCGATTCCTGGGGCCATGACGACCCGGCGACCCTGCAGGCGCGCCGCCGCATGTCGTCGCTGCTGTTTTCATGACGGGTCGCCCGGCGGCGGCGCGGCGTTGAGCCGGGGCGAGGATATCCCGCGCGCCCTGCCGCGTCCGCGCGACATGACGCTGGCGGATATCCCGCCCGAGCTGGGCCTGTTCCCGCTGCGCGAGGCGTTGCTGCTGCCGCGCGGCAAGTTGCCGCTGAACGTGTTCGAGCCGCGTTATGTCGCGCTGGTGGAGGATGCGCTGGCGGGGGCGCGGCTGATCGGCATGATCCAGCCGCGCGGCGACGCGCTGGACGAGGACGCCGAGGATGGAGACACCGCGGACGGGGACGCCGCGGCTGGGGACGAATTCGGATTCGCGGGCCCGGCGGCATTGTATGACATCGGCTGCATCGGGCGCATCACCTCGATGACCGAGCGGGCGGACGGGACCTATGCGGTGACCCTGACCGGGCTGAGCCGCTTCCGGTTGCTGCGCGAGGCGCGGCCGCGTCGCGGCTATCGCCTGGGACGAATCGACGCCTCGTCCTTCGCCGGGGATCTGACCGAGGGCGAAGGGCTGTTCTTCGACCGGCCGCGGATGATCGCCGCGCTGCGGCGCTATTGCCGCCGCCGCGGTTTCGGCGCGCGCTGGACCGTGATCGAGCAGATGGACGACGAGGCCCTGCTGATCACCCTGCCGATGATCTGTCCCTTCGCCACGGCGGAAAAGCAGGCGCTGCTGGAGTCGGGCACGCTGAATGACCGCGCGCGCACCTTGCAGGCGCTGCTCGATCTGGGCGGCCATGGGGCGGATGACGAGGGGCGCCCATCCTGAACGGCCATCCCTGAACGCCCGTCCCGGTCCTCTTGCGTGACGGGTCTTCACCTCGGCCGGTCTTGGCTTTAGAACCTTTTCGAATGCGTCGCACATGGCGCGCGTCGAGCGGGAAAGCCATCTGATGTCCGAAACCGTCCAGCCGCCCCTGGATCCGCGCCTGCTGTCCATCCTGGTATGCCCGGTCACCAAGGGGCCTCTGATCTATGATCGCGACGCCGGGGAGCTGATCAGCCGCCAGGCCAGGCTGGCGTTTCCCATCCGCGACGGCATTCCGATCATGCTGCCCGACGAGGCGCGCAGCCTGGACGCCTGACGCCGGAGGGACGGTTCAAGGCCCGGATTGTTCGAGGCCCGGATTCAGGCCTTGGCGGGGACGGACATGTTGTCGATCAGGCGGACCGTGCCCAGCCGGGCCGCCGCCAGCAGGCGTGCCGGCCGGCCGTCATAATGCGCCAGGGACGCCAGGTCGGCGTCGGCCCGCAGTTCCAGATAGTCGATTTCGGCGAAACCGCCGGCCACCAGCCGTTCGCGTGCCTGCGCCAGCACGGCCGCGACGGAATCGCCGGCCGCGATCCGCCGTGCCGCGTCGCGCAGGGTTTCAGGCAGGCGCCGCGCCTGGTCGCGTTCGGAGCCGGCCAGGCGGCGGTTGCGCGACGACATGGCCAGGCCGTCGGCCTCGCGCAGCGTCGGGCAGGCGACCAGGCGGATCGGGATGTCGAGGTCGGCGGCCATCCGGCGCACGACGTGGATCTGCTGGAAATCCTTCTCGCCGAAGAAGGCCATGTCGGCCTGGCTTTGCAGGAACAGCTTGCACACCACCGTCGCCACCCCGTCGAAATGGCCGGGACGGTGGGCGCCGCACAGCCCGGCCGACACGCCGGCGACCGAAACATGGGTGGCGAAGCCCGCCGGATACATCTCGGCGACCGTGGGGGCGTACAGCACATGGACCCCGGCATCGGCCAGCAGGCGCCGGTCGTCGTCCCACGTGCGGGGATAGGTGGCCAGGTCCGACGGATTGTCGAACTGGGTGGGATTGACGAAGATCGAGACGATCACCCGGTCCGCCTGCGCCAGCGCGGCGCGCGCCAGGCTGAGATGCCCCGCATGCAGCGCGCCCATCGTCGGGACCAGCCCCACGGTCAGGCCCTGCCGTTTCCAGTCGCGCACCGTCTGCCGCAGGGCGGCGACGGCGTCCAGCGTATGCATCGGGGGGCGCGGCATCCGTCCTGCGATCTCCTTCGGGCGTGGCGAGGTTGGTTGGCCGAGATATATCGGCGTGTTTCGCGCCCAGGGGAAGGGGGAGAGGGGGAAGGGGGAGAAGGGAAGAGCGGAGCGCCGTTCCGCCGCGTCTTTCGCCCCTGATGGCTTCTCTGCTATGAACGCCTCGGTCCCGGCAGGAGGCATCGTTGATCCAGACCATCCGTTTTCTTGGGCTGACCGCCCTGCTGTTCTCGCTCGCGGCCTGCGGGGGCGGGGACGACAAGAAGCTGACCCAGAAGGAACGGTGGCAGAAGATGGGTTTCGAGGCCGGCCTGACCAAGACGGCGAGTCAGTAAGGGGCGGCCTGGCGGGTCAGGGGAGCGGGTCCGCCCATTCCTCGGCCGGCACCAGGTCCACGCCGACCGTCAGCACGTCGTTGCCGCCGCCCAGGATCAGCCCGTGCACCGGGCTGATATCGGCATAGTCGCGGCCCCAGCCCAGGACCACGTGTTCGTCGCGCACCACGATCCCGTTGGTGGGGTCCAGCCCGACCCAGCCATGGGCCGGGCCCAGCCAGGCCGCGACCCAGGCGTGGGACTGGTCCGCCCCCAGGCGCCGCTGCTGCCCCGGCGGGGGACGGGTGCGGATATAGCCTGACATGTAGCGGGCCGGCACGCCGAGCCAGCGCAGGGCGCTGATCATCAGATGGGTGAAGTCCTGGCACACGCCCTCGCGCCGGGCCAGGACCTGGTCGACCGGGGTGGACAGGGTGGTGACCCCGGCGCGGAAGCGGAATTCGCGATGGATCCGTCCATTGAGGTCCAGCAGGGCCGCCAGGATCGGCCGGCCGGGCGTGAAGCATTGCGCGGCATAGCGGCCCGCCTCCGGGCTGGTGGCGCACATCGGGCTGTCGAACAGGAATTCCGCCACCGCCCATGCCGCGTCGCCGCCGGCCCTGGCGGTGGCGACGATGTCCTCCCAGGCCGGGGTGGCGGTCTCGGGCGGCGGCGGAGGGAAGGCGACGTCGACCTCGGAATCGGCCAGCACGTCGAACGTCGTGTGAGGGGCTTCGTGATACAGCCAGGTGACGCGATTGCCGAAATAATCGGCGCCATCGACCCGCCGCACCGGGGCAGGCGTGATTTCGAGCCGTGTCCAGCGCACGACCTGGCCCGGCAGGTCGCGGGGGGTGACGTGGACGATATGGGCGGCAAGGTCGACCGGGCTGCCATAGGCGTAGCGGGTCAGGTGACGGACGCGATAGATCATGATTCGTCGATGGCCCCGAGTTTGGTGCCGGGTTCGCCATCGGGTTCGCCCCTGGAGCCCGCGCGGTCGGCATAGCGGCCGCCGCCCACCGCGCGCGGCGGCGTCAGCACGACGAAGTAGCGCCGGGCGATCTGCTGCCCCAGCCAGCGCAGGGATTCGCGGATTTCGTCGATCGTCCCGGGCAGGGCGGCGGCCGTCTGGTCCTGTTGCGGGGCGGCCAGCACCGTGTCCACCAGCCCGCGCAGCCGCTCCATGACCGCGTCCGCCGTGCCGGTCAGGCCGGCGCCGTCGCCCGGATCCAGCTCGGCCAGGGTTTCGGCGATCATCGCCATCTGATAGGCGACGCCGCGCGGGTTGCCTTCGTCCAGCAGCAGCAGGTCGAGCACCGGGGCGGGCTGCAGCAGCGCGAAATAGCGCGACCGGTAGGTGATGACGCAGTCGCTGAGTTCCAGCATCAGCCGCAGCGCGCCCTCCATGCGGCCGCGCTGGGCCACGTCCTTCTGCCGCAGCACCAGCGCCGTTGCGGTCAGCAGCGCGCCGGCGCGTTCCACCCGGCGGCCCAGATCCATGAACTGGCGGCCGCCGCTGCGGACCATGTTTTCAGCCGTCAGGCCCGAAATGGTCGCGCCGAAGCGCAGGATACTGTCCGTGACGCTGCCGATCCGCTCCAGCGTGCGGCCCGGGTCGCCGGGTACCCGGGCCTCTTGCAGCCGGGCGCGCAGCGTGTCCGCCCCGTGGACGATGGTATCGAAGGTTTCGACCGTCAACCGGTCGCGCAGGCCGGCGGCGACCCGCACGATTTCGGAGAGCAGTCGTTGCGGCAGGGCGGAGTCGAAGGTGACGGCGGACAGGGCGCGCACCAGGGTCGCGTAGCCGGCGCCGATGGCGGTTTCCTCCTGCCACAGCCCGACCGCGCCAGCCAGGCGCAGCACCGTGTCCAACTCCACCCGTTCACGCGGGGAGCCGTCCACCCGGCCGACCCGGCGCGTCACCACGCGCAGCACGCGCCCGGCCTCTTCCAACTGTTCCAGATAGCGGCCCAGCCAGAAGAAATCGTCGGCCGCGCGGCTGGGCAGGTCGCCCTGTCCGCGGCGGATCGCCAGGGTCGGCGTGGGGGACACGGCGCTGCCGACCAGCTCGGCCGAGTCCTCGACCGTGACCCAGACGTCCTTGGTCACCACCGGGCCGTCCAGCGGGCTGCCCGGCGGCGTGTCGTCGTCCGGCAGCAGCCGGGCCAGCCCGCCGGGCATGACCTGCCATTGCGCCCCGTCGAACAGCGCGAACAGGCGCAGCACCACCGCCCCGGGTTCGATGCCGTTCGGCCGGATCGACGGCATGACCGAGGGGGCGATGGCCTCGACCGCCACGAAACGGCCGGGATGGCGCCGCAGCGCGTCCAGCGTGTCGCCGTCCGCCCGGTCCAGCCGCAGGGCGGCCGCCTGGGGGTCGGCGGCACGGCGCAGCCACCATGCCCCGCGGTCGCCCCCCAGCAGGGTGTCGATCGCGCCGTCGGCCGCGCCGTCGGGGCCCGGCCAGATCGTCCGCAGGTCGGGCAGCATGAGGTCCTGGCCCAGCAGGTGGCGGGCCAGGGCCGGCATGAAGGCGGCCAGGCCCGGGGCCTCGACCACGCCGGCGGCCGGATGGTTGACCAGCTTCACGGCGCCGCCGCGCGCCGCGTCCAGCAGGCCGGCGATGCCGGGGACCGGGCCGCCTTCCAGTTCCAAGGGGTCGACCGTCCAGCCGTCCTGGCGCAGCAGCAGCACGTCCACCCGGCGCAGGCCGCGCACCGTCTTCAGCCACAGCGCGCCGTCGCGCATCGCGAGGTCGCCGGCCTCGGCCAGCACGCAGCCCAGTTCCCGCGCCAGGATCACATGTTCGGCCCACAACGTGCCGCGTGGGCCGGGGGTCAGCAGGGCCAGGCCGGGATTGCGGTCCGCCAGGCCGGCCTGGCGGTACAGGCTGTCCTGCCAGGCATCGAAGAACGGCGTCAGGGTCCGGACCTCGCGCCCCGAGAACAGTTCGGGCAGGACGCGCGCCATCTGGCGCCGGTTTTCCAGCGTGTGGCCGACGCCGTTGGCGCGGCCCACGCGGTCGGCCGCCACGCGCCATTGGCCGTCCGGCCCGCGCACAAGGTCGACCGCGTAGAAGGACAGGAAACGGTCGATGACCGGTGCGCCGGCCGCCGCCGCAGCGCTTGCGTCCGCGCTGCCCATGTGCAGATAGCCGGGTGCGGGATAGACCAGCGCGGGCGGCAGGATGCCGGCGGACAGCAGGCCGCGCGCGCCGTACAGATCGCGCAGGATCTCTTCGAGGAGGCGCGCGCGCTGGGTCACGCCCTCGGCCAGGCGGGCGAATTCCTGCGGCGGCAGCAGCAGGGGAATCGGATCGCATCCCGCCAGCCCGCCCGCCGCGGACGGGCCGGTCTGGTCGTGCAGCGCGCGCGCGATCTGCCTGCCGCGTTCGAGCAGTTCGCGATGGCCGAGATCGCTGATGGTGCCCAGCAGCCGGCGCCAGTGCGGCCGGACGCCGCCACGGCCGTCCACCATTTCATCCAGGGGGATGCGCGCGAGATCCATGATGCTGGATGTATGGGCGAATGCCGGTCAACAGTAAACGGAATTGCGGGCCCGGCGGACCAAGTCGTGGATGAAGGCCAGTTTTTCCAGCACCGGCGGCGGCAGGACGAACGGGTAGAAATCGGCCTGGCCCATCGAGCGGTTCAGGCTGTTGATCGCATAGGTCAGGGGCAGCCAGGCCCGCGCCACCGGTTCGAACGATTCGACGTCATAGGGGTCGAAATCGATGTCAGCCTGCGGCGCTGGGCCGGCCTGCGGCGCCGGATTGCCGGGAGCCTGTGCCCCGACCGACAGGCCATAGGCCCGGGCGGTTTCGAGTGTCGCGACGATGTGCAGGTAATGCGCCCAGGTCTCGGCGAAATCCTCCCATGCATGGGTGGTGGCGTAGTCGCTGACATAATGGTCCTGCCAGCCGGGGGGAGGGCCCGACTGGTAATGGTGCTGCAGGGCCGCCCGGTAATCGGCGCGGTCGTCGCCGAACATGGCGCGGCAGGCCGCCAGGGCCCCTTCGTCCCCGTTTTCGCTCTCGTCCCTGCCCCCGTCTCGGACCAGCAGGTTCCAGTAGTAATGGCCGATTTCGTGGCGGAAATGGCCCAGCAGGGTGCGGTAGGGCTCGCCCATCGCGACGCGCATAGTCTCGCGCGCCGCATCGTCGGCCTCGCGCACCGCGATCGTGACCACGCCGTCCTGGTGGCCGGTCATCGCCCGTGTGCCGTCCGCGGCGTCCTCGAGGAAATCGAATGCCAGGCCGTCCCGCGGGTCGTCCTGGCGCGTGCGGATCGGCAGGCCGAGGCGGAGCAGCGTATAGATCAGCCGGTGCTTGGCCGTCTCCAGCCGCTGCCAGCGTTCGGCATTGTCCGGGATGGCGAGGTCGGGGATCACCCGGTTGTGGCGGCAGGCCAGGCAGAAGGCCTCGCCGCCCTCGGGCACCAGCCAGTTGCAGACGCCATGCGCGGCATTGGCGCAGAATCGGTACGTCGCCCCCTCGGCCGCCCGCGCCGACAATGGGCGCCAGGCTCCGCCCTTATCGTCCTCGCCCGCCGCCACGGGCTCCAGCGCGCTGAGGTCATTTTCCTCGGGCAGGTACCCCAGCGTGTGACCGCACCGCTCACAGACCGTGTTTTCGAAGAACAGGACCTGATCGCAGGCCTGGCAGACGAACAGCTTCATGACGAGGGTCTCCATGCCGTTTCACGCGCTTGCACAACGTCTTGATCGGCATGGTGTTCCGCTGCGGCGGGGCACGGGGCGTCCGGGACCCGAATGGGTTGAAGTCGGCCGCTTCGGCCTTGTGAAGTGTTTTCATATTATTATTTCTTCTTAATTTATTGTAAATTTTTTAATGAATGGAATAAAAAATTTACAATAAATGTTGCGAGGCAACCTGCGAGTGTTCGAGAAGATAATATGGTATCGTCAAGTTACGACAACGAAACGGTCAGGTCGATCCGGCGGTTCCAGGGCTCGCACTTCATCACCAGTCTCTTTCAGCTCGTCTCGACCATCGGCCTGCTTCTGGCCTGTTATGTCCTGCTTTATGCGGGTCTGGCCCATGGATGGTGGGGGGTCCTGCTGCTGACCCCTCTTGCCTCCGGACTGTCCATCCGTGTCTTCGTGCTGCAGCATGATTGCGGGCATGGATCAATGTTCCGAAGCCGGTGGGGCAACGATACGGCTGGCCGCCTCTGTTCGTTGCTGACATTGACCCCTTATGACCACTGGAAAAAGCATCACGGCCTGCATCATGGTTCATGGAACAACATGGACACGCGCGGACGTTTGTCGGACCTGTATTCGGACTGCATGACGGTGGCGGAATATCGGAAGATGACACGCTTGCGGAGGTATATATACAGGACCAGCAAGAATCCTGTCCTTACCATCTTCCTGATGCCGCCGCTGATCTTTTTTGTTATTTACCGAATTGCGTTCGATACGCCGCGCCACTGGGTGAAGGAACGTGTCGGCGTCTATCTCACCAATCTTTGCCTGCTTATCGGGTACGGAACGCTTGCCTGGCTGGTCGGACCGAAATCCGTCGCGCTTGTCAGTTTCATGGTGATCTATCCCGCCGCCGTGATCGGTGTCTGGCTGTTCCTCGTGCAGCATAAATTCGAAGGTGTTCAGTGGTCTGGAAATCCACAATGGAATATTTTCGATGCCGCGGTGACCGGATGCTCCTTCCTGCGGCTTTCAGGAATTCTTCGTTGGTTCACGGGGGATATCGGGACTCACCACATACATCATCTGGCCCCCGGGATTCCCAACTACCGCCTGGTCGCCTGCCACGAAGCGCATCCGGTTTTTCAAAACGTAAAGATACTCACCTGGCAGGATGGGATCCGGGAGGCCTGGACCAATAAGCTGTGGGACGAGAGCGCCCAGGCCATGGTGGATCTGCGCTCTGTGCGCCATCTTTTGCAGTAGATCGGGCGGGTACATTTGAGTCGAGATTGGTCAGGAAGCATCTTTGCATCGCGGCCATTCGGGTGCGGCTGCGAAATGGTGCTTGAGCCGTGACGTGGTGGGCTCGATCCCGGCATGCCGGCGATGTCCGCACATTGCGGCATTCGGATGGTCGATCGCATTTCACCGAAAAAGCGACATGGAAAATTTCACAAATTGGCAAAACCGGTGTATAGGTGTTTATCTGCCGATCTGGGGGTAAGCCATGTCCACCATCCGCTGGAATATCGCGGTTTCATCTGAAGTGGATCAGTCCGTTCGCATGTTTCTTGCCGCCAATGGGGGGGGACGCAAGGGCGACCTGTCCCGTTTCATCGAAGATGCCGTGCGGTCCTACCTGCTGGAACAGGCTGTAGACCAGGCCAAGAGAGCGACCCAGGATATGAGCGAAGCTGAATTGGCCGACCTGGTGAATGAAGCCGTGCAGTGGGCACGCGGGCACTGAATGCGGGTTGTTCTGGATACCAATATCCTTGTTTCCGCTCTGATTTACCCTCGTGGTGCCCCTGACGCGATCTATCGTGCCTGGCGGGCGCACCGCTTCGATCTGGTCACGTCCACGACCCAGCTTGAAGAACTCAGGCGCGTCAGTCGCTATCCCAAGCTCCGACCGATTCTGCCGCCTCACCGGGTCGGGGCGATGATCAACAATATGCGCAAAGTATCTGTGGCCGAGCGGCTCCCTGCCTTACCGGCTGACGTGATTATCAACGATCCCGACGATGCCTTTCTCCTGACAATGGTGCTGGCGTTCGATGCCGATTACCTCGTAACCGGCGATCATCGTGCCGGTCTGCTGGAGAAGGGCCGTTTTCAGAGAGCACGCATCGTTACCCCCTCAGAGTTCTGTTCCATCGTCGTTGGTTGAGTGGTTTCAAGCCGGTTTTGGCCGCCGGCCGCGCCGGCGTTCCGGCAGGCGGATGACGGGCGGCCTCGGTCGAGGATGTTCTGGCTCTGACGCTGGAGGCGCTGTTATTTTGTGAAGGACATGCCCGATGTGGCGTTTCCATTTTCAATGAAGAAGGAGGTCATTCCGATAGAGTGTGCCGCCCTTCATGACGATTTTGATGTTCCGGGCATTGCCGAGGATGTCTGCGTGCGCCAGGGGGTTGCCGTCCACCACGATGAGATCGGCTGCTGCGCCGGGTTGTACGATACCGAGTTTTCCTTCCATACCAATCAATTCGGCAGCGATTGTCGTCGCACTTGCAACAATGTCGAATGCGGGCAGCACGCGGGCGCGGATGGCGAATTCCTCGTTCTGCCGGGGATGGGCCGCACCCAGGAGGTCCGTTCCGAACGCCATCGTCAGTCCGGCCTCCTGCATGATCGCAAGGCTCTCCATGCCGCGGGTCCGGACATCGGCGACCTTGGCGATCGACACCGGGGGCAGTCCGTATCTGTGTCCGTCGCTTGCCAATGCCTCGTATGTCACGAGCGTGGGGACGGCGATCGCACCGCGGCTTGCCGCCAGCGCCGCGGTGGGTGCATCGATGTTATTGCAGTGTTCCAGCGAGTGCACGCCTGCGCGCACAGCACGTTCGATGGCGTCGGGCATGTAGAGATGCGCAGCCACGTACGTGCCGTTGTCGCGCGCCTCCTGCACCGCCGTCTCGATCTCCGCCACGGAATATCCCTGCGCGGCGATCGGATCGGTCGGTGACGACACGCCGCCATTGGCCATGATCTTGATGAACTCGGCGCCCTCGCGCATCGTCTCGCGCACCGCGACACGCACCTCGTCCACGCCGTCGGCCACGCGGCCCAGAGCGCCAAAATTGCGCGCCCAGCGCTTGGCGTCATACGTGTCGTGACGAAGCCGGTTATCCGCATGCCCGCCGGTGCGGGAAAGGGCCTTGCCGCAGACGATGAGGCGGGGGCCGACGATATGCCCTTCCTTGATCCCCTCCGCCAGACCACGCGTCGCGCCGCCGACATCACGTACTGTGGTGAAGCCGCGCGCCAACATGCCCTTCATGATCGGAAGCGAGCGGGCCATGGCGAGCGCATCCGGAAGCTGCGCGTTGGCGGTAAGATCCATCGTGCTGGCGACGACGTGAACATGGCAGTCGATCAGACCCGGCATCAGGGTCGCCCCGCGGAGGTCGATCACCTGTCCGGCCTTTTGGTCGAAGGCGGCATCGGTCGCGACGATCGTGCCATTCTCGACCAGGACATGGCCTTCGCGGGGCTCGCGCGCAGTGCAGTCGACGATCGACGCATTGCGAAACAGGATCTGGCTCATAACACCTCGGGTACGATGGGTCTGACGATAAAGAGGTCTGGGAAAAAGGTTTGCGGCCCCTAAAGTGCTTCGAGCACCAGGCGCTCGGTTCGCGGCCCGAAGAGCAGAACGACGACGCCGCCGAGCAGCAGGGTCGCGGCGATCGCCGCGAAGACGCCGGGGACGCCGATATGCGGCATCGCTTCGGCCACCAGGACGGGCGAGACAATGGCCCCCAGGCGTCCGATCGCGGACGCGCTTCCGCAGCCGATCGCGCGGAGATGCGTGGGGAAAAGCTCGGGCGTGTAGGCGTAGAGACTGCCGTAGGCCCCGCTCAGACAGGCCGAGAGGGCGGAGGCGGCCGCGATTACGCCCGCATCGCTGCCCGCGATGCTGATCGCGCCGCCCGAGGCGACGCAACCGAGCAGGAATGACGTGATCGTCTGGCGACGGCCGATCACTTCGATCAGGGCACTGGCCAGAAGATAGCCGGGTAGCTGCGCCGCATAGATCAGTATCGAGAAGCCGAAACTATGCGCCATCGTCATCCCGCGTGCGATCAGCAGGCTCGGCATCCATGTGAATACCGCGTAGTAGCTCGCCGTCAGGCAGAGCCAGACCGTCCATGCGACGAAAAGCCCGCGACGATGCCGCGCCGAAAGCAGGCCGCCGCCGTAAGGCAGCACGGGGACAGGCAGTATCGCGGGCTCGGGTAAGCCGGATACGGGACCCAGTACTGTGCCGCGTGCGGCGATCTGCGCCTCGATCCCGCTCATGACGCGCGCGGCCTCGTCGGGGCGTCCGATACTCTCCAACCAGCGCGGCGATTCCGGCAGCCGCCTGCGCCACCAGAGCAGCGCCAGCACGGGGAGTGCCGTCAGGCCGATCGCCTCGCGCCAGCCGGCGGGGCCGCTCGGCACCACGATCCAGCCGATCACGGCCGCCGCGACGAAGCCGCAGGAGAAGAACGCCGCCAGCGCGCTGACGAAGGCGCCGCGATATCGCGCGGCCACGAATTCGCTGAGATAAGGCGCCACGATGGCGGATTCCGCCCCGGTCCCGAGGCCCGCCAGGATCCGGCTGGCGAGGAACGCGGGATAGGACGATACGAGCGCGGAAATGCCCGAGGCCACGCAGAACACCGCCAGGGCCCCCATCATGACCCCACGGCGGCCGAACCGGTCCCCCACCGCACCGGCACCCAGGGCGCCGAAGAAGAAACCGATATAGGTCGCGCTGCCGACCAGGCCGAGCCTGGCCCCGCTCAGGGCCCATTGCGTCTTCAGCACCGGAAGCACGAAGGCGATGATCGCGGAATCGAGGCCGTCGAACGTATAGCCGGCGCCCCCGATCAGAAGCAGCACGAGATGGAAGCGCGAGAACGGCAAACGTTCGATCCGCTGGCCGATGGTGCTCATGGCGGTGCGCCGCGGGCGGCCGCGATCTCGCGGCGGAACAGGGCACGCCAATAATGCAGCAGGTCGTCGAAATAATCCTCGTCCTGCCGCAGCACCTGCTGCGCGACCATGCCGCGCATCAGGCACATCGTCGCGTTCAGGATCGTCCGTGCCTGTTGCGGCGTGAGCGAGGTGCTTCGGGCGAGATGCTCCCAGATGCGATCGAGCGCCGCATGAAACGTCGCCACGACCGGTATCAGGCGCAGCCGGAAGGCCTGATTGTTGCGGGCCTCCGGTAGATACTCCAGCGTGACGTGGAACAGCCGTTTCGCCATCATCTGCCACAGATAATCGACGATACGGTCGGTATCGATGGGAAGAAGCTCGATCCTCGAGGCGAAATCTTCCAGCGCCGAGGTCGCCTCGCTCAACTGCCACGAGATCGCGGCGACCACGAGGTCTTCCTTGTGCGCGAAATGATGGGTCAGCGCCCCGCGCGATACCTGCGCCCGTTCGGCCACGTCCTGCGTGGTCAGGCGGGTGTAGCCGTTCTCATGGAGAAGATCGATCGTCGTCTCGAGCAGTGCCATGCGCGTGGTCTCGCTGCGCTCGGCTTGCGAGCGCCGGCCGCCGGATCTCGTCTCCCGCCGCAATTGCACCTCCATGATGAATCTCCGGTCGCAGATCAAGCACGTGGGAGTGTAGCGGTGGGGTGGCCGTCCCGCCAAGCCGCCGTGCGCCAGCTCATCCGGGCGCCCGGTCATCCGTACGCCGCCAATGGGCCGCGGGCGATCAGCGGCGCCGTTGCGAGCTGAACGAGCGTTTCGAAACCGCTGAGATCGACGGAAACGAAATGGCGGGCGTCGTGCAGCAGATTGATCGTGCCGATCACCGTACCGTTCCAGCGCACCGGGAAATTGACGGCGCTCGCACAACCGAGGGATGCGATGATCGCGTGGTCCGCATAGGCCGCCCGCACCGCATCCTCGTCCGGAGCATGAAAGATGCGCGCCTCGAACAGCGCGGCTTGGGCCCAGGGCGCGTCTGCCACCGGCTTCGCCCCGCCGATCGGATAGCGGGCCGGGTCGTTCGTCCAGACGCGCCGGCAAAGGGCCGCTTCCGGATCGTGCTGCAGGATCGTCGCAAGCCGATATCCCGGATCCTCGAAAAAGGCCGCCATCAGAGCCGAGAAGCCCGTATCGGGTTGCGGCGCATCCGCGAAGGCGCGCAGGACGCCGGCGACGGATCGCATCAGAATTCCGCCCCCACCGTCACCATCGCCGAGAACGGCGCGGCGACATAATAGGAGGGGGTGTTGCCGGCGATCGTGGTGCCGTAGATCCCCTTCGTCATCCGTGCGTTCGGCTGGATAACGGCGACCTGGCTCAGATACGGGACATCGGAGAGATTGGCCAGATTGAGCCGGATGCTCGGTTTGTGCAGCATGCCCATGTTCGGCAGACGATAGCCCAGTCCGAGATCGACCGTCTTGTAGGCGGGCATCGACTGGTCGTTCATGAAGGTCGCATACTGGCTGTCGACCCATTTGAACGTCAGGTTGGCGAAGAACGGGCCGCGCGTGTAATTGACGCCGAGCGTGGTGATGAATTTCGGGCTGGCGACCATGGTCCGCCCCTTCGTCGGCAGGAGATCGCGTCCTACGGCGAGGTTGTTGTCGAGGCGGGCATCGAGGTACTGGCCGTTCACATAGGGCGAGAATCCCAGGAACGGCTTGAGCGCCACTTCGGCAGTTACGCCGCGGATCGTCTCGCCGCCGGCGGAGATGGCCTGCTGGACGGGTGCGCCGTTCAGATAGGTCAGCGCCACGAGCTGTCGGTTCGTCAAGTTCATGTTGAACAGCGCCATGTCGAAATCGAACATGCCATGATAACGCATGCCGATTTCCTCGCCGATGCTGTATTCGGCGCGCGCGGAGGGATTCCCCGCCGACGTCACCTTGCCCGTCGTGACGTTGAAGGAGGTCGGATAGGTGCTCAACGTCACCGGCGGCCGCGTGTTCGTCGTGCCGTTGACGTAGAGCTGGACCTGCCGGTTCACCTGCCAGGACATTGCGACGCGCGGCATCGGCTGCGTGATCGCCGACGAGTAATGATAGGGCGCGCCCGGCAGCTCGTTGGTGCCGGAGAGATAATACATCATCGCCTTCAGCCCGGCCGTGAGCTTGACCCGATCATGGAACAGGCTCTGCGTGTCGGAGACGTAGAATTCGTTGATCTGCGAGCTTTCCTGGAAATGGTTGCCGGTATAGATCGCCCCGTTTGGCGCGCGGAGGACGTATTTGCCGAAAGCGTTGGGAGAATTGCCGTCCGAGTCGAGCGGCGTGTAGCCGCCGACCTGCTCCATGTTCCAATGGTCGTACCAGTACCCGGCGATCAGGTGGTTCGTGGTGGTCGGGTCGTATTGCACGTATGCGTTGACGCCGGTTGCGAACTGCGTCTGGTTGGAATGAACCATTGCCGGCGTAACGGCGCTCGGAAGCCCCGGATCGACCTTCTGATCGCCGAAGTAGAAAGCATTCCTGTTGATGGTCGTCTGGCCAGGGCTGTCCACCTGCGTCCAGTGAAAATACGGCGTGATGTGCAGTCTCAGATTTTCGGCAAGCGCGACTTCGTTCTGCCATGACAGGAGAACGTTCTGCCGGTTGTATACGTAAGATTTCCAGTAATTCGTGGTCTTTCCGGGGAGATAATTCGATGCATAGGTATTTTGGGAGAAATTGTCTCTGGCCGTGTTCGATGCCTCCCAACCGGCGAGGGTGAAGGGCGCGAGGCGGGCATTGTCCCAATCCGAATATGAGATGAAGAGCGAGGATTTCGCGCTGTCACCCCATTCCCTGACCGCCTTGAAATCCACATGATCGCGCGTGTTGCGTCCGGGGCCCGTGTAGTTGTCCGCAGCCGCCCGCGCGTAGGACGCGAACAGCCTGATGCCGGAATGACCGATCCCGCCGCTATCGGCGCGGACGAAGACACGCTGTCCGCGAAATGAGCCGTAGCTGTAATCCACCATGGCCCCGCGGCGGCGCGACGGGTCGCGGACGGATTCGATCAGTTCGCCACCGGATGCGGTTTGAACGGGATCATTGATGCGCGATGTGCCGGCGATCAGGGTGATGTCGGAAATGTTCTCGTTGTCGGCCCAGGTCTCGGTGTATGGCCAGTAATAGGCCTGATCGACCCCGGGCGCCCCCTCGATGGTCCAGCCCATTTCCGTCGAATCGAGTCCGCGCACCGAAATATTGTTTCGGACCGACAGACCATAAGCGTCCGAGGAGCCGAAATTCACGCCCGGCAGGGACGCCGCGATCTGCAATGGCGACGAAGCGGCACCGCGCTGCTGAATGGCCGTTGCGCTGATCGAGTTTGTCGCCTCGGGTGCATGCTGACGCTTCATGAGCCCACCGGCGAGGGTTCGCGCGGCACTGACCTGTATTTCTTCCGGGTCTTGCTGCAGGGAGGCGGATGCCGGTTTCTTGGCCACGCCGTGCGCGGCCTTGGAGGGCGCCCCCAGCGCCCCGGAAACAGGGGGAGCGACCTGCGTCAGCACCGTGGCGCAGAGCAGGATACCGGGGCTGGAGACGATCTTGCGCATTGTGCTGATTGCCTTGGCGAGGGGGTGGTTCGCGTCATTATCGCCCTACGAATCGATATCGCAACTAAAAACATACGAGTCGGTTCGTTTTTGCGTGGGCCTGTTCAGTGCGCCGCCACGATCGGGGCGTAATTTTGCAGCCGCGCCCGAATGGCTTCAGTGCGAAGGAAACGTCCTGACCAATCGCGACTCAGATGTCCAATGCACGCAATGCGGTCCCATGCCTTTCCCCCCCCCATCTACAGTAGGCGGACGGCCGGTTACTGGTCATGATTGCCGCTCGATTCGAGCAGCAGGTAATCGCCTTCGGGCGCCGAACCGGTGCCTATCTCGACGAAGTTGCAAGCACGATAGAACGCCATCGCCGGCTGGTTGGCGAGCAGGCACTTGAGCCGGTAGCGTTTCGCCGGCCAGCCCGGCAGCGCGCGTAACAACGCCCGGCCGACGCCGCGCCGAAAATATGACCGTTCCACGTGCAGGTGGTGGATGAAATCATCCGGCTCCCAGAGCGACATGAAACCAGCAAGCCGTCCCCCTTGTCCATAAGCGACAAGCAGCCTTTCCCCGTCGGTCTGCGCGTCGAAGTCGGCCAGGGCGAATGCGCTTTCCGGTTGCCATGCAAAGGTTTCACGCCGCGAACGTAGAAACAGTTCGCGCAGGGCCGGCCTGTCTTCGGCGACACCATCACGTATGAAAATCGTCATCATTCTCTTGTCTGGCTGGGAGAATCCGGGAATGCAAGCTTCCGTATCCTCTTCCCCAACCCGGGGGTGAAGGGGACGATTATCCCGTTCCGGGTGTAGGGCAGCGCCCTGCGTCTCCACCCCCGTTAGAGCGCATCTTGACCCGTTCAAACGAGTCCGTTTGAACGGGACTTGCTCTGGTGTCCTGCCCGAGAAATTCTTATGAGAATTTCTCGGGCAGGACACTAAAATATTGATTCTAGTGTCCTTTCGATTCCGAAATTCGCTTGCGAATTTCGGAATCAGGACACTAGGGTCTGTGGGGATTTGGGATTCCCATTTTAGCGGAGATGTGATTCACCCTCTGGATGGATCGCTTAGTACTGACCGATGCCCAATGGGCGAAGATAGAACCGCATTGCCTGGGTAAGCTGTCTGATCCCGGACGCAGTGGCCGCGACAACCGGCTATTCATTGAGGCGGTTCTTTGGATTGTCCGAACAGGCAGCCCATGGCGGGACCTTCCTGCCACATTCGGCAACTGGAATACGGCATTCCGTCGGTTTCGTGATTGGCGCGAAGCCGATGTTTTCAAGCGGATTTTTGATGCCTTGTCGGGAGACCCCGACATGGAATACGCTATGGTTGATGCCACTATCGTCAAGGTCCACCGGCACGGCCAAGGCGCAAAAGGGGGACTCAGAGCCAGGCCATTGGTCGTTCCAAAGGCGGGATAACGACCAAGATCCTGGCCCTGACCGATGCCTTGGGCAACCTTGTTCGCTTCAAACTGCTACCGGGGAACCGCTACGACACGATCGGCGTCGCCCCTTTGATCGATGGCATCAACTTCGAAGCCCTGCTGGGCGACAAGGCCTTTGATGCCAACTGGATCATCGAAGAACTCGACCAGCGAGGAGCGAAAGTCGTCATCTCACAACGGTCACAGCGCAAGAACCCGCGCGCCATTGACGAAGAGATATACAAATGGCGTCACCTGATCGAGAACTTCTTCTGCAAACTCAAGGAGTTCAAGCGCATCGCCATGCGAGCCTGCAAAACCGACCGGAGCTTCGAGGCGATGATATATCTCGCCGCAGGTGTCATCAACTCACGTTAAATCCCCACAGACCCTAGGCGAACCGTCGCAGGTCCAGCGTGCGCGGCTGCTCCAGCGAGCGGGCGGGTACGGGGGCCGCCATGGGGCCCACCGTGTGGCCGAACGGGAAGAAGCGCGTGCGGCGCCGGGCCTCGGCCTCGTTCGCGTTCACCGGCCGGGTTTCGTAATTGCGGCCGCCCGGGTGCGCGACATGGTAGGTCAGGCCGCCGATGCTGCGGCCGGTCCAGCCGTCATACACGTCGAAGACAAGCGGCGATTGCGCGCCCACGGTCGGGTGCAGGGCGCTGGGCGGGTTCCAGGCCTTGAAGCGTACCCCGCCGACATATTCGCCCTGCCGGTCGGTGCGGGTCAGCGGTATGCCCACGCCGTTGCAGGCCAGCACGTAGCGTTCGTCCACCCAGCCCGAGACGCGGACCTGCACCCGTTCGGCGGAACTGTCGACATAGCGGACGGTGCCGCCCGAGCCGGGTTCCTCGGCCAGGGTGTGCCATGGTTCCAGCGCGTGGCGCAGTTCCAGCGTCATGCCCAGCAGCGGGATCGTGCCGATTTCGGGGAAGCGGAATTCGAAATGCGGCGCGAACCAGGCCGCATCCAGCGGCGCGCCCAGCGCGCGCAGTTCGGCGATCGCGTCCTCGAAATCCTGGCGGACGAAATGCGGCAGCATGAAATCGTCATGCAGGCGGGTGCCCCAGCGGACCAGGCGCCGGTCATAGGGCTGGTTCCAGAAGGCCGCCACCGCCGCGCGCATCAGCAGCATCTGTGCCGCCGCCATCTGGTGATGGGGCGGCATTTCGAAGGCGCGATATTCCACCAGCCCCAGCCGGCCGGAGCTGCTTTCGGGGGCATAGAGCTTGTCGATGCAGAATTCGGTGCGGTGGGTGTTGCCCGTCATGTCCGCCAGCAGGTTGCGGAACAGCCGGTCGGTCAGCCAGGGCGGCGTCGGCTGGTCGGGCCGCACCTGCGCGAAGGCGATTTCCAGTTCCGCGACGCTGTCGCCGCGGGCCTCGTCCACCCGGGGGTGCTGCGAGGACGGGCCGATGAACAGCCCGCTGAACAGGTAGGACAGCGCGGGATGGTTGTGCCAGAAGCCCAGCAGCGATTTCAGCAGGTCGGGCCGGCGCAGGAACGGGCTGTCGCCGGCGCGGGCGGCGCCCATGACCACGTGGTTGCCGCCGCCGGTGCCGACATGCCGCCCGTCGACCATGAATTTCTCGGCCACCAGCCCGACCTGCCGCGCCTGTTCGTACAGTTCCTGGCTGCGGGCGACGTGCTCGTCCCAACTGGCGGCGGGGTGGACATTCACCTCGATCACCCCGGGATCCGGCGTGATCGAGAAATTCAGCAGGCGCGGGTCGCGCGGCGGCTGGTAGCCCTCCAGCACCACCTTGCGGCCGAAGGCGCGGGCCGTGTCCTCGATCGCCGCGCAGAGATCCAGCCAGTCCTCGGCCGCGTAGAGGGGCGGGAAGAAGACGTGCAGGATGCCGCCCCGGGCCTCGACCGCGAGGGCGGTCCGCACCAGTTCGGGCTCTTCGCGGCCGACCGCGACCAGATGCTCGGCGATCGCGCGGTCCAGGCCGATCCGGCCGCCACCGGGATGAGGGGGCAGGGCGGGCAGGTCGGACAGTTCGGGTTCCGCCGTGCCCGGAATGCCGCCCGGAACACTGCTGGGAACATTGCCCCGAACACTGCTGGGAACGCCCTGGCGCATCCATTCCGGCGGGCCGTTGCCGGCCGGCCCGGCCCGGCGGGCCAGGCCCGGATGGGGCGGCAGCGGCGCGACGGGCGCGAACGGGTCGCGCGCCATATCCTGGTCGATGCTGCCGTCCTCGGCCCAGAGCAGGCTTTGCAGCGGCAGGCGGAAGCCGACCGGCGCGTCGCCCGGGACCAGGAACATCAGGTCGCCGCGGAAGAACCAGCGCCCGGACTGCCAGCGCCGTACCCCGTCGCGCACCACGACGCGCAGCGGCAGCACGCTGCCCACCGGCATGTTCAGCCCGTGGCCATAGACCCGGGCCAGGCGCTCGCGTTCCAGCGGATCGCGCAGCTTGGCGTCCTCGACGATCACGTTGGCGGGCAGGCGGTGCTCGCGCCACAGATAATAGTGGATGTCCTCATAGGCCGGGCTGACCAGGCCGGGATCGACCTGCAGCCGTTCGGCCAGCGCGCGGCAGAAGGCGGCGGCGTCCTGTTCGGTCGCGTCGTCGCGGTCATCGTCCGAGGCCAGCAGCGCCGGGTCGGTCCAGATCGGCTGGCCGTCGCGGCGCCAATGGCACAGCAGCGCCCAGCGCGGCAATTGCTCGCCGGGATAATGCTTGCCCAGCACGTGCTGGATCGCCGCCCCGCCGGACCAGAGCGGCAGCAGGCGGCGCAGCAGCCGCCCGGCATAGGCCCGCTTGGTCGGGCCCAGCGCATCGACGTTCCATTCCGGCGCGTCCATGTCGGCGGCGGCGATGAAGGTCGGCTCGCCCCCCATGGTCAGGCCGACATCCCCGGCCTGCAGCGTCGCGTCGACCGCGCGGCCGGCCGCGAGGATCGCCTGCCATTGCGCGTCGTCATAGGGGCGGGTGGTGCGCGGCGTCTCGAGCACGCGGGTGACCGACATCGTGAAATCGAATTCGGTCTCGCATGGCTCGATCAGGCCGGTGATCGGGGCGGCGGAGGCGGGTTCGGGGGTCGCGGCCAGCGGGATGTGGCCCTCGCCGGTCAGCAGGCCGGACGTGGCGTCCAGGCCGATCCATCCGGCGCCGGGAAGATAGACCTCGGCCCAGGCATGGAGGTCGGTGAAATCCGCGCTGGGGCCCTCGGGGCCGGTCACGGGCTTCTGGTCCGCCACGAGCTGGATCAGATAGCCCGAGACGAATCGGGCGGCGAAGCCCAGGTGGCGCAGGATCTGTACCAGCAGCCAGGCGCTGTCGCGGCAGGAGCCGCAGGCGCGTTCCAGCGTTTCCTCGGGCGTCCAGACACCCGGTTCCATCCGCACGACATAGGCGATGCGCTGCTGGATCTGCTGGTTCAGCGCGACCAGCATGTCGACGGTGTGCCGGGGCGTGCGGTCGATCCCGTCCAGCAGGGTCGCGAGCAGGGGTCCCGGCGTCTCGCGGACCCGGTACGGCGCCAGTTCCCCGGCCAGCACGGGGTCATAGGCGAAGGGCCATTGTTCGGCCTGGGGCTCGAGGAAGAAATCGAACGGGTTGATCGTCGCCATGTCGGCGACCAGATCGACCGCGACGTCGAAATGGGTGATCCGCTCGGGGAAGACGACCCGCGCCTGGTAGTTGCCCGAAGGATCCTGCATCCAGTTGATGAAATGCGGTTTCGGCTCGATCCGCAGCGCGTAGGACAGGACGGGTGTTCGGGCATGGGACGCCGGGCGGAGCCGGATGGTCTGCGGTCCCAGCGAGACCGGACGGTCGTAGCTGTAGCGGGTGCGATGTGTCAGCGCGACATGCAGGGTCATGCATCGACCTTGGTCAGTGATCTTCCGGACGGACCTGTTCCGGTCCGGTGACGGTAGACCAGCTCGGCCGCCCGCGAACAGGGGAAATACCCAAAATTCACAGCATCCGGCTCCGAAATGATCGCACTGTCGAGAGCGTGCCGATTGGCCCTTGGCGGCGGCCCGTTTTCTTGCTTGGCTGTCTGGAAATCGGACCAGCAGGTGGGTGGACATGAATCCTTCGCGCCTGATCTCCCCTCATGCCGGGGAGAGCACGGGACAATGAGCGACCTGACAGAGCGCAACGCGCAGCCGGGGGCGGGCCTGTTCGTTTCCTACGACACGCCGGAATTTTTCTGCGAATTGATGAACCGCCGGGACACCCCCCCTGACGGCCCCCCCCCTGACAGCCCCTTGGGCGGCCCCCTTGGCGGCGTGGCGGTGATCCGCGAGAGGCTGGCGCATTTCGGCCTGGGCGAACTGCGCCAGCGGGCCCTGGCGGCCGAGGCCGACCTGTATAACCTGGGCATCACCTTTACCGTCTATTCCGACCGGGACGCCATCGACCGGATCCTGCCCTTCGACCTGATTCCGCGGGTGCTGACCGCGGCCGAGTGGGACCATGTGGATCGCGGGGTGCGGCAGCGGGTCGCGGCGATCAATCATTTCCTGTGGGACATCTATCACGAGCGCCGGATCCTGCGCGACGGGATCATCCCGGCCGAACTGGTGCTGGGCAATGCCAATTACCGGCCGGAAATGGAGGGGCTGGACGTTCCGGGCGGCGTCTATGTCCATATCAACGGCACCGACCTGGTGCGGGACGGGGCGGGACGGTTCCTGGTGCTGGAGGACAATGCCCGTACGCCGTCGGGCGTGTCCTACGTCATCGAAAACCGCCACATGATGCTGCGCAGCATGCCGGACCTGGCCAGCGGGCTGGACCTGATGCCGGTCGACGAGTACGGGCCGCGGCTGCGCCAGGCGCTGGCCGAGGTGGCGCCCCAGGGCGTGGATGCCCCGCAGGTGGTACTGCTGTCGCCGGGCATCTATAATTCGGCCTATTTCGAGCATGTCTTCCTGGCGCGCGAGATGGGCGTGCCGCTGGTCGAGGGGCGCGACCTGGTGGTCGAGGACGGCCGCGTCTTCATGCGCACGGTCGCCGGGCTGCGGCCGGTCCATTCGATCTATCGCCGCCTGAACGACGATTTTCTGGATCCCGCGGTCTTCAATCCCGACAGCATGCTGGGCGTGCCTGGGCTGATCGACGCCTATCGCCGCGGCAACGTCACCATCGCCAACGCGGTGGGCACCGGGGTCGCGGACGACAAGGCGGTCTATGCCTACATGCCGCGCATCATCCGCTATTACCTGTCGGAAGAGCCGATCCTGTCGAATGTCGAGACCCATATCTGCGCCGAGGCGGACGGGCTGGCCTATACGCTGGCCAACCTGGAGCGGCTGGTCGTCAAGCCGGTGGGTGAATCCGGCGGCTATGGGCTGATCATCGGTCCGCATGCCAGCGCGCTGGAGATCGAGGAATTCCGCGCCAAGCTGATCGCCGATCCATCGAACTATATCAGCCAGCCGGTGATCGACCTGTCGGTCTGTCCGACGCTGTGCGAGGCGGGCGTCGAGGCGCGGCACGTCGATCTGCGCCCCTTCGCCGTGACGGGGCGTTCGACCTGGGTGCTGCCGGGCGGACTGTCGCGGGTGGCGCTGCGCAAGGGGTCGCTGGTGGTCAATTCCTCGCAGGGCGGCGGGTCGAAGGATACGTGGGTGCTGGCGTCATGAGCCAAATCATCGTCGATGCGTCGCCGGGCGGCGCGATGCCCAACCTGCTCTCGCGCTATGCCGAATGCACGATCTGGCTGGCGCGCTACATGGAGCGGATCGAGAACCTGGCCCGCCTGATCGACGTGACGGAAACCTTCGTGCGCACGCGCAGCACGGTCAGCGGCTGGCTGTCGATCATCCAGATCAACGCGGACGAGGAGCGGTTTTTCGCCCGCCACGACACGGCGTCGGAGGAGAACGTCGTCGGATTCTATGTCACCGACCGTGAGAATCCGAACTCCATCGTTTCGATCGCCCATGCGGCGCGGGAGAATGCCCGGTCGCTGCGGCCGCTGATCTCGACGGAGATGTGGACGCAACTGAACGTGTTCACCAACTGGATTCGCGGGCTGGGCGCCAGCGACATCCGCTCGGCCAATCTTTCCAGCCTCTGCGCTCGGCTGAAGCAGGATTGCCAGACCCATCACGGGATTACCGAGGGCACGTTCTATCGCGACCAGGCCTGGCTGTTTTATCTGATCGGCCGCAACCTGGAGCGCGGCGACCAGATCACGCGGCTGATCGACATCAAATATCATACCTTGCTGCCCAGCGTCGCCGGCGTGGGGTCGGAGCTGGATCTCGGCCAATGGGCCGCGGTGCTGCGCTCGGCCGCCGCCTATCACGCCTTTCGCCGCACCCTGCTGCCCGGGGACATGACGCCGGCCAATGTCGCGGGGTTCCTGCTGAAGAATGACGGATTTCCCCGTTCGCTTTCGACCAGCCTGCGGCAACTGCACTGGGCGATCGGCCATCTGCGGACCGATTACGGGCTGAAGAACGGCTATGCGGTGGCCGAGCGGGTCGAGGAGCTGCGCGCCACGCTGGCCGAGCAGACGATCAAGGACATCATCCTGCGCGGGCTGCACGAATTTCTGGACTGGGTGCAGCGCGAACTGCAGCTTGTGCAGAACGAGATCGCGCAGGCTTTCTGGCCGCCGGTCGTGCCGGCCGCCCTTTCCGCCGCCGGCCCCGCTGCGCAGGGGCAGTCCCAGGGCTGAGCGTGGCGTGATGTCGGGGAATGGCGTGACGGCCGGGGCGGGGCGCCCCCTGCCGGCCAGCCTGTATGCCGAGACCGCCCGTGCGGCGGCGCCGACCCCGGCGCTGGCCGCCGATATCGCGGTCGGCACCGTGCTGATCGGCGGCGGGATCACCGCGCTGTCGGCGGCGCTGCATCTGGCCGAGGCCGGGCATGACGTGGCGGTGCTGGAGGCCAATGTCCCCGGCTGGGGGGCGTCGGGCCGCAATGGCGGGCAGGTCAATCCCGGACTGAAACCGCCGCCGTCGCAGGTCGAACGCGATTTCGGCCCCGAACGTGGCGGCCGGCTGGCGCGGGCGGCATGGAATGCGCCCGACCTGGTGTTCGAGCTGATCGCGCGTCATGCGATCGATTGCGCGCCGGCGCGCGGCGGGACGCTGCGCGCGGCCACGGCCGACGACCAGGTGCCCGCCTTGCGGCAACTGGCCGAGGAGTGCCGGGCGCGGGGCGGTCCGGTTGTCTGGCTGGATCGGGCGGAGATCGCCGCGCGCACCGGCGCCACCCATTACCGGGCGGGCCTGCTGGATGCGCGCGGCGGGCAGGTCAACCCGCTGGGCTATGCGCGCGGCCTGGCCGAGGCGGCGATGCGCCGGGGGGCGGGGATCTATGGCGGCACCCGGGCCCTGTCGGTGCGCCGCATCGGGGGATGCTGGCATGTCGGCACGCGGGACGGTTCGGTGCGGGCCGAGCGGGTCGTCTTCGCCACCAACGGCTATGCCGATGGCTTGTGGGATCGTTTGCGCCGGTCGGTGGTGCCGGTGTCCAGCGCGATCCTGGCCACCGCGCCGCTGCCGGAGGCCGCGCGCGCGCGCATCCTGGCGGCGCGGGAAGTGCTGTACGAGCTGGGCGAGATCACCACCTATTACCGGATCGACGATGCCGGGCGGCTGCTGATCGGCGGCCGTTCGCAGTGCGGCGAGCGGAGCGGCCCCGATGCGTTTCCGTTCCTGAAGCGCCATGCGCTGCGGCTGTGGCCGTTCCTGAGCGATGTGGCATGGACCCATGGGTGGAACGGCCGGGTGGCGGTGACCCTGGACCATTATCCGCATTGGCACGAACCCCTGCCGGGCATTCTGGCCTGCGTGGGCTATAACGGGCGCGGCATCGCCATGGCGACCCTGCTGGGGCGCGAGATCGCCCGCCGCGCGCTGGCGGCGGCGGCCGAGGAGATGCTGCTGCCGCCCGGCGCGTTGCGCCCGATCGCATGCCACGGCGCATGGCCGATCGGGGTATCGGCCAAGATCCTGCAGGGGCGCGTGGCCGACGCGCTGTCGCGTCTGCGTTCGGGGGAGCGTTCGCGCGCGGGCGCCTGACGACGGGTCGGCTCGACAGCGCGGGCCGTCCCGGCCATCATCGGCGCCGCCGCCTGCCGCCGAAATCGTCCGCCGAAAGGAGCGTAGCGCGCAATGGTCTCCCGTCCTGCCGTGCTGTTCGTCTGTATGGGCAATATCTGCCGCTCGCCCCTGGCCGAGGCGGCGTTTCGCGCGGCGGCCGCGCGGCATGGGCTGGATGTCCGGATCGATTCGGCCGGCACCGGCGACTGGCACGCGGGCGATCCGCCCGACCGGCGGGCGCAGGCGGTGGCCCGCCAGGCCGGGATCGATATTTCCGGCTATCGCGCCCGGGCGGTGACCGTGGAGGATTTCCGCCGCTTCACCCACATCCTGGCGCTGGATCACGACAATCTGCGGACCTTGCGCGCGCGCCGTCCGCCCGACGCCACGGCGCATCTGTCGCTGCTGCTGGATCATGTGCCGGGCCATGCCGGCCGGCCGGTGCCCGACCCGTATTACGGACGGATCCGGGATTTCGAGACCACATGGGACCTTGTCTCGCAGGGGGCCGAGGCGCTGGCGCGCGCGCTGGCCGGTGCCCCGCCCCGGGATATCTGAACCATGGGGCGCGTGTTGCGGCCGCCGGCCGTTCTTCGGCGAGCCTTTTTTCCGCCTGCGCTTTTTTTGTCGGCCCTTTGTCTGTCGGCCCTGCTTCTGTCCATGATGCCGGCCGCGGCGCGGGCGGCGCCGCCGGTCGACAGGCTGCGCCTGCCGCCGGGCTTTCATGTCGCGGTGCTGACCGACCGGGTGCCTTCGGCGCGGGAAATGGCGATCGGGGCGCAGGGCACCCTGTTCGTCGGGTCGATGTCCGCCGGGGCCGTCTATGCCGTGCCGCTGCTGCCGGGCGGCCGGGCCGGACGGGTGCGGGTGGTGGCGCGCGGCCTGACCATGCCGGTGGGCGTCGCCTTTCGCGATGGCGACCTGTACGTGTCCGAACCGCGCGACATCCTGGTGCTGCGCGGGATCGAGGACCGGCTGGACGATCCGCCCGCGCCGGTGGTGGCGGTGTCCGGCCTGCCCTGGCGGGCGGGCGACCATGGCTGGAAATTCATCGCCTTCGGCCCGGACGGCAAGCTGTACGTGCCGATCGGGGCACCGTGCAATATCTGCGATGTCGGGCACCGGTTCGGCAAGCTGATGCGGATGAATCCCGACGGCACGGGGCGCGAGGATGTGGCCTGGGGTATCCGCAACAGCGTCGGCCTGACTTGGCACGACCCTGGGCACGACCTTGGGCAGAGCCTGGGACAGCCGGGCCGTTTCGTGTTGTGGTTCACCGATAACGGGCGCGACCTGATGGGGGACGATGTACCCAGCGACAAGCTGAACCGGCTGGACCATGCCGGGGAATCGTTCGGTTATCCCTATTGCCATCAGGGCGACGTGCCGGATCCGGTCTTCGGCCGGCTGCATGGCTGCGCCGAATTCACGCCGCCGGTACTGAAGCTGGGGGCGCATGTCGCGGCGCTGGGCCTGCGCTTCTATGACGGGGCGATGTTTCCGCACGAATACCGGGGCGCGCTGCTGATCGCCGAGCACGGGTCGTGGGACCGCAGCCGGCTGGCGGGTTATCGCGTCATGACGGTGCGTTTCGGCGCCGATGGACGGGTGGCGTCCTATGCGCCGCTGCTCGACGGGTTCCAGCAGGACCAGATCCCCTGGGGGCGTCCGGTGGATGTGCAGCCCCTGGCGGATGGCAGCGTGCTGGTCAGCGACGACCTGGCCGGGGCGATCTATCGCGTGACCTATGACGGCGCGGCGCGCGGCGCCCGGTAGGGCGCGCCTTGCGGCCGTCCGGCGCCTTGTCTAAGAGGCTGCTTCAGAAGCCCTGCGACCGGCGATCCGACGCGCGTTTTCTGTGCTCCGATGCCCAGGGCTTCTGATGCTCAGGGCTTCTGATGCCCAGGGCTTCTGAAGCAGCCTCCAGGGCACGCACGGAGCAGGGGCGGTAAGGAGCAGCGATGGCGGAGACCGGCGGAAGCCCCGGAACGAACGGATCGGGCGCGGACTGCGTGCTGGACCTGATGCCCGAATCCGGGATCGGCTATCTGACACAGGCGCTGGCCGATATCGGGCGGGGCCTGGCGATGTGGCGGCTGGGCTGGGCGCTGGGCTGGGTGGATATCAAGCTGCGCTATCGCGGTTCGCTGCTCGGCCCGTTGTGGCTGACCTTCTCCACCGCCGTGATGGTCGCGGCCATGGGCCCGATCTATGGCCTGCTGTTTCACATGGACATGCGCACCTATGTGCCGTTCCTGGCGGTGTCGCTGGTGCTGTGGGGGTTCGTCAGCGGGGTCGCCAATGACGGGGCGACGATCTTTACCGGTGCCGCCGGGCTGATCCAGGCCGCGCGCCTGCCCTTTACGCTGCACGCGCTGCGGGCGCTGGTGCGCAACAGTCTGATCCTGCTGCATAACGTGATCGTCATCGTGGTGGTCTTCGCGCTGTGCGGCGTGGTGCCGGCCCACCTGGGGGGCGCGCTGCCGGCCGTGGCGCTGTGGGGGATCGACAGCCTGGCGCTGTCGCTGCTGCTGGGGGTGGTGGGGACGCGCTTTCGGGATATCCCGCCCATCGTGTCGAGCCTGATGACGATCGCCTTCTTCGTGACCCCCGTGTTGTGGGAGGCGCGGCTGGTGACGGTCGATCCGCGTTTCCTGCTGTTCAATCCGTTCTATGCGCTGCTGGACATCATCCGTGCCCCGCTGCTGGGCGCGCCGGCGGCGCTGTCGTCCTGGGTGGCGGCGCTGGCGTACAGCGTGCTGCTGTGGGTGGGCATGCTGCTGCTGTTCGCGCGCCTGCGGTCGCGGCTGGCATACTGGGTCTGACGCCATGGCCGGAATCGATGTCAGCGATCTGCAGATCGCCTTTCCCCTGTATCACGGCAATGCCGCCAGCCTGCGCAAGCGGATGGGGCGCGCCATGTCGGGGCGCCTGGGCCATGATGCGCGCGACCGCGTGGTGGTGCGCGCGCTCAACGGACTGAGCTTTTCGGTGCGGCCCGGCGAGCGGCTGGGGCTGATCGGCCGGAACGGCGCGGGCAAGACCACGCTGCTGCGCGCGCTGGCGGGGATCTATGAGCCGGTGGGCGGGCGCGTGAGCGTGCGCGGGCGGATCGGCGCGCTGCTGGATACGAATCTGGGCATGGTCGCGGAACTGACGGGGCGGGAGAATATCCGCCTGCGCGGCCTGTATTCGGGGCTGGATTCCGCCGCCATCGCCGGGGTGGAGCAGGACGTCTCGGCCTTCGCCGAGCTGGGGCCGTTCCTGGACCTGCCGCTGCGTTCGTACAGTTCGGGCATGCAGATCCGCCTGGCCTTCGGCCTGGCCACCGCCGGCCGGCCGCAGGTGCTGCTGATGGATGAGTGGTTCCTGGCGGGCGACGCGGCCTTTCTGAGCCGGGCGCAGTCGCGCCTGGAACGGATGATCGAAGAGGCGGATATCCTGGTGGTCTCGACCCATCAGGCGGAGATCCTGGCGACCTGGTGCACGCGGGTGCTGTGGATGGACCAGGGGCGGATCCGCATGGATGGGCCGCCGGGCACAGTGCTGCCAGCTTATCTGGGCCGAGCCTGACCGGACATGCGCGCTGGAGGCGATCCTGCGCGCGTTTCCTGTGCTCCGGTGCTCGCGGCCATCCAGGCCGCTCCGCTCCGGTGCTCGGAAACACACGCCGGGCGCGGCCCTGTCGGGCCGCTCTCGCTCACTAGAGCATTTCCACTGAACACCGGTTCAGTGGAAATGCTCTATGTCGTTATTTTATCGAGCATCTTCACCCATTCAAACGATTCCGTTTGAATGGGATCTGCTCTAGCCCACATGTCCGGTCAGGCTCGGGGCTGTCGAAGCAACCTCCGGCGATTTCCGGGACGATATTTTCAGGATTTTCGGGGAATGGCGCGAGTGACGGGGCTCGAACCCGCGACCTCCGGCGTGACAGGCCGGCGCTCTAACCAACTGAGCTACACCCGCAGCGGCGCGGGGTTTCCGGCCCCGCATCCGTTCGTGGAGGGCGAATTAACAAAGGCGGGCGATTCTGGCAACAGGTTCCGCCGGAAAAAATGACGGCGCGATGATTCGCGCCGCCGGAAGCGGGAAACAGGTGGGCTTTCAGGCGGCGCCCGCGTCGCCCAGCGCCGCCGCGCCGTCCAGGGTGGCGGCCACGGCATGCACGGTCGCGGCGATGCGGACCGCGGTCTGGACCTGTTCGGTGGTCAGTCCGGCGTCACGGACCATTTTTTCATGGCTTTCGACGCACATGCCGCAGCCATTGATCGCCGAGACGGCCAGCGACCAGAGTTCGAAATCCAGCTTCTCGACCCCCGGGCGGCCGATCACGTTCATCCGCAGCCGGGCCGGCATCTGGGCGTAGTCGCCGCCCACCATGTGGACGAAGCGGTAATAGATATTGTTCATGCCCATGATCGCCGCGGCGGCCTTGGCGGCGGTCAGGGCCTCGGGCGTCAGGACGGATTCGTATTCGGCGACGATGGCGCGCGTCACGTCCGCGTTGCGCGCGGCGAGCGCCGACGCCACGAAAGTGCCGGCCCGCTGCTGCGGGGTGAGCGTGATGTCGTTCGCCAGCGAGCTGAGATTGAGCTTGAGATCCTTCGCGTAGTCGGGAAGGCGTTCCTTGAGCGAGTCGATCGACATGGCCAGGGCCCTGTTGCTGTGCGGCGCGGTTCGCGACCGGCCGGCCGGCCCGTCACGTTGCGACGCGGATGGAGGGGATTCGGAAAGGATGGATATGTCCGGCCGTGCCGGATGGGGCGTGGGTGCGGGCCATGCCCCCGCCGGCGGGCGCCGGCGGAATCCGGTCCGGCCCGGGGGCCGGACCGGCCAAGGTGATCAGACCTTGAGGAAGGCTTCGCCCTGCTTCCAGTTGCAGGGGCACAGCTCGTCGCTCTGCAGCGCGTCGAGGATGCGCAGGATTTCCTGCGGGTTGCGGCCGACCGAGAGGTCGTTGACGCTGACATGGCGGATGATGTTGTCCGGATCGACCAGGAAGGTCGCGCGATAGGCCACGCCGGCATCGCCCGACAGCACGCCGCAGGCGTCGGACAGTTCACGCTTGATGTCGGCCAGCATCGGGATCTGCAGGTGCTTCAGGTCCTCGTGGTGCAGGCGCCAGTTCAGGTGCACGAACTCGCTGTCGATCGACACGCCGTACACCACGGTGTCGCGGTCCTTGAACTCGCCGGCCATCTTGCCGAACGCCACGATTTCGGTCGGGCAGACGAAGGTGAAGTCCTTCGGCCAGAAGAAGACCAGCTTCCACTTGCCTTCGTCGGTCTTGTCCGAGATCTGCACGAATTCGCCGGTCAGGCCCGCGGCGCCACCGGCGACGGAGGTCAGGTCGAATGCGGGGAATTTGTCACCGATCGTCAGCATCAGCATGCTCCTTGCATCAATGGTCCTGGCGTGGCGCCGCAATGCGGTCCGCGCCGTGTGGGCTATTCTATAAGCGCCGAAGGCGATATCATGCCAATGAATAATTTATATCCGGATGATCGAAGGGATCGATGACACCACTGCCCTCGGCCCAGCAACTCCGCTACCTTATTACTCTCGCCGAATTGCGCCATTTCGGACGGGCAGCCCAGGCCTGCGCGGTCACGCAATCGACCCTGTCGGCGGGGATTCTGGCGCTGGAACGGCAACTGGACGTCCAGTTGCTGGACCGCAATGTCGGCAAGCGGGTGGTGTTCACCCCGATCGGCGACGAGGTGGCGGCCCGGGCGCGCTTCGCGCTGGATTCGCTGCAGGCGGTGCAGGACGTGGCCGATGCCTCGCGCGCGCCGATGAGCGGGCTGCTGCGTATCGGGGTGATTCCGACCATCGGCCCGTTCGTGGTGCCCGGCCTGGTCGCGCGCCTGCGCCGGCAGTTTCCGCAGATCCGCGTGTCGGTGAACGAGGACGTGACCGGCAACGTGCTGGACAAGCTGGCGCTGGGCCGGCTGGACCTGGCGCTGCTGGCCATGCCCTGTCCCTGCGAGGGGGCGGAGACGTTCCCGCTGTGGCGCGACGAATTCATGCTGGTGCTGCCGGCCGGCCATGCCCTGGCGCAGTGCGAGTCGATTCCGGTCGCACGGATCGCCGCCGAGCGCATGGTGCTGCTGGAGGACGGGCATTGCCTGCGCGACCAGACGCTGGCGCTGTGCCGCCAGGAGCGGGGCTGGACGACGACCGAGGGCGAGGAGGAGTTCGTCGTGACCTCGCTCCATACCCTGATCGACATGGTGGCGGACGGGCTGGGGATCGCGCTGCTGCCGCGCCTGGCGGTGGAATCGGGCATATTGCGCGACCTGCCGGTCGTGGTGCGGCCGGTCACGGGCTGCCAGGCCTGGCGCACCATCGGCCTGGCCTGGCGTCCGCGTTCGCCGCGCGCCGCCGATTTCCGTCTGCTGGCCCCGCATATCCGTCCGCCGGAGGGGAAGGCGCAAGGGGCGAAAAATGGCCCGGAAGGGCGGGAAAGTCGGGATTTTTCGGGACTGCGCGGTTGACTCTGTGCATCCGGGCCGGTATTCGGCGCGTCTTCGCGGTGTCAAGCCGCCAATGAGGATCAGGTCATGAAGATCAGAAACAGCCTGAAGTCGGCCAAGGTGCGTGACAAGGACTGCCGTGTCGTCCGTCGTCATGGCAAGGTCTACGTCATCAACAAGAAGAATCCGCGCATGAAGGCCCGCCAGGGCTGATTGTCCGGACGGCCTTGGCCGTACGGTTTCTCTTGCACGACGCGCATGCCCGCGTTCCTGGCCGAATGACCGGTCGGGGACGCGGGCGTATGTGTTTGCGCCTGCCCGCCGCCTGTGTCCTGGCCTTGTCGCTGGGAGCGGGCCTGTGCCCGTCGCGGGCCGCGGCTCCGCCGGCCGGGCAGAAGGCCCCGGTGATGACCCCGCCCGCCGGGAAGGCGGGTTCCGGCCAGGTTTCTCCTGATCGGGTTTCCCCCGGCCAGGTTTCTCCGGGCCAGGCGGTTCCGGGGAAGGCCGTTCCCGGGCAGGTGGACCTGGCGCTGCTGGTGGCCGAACTGGCTCGTGCGAACACGCGCGCCCTTGCCGCCGAACTGGAAGTGCGGATCGAGCAGGTGCGGCTGCGGCCGCTGTCGCCGACCACGCGGCTGCTGCTGCGGCGGGCCCAGGGGCATCTGGCGGCTGGCAAGCCGGTGGATGCGGTCGAGGACCTGGACGATGCCCTGGTGCTGCAGCCCGAGGTTGGAATCCTGTGGCGCGACCGGGCGCAGGCCCGGCTGGCGGCCCGTGACCTGGACGGCGCGATCGCCGATCTTGGCAGCGCGCTGCAGCATGACCCGAATGATGGCGTGGCCTGGCAGGTGCTGTCGGTGGTCGAGGAGCAGCGCGGCGACTGGCAGGCGGCCTATCGCGCGTGGCAGCACGCGATGGCGCTGGATCCGATGATCGAGGGCGGCCATGCCCATGCCGAGCGGCTGCGGCTGCGGGCCTTCGGCCAGCCGACCTGACGCGGCTTGCTTCATCCGCGCGTCCACCCCCTGTCGCCATTCGGACATTCTGTGCCATCATCTCCGCCATGACGGAGCGCACCGCATGGCGAGAGACCGCGCGCGACCGGGCGCGGCCGGTCGCGCCCGCGCCCGATCGCGCCGCGCTGCGCGCGGCGGCGCTGGCCCATCTGGCGCGTTTCGGCACCACGAGCGCGGGGTTGCGGCAGGTGCTGGAACGGCAGGTCCAGCGCTGGGGCCGCCGCGCGGCTTCCGCCGGCCTGCCGTCCGAGGATGTCGCGGCGCAACTGGCCCGGGCGTTGGACGACATCGCCCCGGTGGTGCGCGACATGGCCGATCTGGGAGCGGTGGACGATGCGGCCTTCGCCCAATCCCGGGCGCGGTCGCTGACCCGTACCGGCCGGTCGCGCCGCGCCGTGGAGGCCCATCTGGCGGCCCGGGGGGTGGCGGGGGACCTGGCCGAAACCGTGCTGGACGATGCGCTGGGTGCGCGGAGCGGCGAGGGGCGGGATACCGAACTGGCCGCCGCCCTGGTCTTTGCCCGCCGTCGCCGCGCCGGCCCGTTCGCGCCGCCCTGCGACGCGGAGCCGGCTGGCGAGGCGGAGTCGGGGCAGGCGGCCGAAGCCGCGGTGCGGCGCCGGCGGCTGGTGCTGGAGGCGATGGCGCGCGCGGGTTTCGGCCGCGCGGTGGCCGAGGCGGCGCTGGACATGGACCCGGCGGAAGCCGAGGACCGGATCATCCGGATGAAATCGGCGTGACGGGGCGCCTTGCGGCATCGTGGCCGGCATGGGCCGGGGCGCGCTGGCTGGCGCTGGTCTCGGCCGTGCCGCTGGCGGCGTGCGGGGGCGGGGGCTGGAACGGGCGGCTGCAATGCGCGCCCTATGCCCGGTCGGTCACCGGGTTGCAGTTGCAGGGGGCGGCGGCCGGGTGGTGGCGGCAATCGGCCGGGCGCTATGCCCATTCCAGCATGCCGAGCCCGGGCGCGGTGCTGGTGTTCCGCGCCACCGGGCGCTTGCCGGACGGACATGTCTCGGTGGTGCGGCAGGTCGAGGGGACGCGGGCGATCCTGGTGGACCAGGCCAACTGGGTGCCCGGACGGATCGATCACGGGGTGCCGGTGGTCGACGTGTCGCGCCGCAATGACTGGTCCGCCGTGCGGGTCTGGTGGCAGCCGGTTCACAGCATGGGCAAAAGCGTCTATCCGACATACGGCTTCATCTCGCGCGACCTGCCGGAGCGTCCGTCACCGGATGCCTGAGCGGCGCGGGGGTAAGAGGCCGCTTGCATGACGCGCCCGGCGGGGCCATGTGATGGAGCGTTTCGGGTATGCCGCTCCAAAAAGCGGACGGTCCGGAATTTGGAATTCAAGGGCACTTCAGCGTCGCGGCGCGGAAACGGGGATGTGTAATGGGTAGCTTGAGCATCTGGCACTGGCTGATCGTGCTGGCGGTCGTGCTGGTCCTGTTTGGCGGCGGCAACAAGATCAGCACGCTGATGGGCGACGTTGCGCGCGGCATGAAATCGTTCAAGAAGAACATGGCCGAGGACGAGCCCGCCGAAGGCGCCGCCGCAGGGCCGACGGGCCATATCGCCCCGCCGAATCCCGCCGCCGGCGCGCAGCGCGACGCCAGCTTCTCGGGCAGCGGGCATTCCTCCGGCACGCCGTGACGCGTGGCGGGGCCTGCGAGAGGGCCTGACAAGGACGAGACGAGAGCCAGACGCGACCATGGATCACGTGACAATGCCCGACCCGTGGGCCGGCGCGGTGCAGGACATCATCGCGGCCGGGCGACGGATGGACCGCTTCGGCTGGGTGCCGGCGACCGCCGGCAATATCAGCCGGCGCCTGCCCGACGGGCGGATCGCCATTACCCGTTCCGGCGGCCATAAGGGGCATCTGGCGGAAGACGGCGTGATCGCGGTCACGCTGGACGGGCAGGCGGTGCGGGCGGGCGACCGGCCCAGCGCCGAGACGCTGCTGCATTGCCAGCTTTATGCCCATTCCGATGCGTATTCTCCCGAGGGGCGCGCCGAAGAGATCGGCGCGGTGCTGCACGGCCATTCGGTGGCAGCGACCGTGCTGTCGATGCTGCCGGGCGAGGCCATCCTGCTGACGGGGTACGAGGTGCTGAAAGTGTTCGCGGGGCAGGACACCCACGACACGACCGTGCGCGTGCCCGTCTTCGACAACGACCAGGATATTGCCCGCCTGTCCCGCGTGGTGGCGCCGCATCTGGGCGCCATGCCGGCCGGCTATGTCATTCGCGGCCATGGCGTCTATGTCTGGGGCCGGACGATGGACGTCGCGCTGGCGCGGCTGGAAGGGCTGGAATTCCTGCTGGCCTGCGAACTGGAAAGAAGGAAGCTCGCCCCATGAGCCGCCTGACGGTCTATCGTGACGACGATCCCGATTCGCCGCTGCTGCGCACCGAGGATGCGCCCCGCATCGCCGAGGCGCTGGGCGCGATCGGCGTGCGCTTCGAGCGCTGGGACAGCCCGGTGGTGCCGCCGCGCGACGCCGCGCCCGAAGCGGTGCTGGAAGCCTATCGGCCCTATCTGGACATGCTGATGGGCGAGACCGGCGCGGGGTCGGCCGACGTGGTGCGCATCAATGCCGCGACCCCCAACCTGCCCGCCCTGCGCGACAAGTTCCTGTCGGAACACACCCACAGCGAGGACGAGGTGCGGTTCTTCGTCCATGGCTGGGGCAATTTCGTGCTGCATGTCGCGGACAAGATCTATGACGTGCGCTGCGTGGCGGGTGACCTGATCTCGGTCCCCGAGGGCATTCCGCATTGGTTCGATGCCGGGCTGGAGCCCGATGTGGTGGCGCTGCGGGTGTTTACCGATACGACGGGCTGGATCGCGCATTATACCGGCGACGACATCGCCACGCGCTTTCCGGTGACCTGAGGGGTTGCGGCCGATGCTTGGGACGGACGCGGCGGACGCGATCGAGGCGGTGCTGCTGGACATCGAGGGCACGACCATCCCGGTTTCGTTCGTGCACCAGGTGCTGTTTCCCTATGCGCGCGCGGCGATGCCGGGCCTGCTGGCCGAGCGGGCCGCCGATCCCGCGGTGCGGGCGGCGCTGGCCGAGATCGCCGGCCTGGCCCCCGGCGTGGCGCCGCTGGCGCAGTTGAATGCCTGGATGGACCGCGACGAGAAGATCGGCCCGCTGAAGGCGCTGCAGGGGCTGGCTTGGGCCGAGGGCTATCGCACCGGGGTGCTGCGGGCGGCGTTGTATCCCGACGTGCTGCCGGCGCTGCGGTGCTGGCATGCGGCCGGGCTGCGGCTGGCGGTCTATTCCTCGGGCTCGGAGGCTGCGCAGCGCCTGATCTATGGCCACACGACCGAGGGCGACGTGACCGGGCTGTTCGACGGGTTCTATGACCTGAGCATGGGCGGCAAGCGCGACGCCGCGTCCTATCGGGCGATCCTGGCCCGCGCCGGCTGGGCGCCGGGGCGCACGCTGTTCCTGTCCGATATCGTGGCCGAGCTGGACGCGGCTGCCGAGGCCGGGCTGCGGACCTGCCAACTGGTCCGGCCCGAGGACGGCACCGTGGCCGGCGCCGTTCACGCCCGGGCGGCGACCCTGGACGAGGCCGCGCGGCAATTCGGCCTGAGGCGGGCCGCATGAGGACGCACCTGCATACCGGCTGGCGCCATGTCCCGGTCGAAATGCGGGGCATGGCCGCGGCGCTGGGCAATTTCGACGGCGTGCATATGGGGCATGCGCACCTGCTGCATACGCTGCATTCCGCCCGTCCCGACCTGGGCCTGGCGGTGGTGACGTTCGAGCAGCATCCGCGCGAATTGTTCCGGCCGCAGGACCCGCCCTTTCGCCTGACCCTGTCCGAGGAAAGGCTGGCCGCGCTGTCGGCGCTGGGTGTGCGGCAGGTGTTCGAGATTCCGTTCGACACTGAATTCAGCGCGCTGAGCGCCGAGCGTTTCGTCGCCGACGTGCTGCATGATGCGCTGGGGCTGCGGCACGTGGCCTGCGGCGCGGATTTCGCCTTCGGCCACCGGCGGGGGGGCAATGTGGCGTTCCTGGCCGACCGGGCCGAGGAGCTGGGCATTGGCCTGACGGTCGTGCCGCCCTTGTCGGATGCCGGGGGGCCGTTTTCCTCGACCCGGATCCGCCGGCTGCTGCAGGACGGCTATCCCGAGCGCGCGGCCGAGGAGCTGGGCCGCCCCTGGTCGATCCGCGGCGTGGTGCAGCATGGCGACAAGCGTGGGCGGCTGCTGGGCTTTCCGACCGCCAACGTGCCGCTGGGGCGGCATCTGGAGCCGGCGCGCGGGGTCTATGCGGTGACGGTGCGGCTGTCGGACGGGCGGTCCTGGCCCGGAGTGGCCAATATCGGCCGCCGCCCGACCATCGCCGACGGCCAGGAAAGCCGGCTGGAGGTCCATCTGCTGGATTTCGAGGGCGACCTGTACGGCGAGACCCTGTCGGTGGCGCTGCATACGCTGCTGCGCGAGGAGCGGCGCTTCGCCGGGCTGGACGCGCTGAAGGCGCAGATCGCCGAGGATGCCGCCACCGCCCGGCTGTACCTGGCCGACCTGGCGCGGCTGGGGGCGCATTCGGCGCCGTAACGCGCACAGACGCCTGACGGGGCGCGCCGGATGGCGGGGCGCTTGACCGCGGGGGGTGGGGCTCCGCATAAGGTGGGGCTTTCGCGGCCCCCGTACCGCATCACGATAGCCAGAAATACAGGGTCATGAGCGAGCCAAAGTCACAGGATCTCTATCGGGAGACGGTCTTCCTGCCGAAAACGAGCTTCCCCATGCGGGGCAGCCTGCCGAAGCGGGAGCCGGAGATTCTGGAGGACTGGGCGCGGAGCGGCCTGGACGGGCGGCTGCACGCGCAGGCCGAGGGCCGTCCGCCCTTCATGCTGCATGACGGCCCGCCCTATGCGAACGGCAACCTGCATATCGGCCATGCGCTGAACAAGATCCTGAAGGACGTGATCAACCGCGCCCATCGCATGGCGGGCTTCGCGGTGCATTACGTGCCGGGCTGGGACTGCCACGGCCTGCCGATCGAATGGAAGATCGAGGAGGAATACCGCAAAGCGGGCAAGAACAAGGATTCGGTGCCGATCCTGCAATTCCGGGCCGAATGCCGTGCCTATGCCCAGAAATGGCTGGACGTGCAGGCGGCCGAATTCCGCCGGCTGGGCGTGCAGGCGGAATGGGAGCGGCGCTATGCCACGATGGATTTCGCCTCGGAAGCGACGATCGTCGAGGAAATCGGCCGCTTCCTGCTGAACGGGCTGCTGTATCGCGGCCTGCGCCCGGTGATGTGGAGCCCGGTCGAGAAGACCGCCCTGGCCGAGGCCGAGATCGAATATCGCGACCATGAATCCACCACGATCCATGTCGCCTTTCCCTTCATCCACGATCCGACGCCGGCCCGCGCGCTGCAGGACGTGTCGGCCGTCATCTGGACCACCACGCCCTGGACGATCCCGGGCAATCGCGCCATCGCGTTCGGGCCGGGCATCACCTATGCCGTGCTGCGGGTCGACGGCGTGACCGACGGCGCCGCGCTGGAGCCCGGCGCGCGCCTGCTGGTGGCCGAGGACCTGATCGCGCGGTTCTGCGCGGCCGCCGGCATCACCGAGCATCATGTCCTCTATACCCTGCCGGGCGAGGCGCTGACCGACGCGCTGTGCGCCCATCCGCTGCGCGGCGAGGGCTATGATTTCGAGGTGCCGCTGCTGGCGGCGGATTTCGTCACCACCGATGCGGGCACCGGCCTGGTCCACATGTCCCCCGCCCATGGCGAGGAGGATTTCGCCGTGTCGGTGGCCAACGGGATCGAAATCCCGGAACTGGTGCTGGATGACGGGCGCTATGCCGCCTGGGTGCCGCTGTTTGCCGATATCCATGTCTTCAAGGCCGCCGATCCGGTCTGCACCGCGCTGTCGGCGGCGATGGTGCGGGCCAGCGAGGCCGGCGCGGCCCCGGCGGGGCTGGTGGCGCGTTCGACCATCCTTCATTCCTATCCGCATTCCTGGCGGTCGCGCGCGCCGGTGATCTATCGCGCCACGCCGCAATGGTTCATCCGCATGGATGGCGAGGGCCATCTGCGCGGCCGCGCCCTGCGTGCCCTGGAGGACGTGACCTTCGTGCCGGCCCAGGCGCGCAACCGCCTGACCGCGATGGTTGCCGACCGGCCGGACTGGTGCATCAGCCGCCAGCGCGCCTGGGGCGTGCCGATCGCCGTCTTCGTGGAAAAGCGCACCGGCGAGGTGCTGCGCGACCCGGCGGTCATGCAGCGCATCGTCGACGCCTTCCGCGCCGAGGGGGCGGATGTGTGGTACAGCGCGCCGGCCGCGCGCTTCCTGGGCGAGGGGCGCGACCCCGAGGAATATGAGCAGGTCTTCGACATCGTCGATGTCTGGTTCGAGAGCGGGTCGAGCCATCGCTTCGTGCTGGGGCGCGACGGGCTGCCCTTCCCGGCGGATCTGTACCTGGAAGGGTCGGACCAGCATCGCGGCTGGTTCCAGTCCTCGCTGCTGGAAAGCGTGGGCACGCGGGGGACCGCGCCCTATCGGGCGCTGGTGACCAACGGCTTCGTGCTGGACGAGCAGGGGCGGAAGATGTCTAAGTCGCTGGGCAATGTCGTGGCCCCGCAGGACGTCAACGACTCGCTGGGCGCGGACATCCTGCGCCTGTGGGTGATGAATTCCGACACCAACGAGGATCTGCGCATCGGCAACGAGATCCTCAAGCAGCAGGGCGAACTGTATCGCCGCCTGCGCAATACGCTGCGCTGGCTGCTGGGGGCGCTGGACGGCTTTGCCGACGCCGAGCGCGTGCCGTACGAGCAGATGCCCGAGCTGGAGCAATGGGTGCTGCATCGCCTGACCGAGCTGGGCGGGCAGATCGACCGCGCGGTGCGGACCCATGAATGGGTCGGCGTCTATGCGGCGGTGCATGGATTCTGCGCCACCGACCTGTCGGCGTTCTATTTCGACGTCCGCAAGGACGCGATCTATTGCGACGGGGCGGACAGCCCGCGCCGCCGCGCCGCGCGCACCGTGCTGGACCATCTGCATCGCTGCCTGACGACCTGGCTGGCGCCGGTACTGGTCTTTACGGCGGAAGAGGCCTGGACCGCCCGATTCGGTAACGAGGACAGCGTACACCTGCAGGCGTTCCCCGTGCTGCCCGAGGAATGGATCCGCCCCGACCTGGCGGATCGCTGGGCGAGGCTGCGCGCGGTGCGCCGGATGGTGACGACCGAGATCGAGGCCGCGCGGCGCGACGGGGTGATCGGGTCCTCGCTGCAGGCCGCGCTGGACCTGCCGCTGTCGGAGGAGGAGGCCGCGCGTTTCGCCGATATCGACTGGTGCGAACTGGCCATCGTCTCGCAGACCTCGGTGACGGTCGAGCCGGGCGCGGCGTCGATCTATCTGGCCGACGGTGCGGAGACGGGCGCCACGGAGGAGGAGGGCGCCACGGTGAAGGGCGCCCATGGCGTGCCGCGCGTCTCGGTCGCGAGCGGCCATAAATGCGCCCGCTGCTGGAAGGTGCTGGACGAGGTCGGCACCCATGAGGCCCATCCCGCACTGTGCCTGCGCTGCGTCGCGGTCGTCGAGGCGGCCGGGGGCGTGCAGGGCGCATGACCGGCGATCCTTTCTCCGCGATGTCCGCGCCGGCCGTCCGGCCGGACGGCGCCGGGCGGTGCCGGGCGATCGGGGCGGCCCTGTTCGCGGGTGTGCTGCTGCTGGACCAGGGCAGCAAATACTGGATCCTGCATGGATTCGACCTGCCGGATCGCGGGTCGGTGCCGCTGCTGCCGGTCCTGAATTTCACGATGGTGTGGAACCGCGCCATCACCTTCGGCATGCTGGGCGGGCTGGCGGGGGTGGGGCGGGTGGTGTTCCCGATCGTCTCGCTGCTGATCGTGGCGCTGCTGGCGGTGTGGGTGGCGCGGACAACCCGCCCCCGGGTGGCCGCGGCGCTGGGGGCGATCATGGGCGGGGCGGTCGGCAACGTGATCGACCGGCTGCATTATGGCGCGGTGGTCGATTTCATCCACGCCCATGCCTATGGCTGGTCCTGGCCGGTCTTCAACCTGGCGGACGCGGCGATCGATTGCGGGGTCGCGGTCCTGCTGTTCGACAGCCTGACCGACCGGCGCGGCTAGAGCCATATCCATTCACACTGGTTCACGGATATGGCTCTAGCTCGTTGTTTTGGCGAGCATCTTTATCCGACCGGATGCGTCCATCCGGTCGGATGATGCGCTAGTGTCCTGCCCGAGAAATTCTTATGAGAATTTCTCGGATCAGCAGGCCACTAAAATATTGATTCTAGTGTCCTTTCGATCCCGAAATTCGCTTGCGAATTTCGGGATCGAAAGGACACTAGGCATCACGCGGCGAACAGGGTTCCTGACCAGAGTCCTTGCCGCAGACGGGCAGGAACGGTAAGAGGCACAATCATGACGTCTTCAGTCGCTCGTTTCGCTCCGTTCGTCCTGCTGATGGCGGGCGGATTCCTGCTGGCCGGATGTTCCGGGTCGGATGTCAGCCGGGCCTTCGGCCTGGAACGCGATTCGCCGGACGAATATACGGTGACGACGCGCGCGCCGCTGTCGATGCCGCCGTCCGAGGCATTGGCGGTGCCGCACAGCGATGCCGCGCGCCCGCAGGATGAAAGCCCGCGCCTGCAGGCGCTGGAGACGCTGTCGCCGAACGTGGCGCTGCAGGGGGCCAGCGGCGCCGCCAGCACGGGCCAGGCCGCGCTGGTGAACGAGGCCAGCAGCGCGGCGGGCGCGTCCAACCAGGGCGAGCTGGGCCAGGCCGGCCAGGGCTTCGTCGACCAGTTGATGTTCTGGCATGGCGGCGGCGCCGGCAGCGTGGTGGACGGCGCGGCCGAAAATCGCCGCCTGCGCCGGAATGCCGCGCTGGGCAACAGCCCGACCCAGGGGGCCACCCCGACCTTGAAGGGCGGGTCGTAACCGCCCGCGACCGGTCCCGGCGATTGCCTGCTCCGCCCTGTCGGGACGGTTTCGGCGGCGCGGCGGCGGCATTCGGTACGGCGTAAGGCGGATTGGACCTCTCGATGAGCGATGATCGCGCCCCGTCCCGACCGGCATCGCCCCTTGCCCATATGCGGGACAGGATGGCCGAGGCGGATGCCGCGTTCAGGGCCGGTCTCGGTACCGCCGCGACCGAGGCCGACATCCTGCGGCTTGCGCGAAACCTGCTTGCCCTTTGCGACGAGGTTGCCGAGACGTTGCGGCGTCTCGGTCCGGTGAAGGCCCTGGCCTGCCGGGCCGGATGCGATACGTGCTGCCACAGTCTGATCCAGGTGAATCCGGTCTTCGCCATTCTGGCGATGGCGGAGGCGCGCCGGACCTTTTCCGCCGACCAATTCGAGATTTTGAGGAACAGGCTGGTTTCGGGCAGTTCTTTCTGCCCGTTTCTGTTCGACGGCGCGTGCGCGATCTATCAGAGCCGCCCGATGGTGTGCCGTGGCTATTACAGTTTCGACCTGGCGCTGTGCAGGCAAGGCGATTATTGCGAGAAGGACCTGGGATACCAGGGCGACGGTGCGCACGCCGCGCATCAGCTCATGATTTTTCTGTTTGCCCTGGAAAAGCGTCTCGAATCGATCGAAGAGTCTCTGGACCTCGATTCCGGGCCGGTCTTCCTGCACGCGGCGGCGCGCGTTCTTCTGGAGGGGCCGGACGCGGCGCGGCGCTGGCGGACGGGGGAGCGTGTGTTTCCCGGCGCCTTGCTGGATGCGGCGCGCGATAATCCCTAGTCTGGTCCCATGACCGACTCGTCCAGCCTGCCTGCCCGCCCGGTGATCCGGCGCCTGTCGGAACAGGTCGTCAACCGCATCGCGGCCGGCGAGGTCATCGAGCGTCCGGCGGCGGCGTTGAAGGAACTGGTCGAGAATGCCATCGATTCCGGAGCGCGCCGCATCGCGGTGCTGCTGGAGCAGGGCGGGATCGACCGGCTGGAAGTCGTCGATGACGGGTGCGGCATGACGCCGGACGACCTGATGCTGGCGGTGGAGCGGCATTGCACCTCGAAATTGCGCGACGAGACCCTGGTGCGGATCGACACGCTGGGCTTTCGCGGCGAGGCGCTGCCCTCGATCGGGGCGGCGGCGCGCCTGCGTGTGACCTCGCGCCCCCACGGGGCCGACGGCGCCTGGCGCATCGCGGTGGAAGGCGGCGTGGTCGGCGCGCCGGAACCCTGCGCCGGGCCGCCGGGCACGCGGGTGGTCGTCGAGGATCTGTTCTTCGCCACGCCGGCGCGGCGCAAATTCCTCAAGAGCCCGCGGGTCGAATCCGGCCATGCCGACATCACCGTGCGCCGCCTGGCGCTGTCGGTGCCGCATGTGGCGTTTCGCCTGCAACTGGATGACCGGGTGGTGTTCGACCTGCCGGCGCAGGACATGGCGGATCGTGTCGCCGCGCTGCTTGACGCCGAAGGTGCGGACGGGATGCTGCCGGTCGAGGGGCGCAAGGGCGAACTGGAACTGAGCGGTTTCGCCTGCGGCCCGTCGGTGCATCGGGCCACGGCGGCGGGGCAGATCCTGCTGGTCAATGGCCGGCCGGTGGTCGATCCGGTGCTGCGCACCGCGGTGCGCGTGGCCTATCGCCACGTGATCGAGCATGGGCGCCATGCGGTGGTCGCGCTGTCGCTGCGGATTCCGCCCGATCAGGTCGACGTGAACGTCCATCCGGCGAAAACGGAATTGCGTTTCGCCGACGCGGCCTCGGTGCGCGGGCTGGTGATCGGCGCGCTGGGCCGCGCACTGGGCGGCGGCGCGGGCGTCGCCGGGGTTCGGCCGGGGGTGCTGCAATCGCGCGTGGCGGCTCCGGCGCGGATCTGGTACCCGCCGCCCGACGCGCCGTCCGAGCGGGGGTCTTCGGTGCCGATCCTGTCGGCGCCGGGGCGCGATCCGTTCGCCGCCCGGCTGGAACTGGGCGCCAGCCCGGCGGCGCGGATGCTGGACGGGCCGACGGCGCCCGATTCGGTGCACGGCCCGGCGCCCGGCCCGGCTCCCGGCCCGGGATCGGCGCCCGTGTTCCCGACCGGCATGCCCGGCGGGCCGGTCCCGTCCCTGGATGGATTGCCGCCGGATGCGTCTCTTCCGGATGAATTTCCATTAGGGGCCGCGGTGGCGCAGGTCATGGGGACCTATGTCATCGCGGTCTCGGGCGACGGGTCGCTGGTGCTGGTCGACCAGCATGCCGCGCATGAGCGCCTGACGCATGAGCGGCTGCGCGCGCAGTATCTGGACGGCACCCTGCGGGCGCAGCGCCTGTTGCTGCCGGACGTGGTGACCCTGCCGCGCGGGCAGGCCGAGCTGCTGATGTCCTTCGCCGGGACGCTGGCGGCGCTGGGGGTGGAGATCGAGTCCTTCGGCGGCGACGCGGTGCTGGTGCGGGCCTTGCCGGCGCTGCTGGGCACCGACGATCCGGCCGCCCTGCTGCGCGACCTGGCCGACGAACTGGCCGAGGACGATCTGGCCGGCCCGGGCGAGGCGCGGGCCCTGGACGGCAGGCTGGACGCGGTGATCGCGCGGATGGCCTGCCACGGCAGCGTGCGGGCCGGCCGCAGCCTGAACCGGGCGGAGATGGATGCGCTGCTGCGCGACATGGAGCGCACGCCGCGGGCCGGCACCTGCTCGCATGGGCGGCCGACCTGGATCAAGCTGAGCCGCGCGGACCTGGAAAAACTGTTCGGCCGCCGGTAGCCGCCAAAGGGCGGGACAAACGCCGGGATGGCGGGGCGGTTGCGCGGATTGCAAGCGGAATCGTCGCCGCTCGGCAGAACGTGAGCGGCGCGCGGCTGGTCTCGCCGACGGAACGGCGATAGGCTCGGCGGCATCTTTTCACGGACGATGAGACCGACGTGCATCCCATCCTGCTCCCGCTTGTCACGTATCTGCCGCTGGGCGGCGCCCTGGCCATCCTGCTGATGCGCGGCACAGCCGAAGCGGTCGAGGGGGCGTCGCGCTGGGTGGCGCTGTGGACCAGCCTGCTGGTCTTCGCCCTGTCGCTGGTGATGTGGGGCGAGTTCGATCCCCGGCAGCCCGGCTTTCAGTTCGTGCAGCAACTGGACTGGGCGCCGTCCTTCGGCGTGTCGTACCATGCCGGGGTGGACGGGATCAGCCTGCTGTTCGTGCTGCTTTCGACCTTTCTGACGCCGCTGGCGGTGATCGGCGGGTGGAAGCTGGTGACCACGCGGGTGCGCGACTACATGCTGGCGGTGCTGCTGCTGGAGACCACGCTGGTCGGGCTGTTCTCGGCGCTGGATCTGGTGCTGTTCTATGTGTTCTATGAGGCGACGCTGATTCCGGGCAGCCTGATGATCGGCGTGTGGGGCGGGCCGCGCCGCGTCTGGGCGTCGATCCAGTTCTTTCTGTTCACGTTCGGCGGGTCGCTGTTCATGCTGCTGGCGCTGCTGGTGATGTGGAACGTCACCGGCACGACCGACGTGCCGGCGCTGATGCACCTGAATTTCCCGCGTGCGCTGCAATGCTGGCTGCTGCTGGGCTTCGTGGTGGCGTTCGGGGTCAAGCTGCCGCTCTTCCCGCTGCATGCCTGGCTGCCCGACGCCTATGCCGAGGCCCCGACGCCGACCACCGTGCTGCTGTCGGGCGTGCTGTCGAAGGCCGGCGCCTATGGGCTGCTGCGCTTCGGGGTCTTGATGTTTCCCGACGCGGCGCGGCTGTTCGCGCCCTATATCCTGGCGCTGGGGGTGGTCGCGGTGATCTATGCCGCCATCATCGCCCTGGCCCAGACGGACATGAAGCGGGTGATCGCCTATTCCTCGTTCTCGCATATGGGGCTGGTGGCGGTCGGGCTGTTCACCCTGACGCCCGAAGGGGTGGACGGCGCCATCTTCCAGATGCTGTCGCACGGCGTGATCATCACCGCCCTGTTCTTCTGCGTCGCCGCCGTGGCCTGGCGGGCGGAAACCCGCTCGATCGACGCTTTCTCGGGGGTGGCGCACAAGATGCCGGTGCTGGCCACGCTGGCCATGCTGTTCGTGATGGCCAATGTCGGGCTGCCGGGTACCGGCGCCTTCGTCGGCGAATGGCTGGTCATGGTCGGCGCCATCCATGTCTCGTTCTGGGTCGCGCTGCTGGCCGGCAGCAGCATGATCCTGGGGGCGGTCTATATGCTGGTCTTCTATCGCCGGATCTGGTTCGGGACGGCCGGGCACGGGGTGGTGGCCATGCTGCGCGACCTGACGGCGCCGGAACTGGCGGTGCTGGTGCCCTGCGCGCTGGTCACGCTGTGGATGGGCATCCATCCGGGCAGTTTCCTGCGCGTCTTCGACCCGGCGGTGGTCGGGGCCTTCAATCCGCCGGCCCAGGCGGCCACAGCGGGAAAGCTGCATCTCGCGCTGCGCTGAGCCTGCAAGCCGGGCCTGCAAGCAGAGTCCGTCCGGGTGACCGGGCGCATGGCGGGATGGCGGCGCGTCAGCGCAGCAGGCTGTCCCGGGCGGCGGCGACCACTTCGCGGGTCAGCGCGTCCAGCAGGCGGGTGCCGATGCGCACATGCTGCCAGTAGAGCGGCACGTTCAGGAAACGCTGGTCCATCAGGCTGACCAGCCGGCCGGCCGCCAGGTAGCCGGCGACCATCGGCAGCGGGTTCATGCACCAGCCCAGTCCCGCCAGCGCCGCGTCGACGAAGGCGTTGGTCGAGGGCAGCCAATGGGTGGGGGCCCGGGATGCCAGGGTTTCGGGGACCGTGCCCAGCGTCGCCATCCATCGTTCCTGCAGATGGTCCTGCCGGTCGAAGCGCAGCATCGGCGCGCGGGCGAGGGCGGCGGCATCGACCCCGTGGGCGAACCAGCGCGCCATGAAATCGGGCGACGCGGTGGCGACATAGCGCAGCGCGCCCAGCGGAACGGTGCGGCAGCCCTGGACGGGCGTGCGGTCGGTGGTCACGGCCGCCAGCACGTCGCCGGACCGCAGCCGTTCGGCGGTATGGTCCTCGCCCGCGACGACCAGGTCCACCAGCCGGTCGCCGCGCCGGGCGAAGGCGGCCATGGCCGGCACCAGCCAGGTGGCCAGGCTGTCGGCGTTCACGGCGACGCGGATCGTCGGTGGGCCGGCGGCGGGCAGCAATTCCGCCAGGCCCGGGAGGGCGGAGGCCATTTCGCCTTCCAGCAGGCGCACATGCTCGACATGCGCGCAGAGCCGCGCGCCGACCGGCGTGGCGGTGCAGGGCTGGCCCCGCACCACCAGGATCGCGCCCATGCGTTCCTCCAGCGCGCGCACGCGCTGCGACACGGCCGAGGGGGTGACGCCCAGCGCGCCGGCGGCGCGTTCGAAGCTGCCTTCGCGCACCACGGCGGCCAGGGCGGCCAATGCGGCGTAATCGAGCATGGCGAATTTAGCTGTCCTTAATCGAATATAGAAAATGAAGCTGGATTACGCTGCTTTCCCCGGCCATGGAAGGCCCCATGTTCACGCTTTCCAGCTATCTCAGCGGCTTCGGGCTGACGGCCGCGCTGATCGTCGCGATCGGCGCGCAGAATATCTTCGTCCTGCGCCAGGGGCTGCGCCGCCGGCATGTCGCCGCCGTCGTGGCGTTCTGCGCCCTCTCGGACCTGGCGCTGGTCTCGGCCGGGGTGGCCGGGGTCGGCGCGTTGCTGCGCACCGTGCCGGGCCTGGTCGGGGCGCTGACCCTGGGCGGGGCGGCGTTCCTGTTCTGGTACGGGCTGGGGGCGCTGCGCCGTGCCGTCGCCCCCGGCGCGCTGGCGGCCGAGGGGCCCGACGGGCCGGAAAGCCTGGCCGGGACCCTGGCGCGGGCCGCGTCGTTCACGTTCCTGAACCCGCATGTCTATCTGGATACGGTGCTGCTGATGGGCGCGGTCGGCGGGGCGCTGCCGCTGGCGGCGCGGCCGTGCTTCGTGGCCGGTGCCGGCACGGCCAGCCTGCTGTGGTTCCTGGCGCTGGGCTTCGGCGCCCGGCTGCTGGGCCCGTTCTTCGCGCGGCCGGCCGCCTGGCGGGTGCTGGACGGGGCGGTCGCGGCGATCATGCTGGCGCTGGCCGCCAACCTGGTCATGCGCGGCCTGGGTCCGCTGAAGCTGGTGCTGTGAGGCCGAAATCCGGCGGACCGGCGACCTGATCGACCGGGCGGGGGTGAAAACCGCCCGGTCATTCCGTCGGTCCGGCCATCACGTCAGTAAAGCTGGGGAACGGTCATTCCCTCGGGGGTCGGCTGGCGGGTATAGTCGGGGTGATAGACCCGTTCCGGCAGGATGACCTCGGGCTTGGTGACCTCGGCATAGGGAACCAGCGACAGGAGATGCGCCATGCAGTTCAGCCGCGCGCGCTTCTTGTTCACCGCCGGCACCACCCACCAGGGCGCCTCCTCGATGTTGGAGCGTTCCAGCATCTCGTCCTTGGCCAGGGTATAGGCCTCCCACCGGCGCCGGCTCTCGAGGTCCATCGGGCTGAGCTTCCATTGCTTCAGCGGGTCTTCGATCCGCGCGCGGAAGCGCATTCCCTGTTCCTCGTCGGTGATGGAGAACCAGTATTTCACCAACTGAATGCCGCTACGGACCAGCATGCGCTCGAATTCGGGCACCGAGCGGAAGAATTCCGCATAGTCCGAGTCGGTGCAGAAATTCATGACCCGCTCCACACCGGCGCGGTTGTACCAGCTTCGGTCGAACAGCACGATCTCGCCCGCCGCCGGCAGGTGGGCAACATAGCGCTGGAAATACCATTGGGTGCGTTCGCGGTCGTTCGGCGCGGGCAGGGCGGCGACCCGGCAGATGCGCGGGTTCAGGCGCTGGGTGATGCGCTTGATCACCCCGCCCTTGCCGGCGGCGTCGCGGCCTTCGAAGATGATGACCATGCGGTGGCCGGTCTCTTTCACCCAGTCCTGCAATTGCACCAGTTCGCCCTGCAGGCGCAGCAATTCCCGGAAATAGTGTTTGCGGAACGCGGCGCTCTCGTCGGAGTCCGCTCCGGCCAGCCGGCTGTCATCCAGTTCCAGCTCGATTTCCTCGTCCAAGTCGTCGAGGATCTCGTCGCGCATGCGTTCGCGCGCGTCGGCCGGGGAAATGTCCTGCCCGTGGCTCTGCCGCATAACCGTCAATCCTCGCTCCGGCTGGTGGGTTCGATGCGCATCCCGGACCGGCCGGCGGGTCCGGCCGAACGGCTGATGCGCTTGCGGCACGGGATGCAGGCCCGTGTCCGAGCCGCCTGCATAGCGCGCGCGCCGCTGGGCCGGGAGGGCGGGATTAAAATTTCATCAAACTGTTACGGTGTTGCAGGCGCGATCAGGCCTTTTCATGGCCGGACAGGCCATGATGCGCGGCCAGGCCGGCCGCGCTGCGGCTGAGCGTGCCGAGGATCTGGCCGTGGCCTGCCGGAAATATCGGCCTTCGCCCGCAAAGACTTCCTGTTTTTTATTTCGGTTGATAAACTATCTTCCTGCCAATAGAACTTTGCGTACTCCAAAAGGTCGGGGTGGGGCGAGCCGGGTGCATGGCGGACTGTTCCGGTCCGTCGCCCGGGGCGCGCGAAGCAGGGAGCTGCATGGTGACTCTTTCGTCCATCGACGGATCGGCCGTCGTCAGCCCGGACACAGGTCATTTGGCCGTCGGCGGCCCCGCCGGGGCCTATGGCTGGCGGCCGATCGTCGTGATGGCGATCCTGTTCTTCAGCATCGGCTTCGTCACCTGGCTGAACGGGCCGCTGATCACCTTCGTGCAGCTTGCCTTCAATCTGAGCGACGTGGCGGCGTTCCTGGTGCCGGCCTGTTTCTACCTGGCTTATTTCGTCTTTCCGCTGCCCGCGACCTATGTGGCGCGCCGCACCGGGTTGAAAACCGGCATGGCGGTGTCGCTGATGGTCATGGCGGGCGGCTCGGCCGTCTTCGGCGAATGCGTGACCGCGCGCTGGTATCCCGGCGCGCTGGCCGGGCTGGCCGTGATCGGGGCGGGGCTGTCGCTGCTGCAGATCACCATCAATCCCTATGTCAGCCTGCTGGGCCCGCATGCGCGGGCGGCGCAGCGCATCGCCATCATGGGGACTGCGAACAAATGCGCGGGCATCGTTGCCCCGTTGGTCTTCGCGTGGCTGGTGATGCACGATATCGGCGGGATCGCGGCGCAGGTCCAGGCCGCGCCGGACCACGCGGCGCGTGACGCCATTCTGGCGCGCTTCACCCATGCGGTGCATGCGCCCTATCTGGCGATGGCGCTGCTGCTGGCGGGCATGGCGGTGTGGGTCCTGCGCTCGCCGCTGCCGCCGATCGCGCTGGAGGGCGGGGGCCATGAGGCGGCCGCAGTGGATGGTGCCGGGGCGGGGAGCGGCGGCCTGGCCGGCCTGGCGCTGGGCGTGTTCGCGATGTTCCTCTATGTCGGGGTCGAGGTCCTGGCGGGTGACGCCATCGGCATGTATGGGCGCAGTGTCGGCCTGTCGCTGGATGTCACCAAATATCTGACGGCGCTGACCCTGGCGGCGATGATGGCGGGGTACCTGACGGGGATGGTGGTGGTGCCGCGCTTCGTGTCGCAACTGCGCTATATGGCGCTGTCCTGCGTCATGGGGCTGGTGCTGTGCGCCGCCGTGTGGTTCAGCGCCGGCCTGGTCTCGGTGCTGTGCGTCGCCTTGCTGGGATTCGCCAATGCGATGATTTTGCCGGCGCTGTTTCCCGTCGTCATGCGCCGGATGGGGCGCCATGCCGACCATGCGACGGCGCTGCTGGTCATGGCGTTTTCGGGTGGGGCGGTGCTGCCGCAACTCTATGTCCATCTGGCGCAGGGCTGGGGCACGCATGCCGCCTTCGTGCTGGTGGCCGTGCCGGCCTATCTGGTGATCCTGGGCTATTTCGGGCTGATGCGTGGGCGGGATGAGACGGGCGAGGCGGTCTGAGGGTGCTGTTTCGTCTGTTCCCCGGTGGTCGAGGCGGGGCTATGTGCCTTGATCGGTCGGGCGTCGTATCCGGATCGGCGCCCGCGCGGGAAGCGGGTTGGGCATGTCGCCGGCAAATTCGGCGATTGCCCGGGTTCTGTCGGTTGGGTGGCGGAAGGCGTACTGGGTAACGGACAAAACTCGGAGAAAGGAGACCTGCGGCTTTCGCCTACATCTCGGTCATCCAGACGGTCGTAACAGTTTTCCGAAAGCCGACATTGCTGGGCGAACCGCGCTAGATCGAATTTGAGTTAGAATGCTTGGCCCAAGGAAATAGCCATCCTCAGCGTGCAGCCTGCCGATAATCCCAAGAGTTGTTGCTCATCGAGCGGATGGCTAATTGCCGAAATTGGATGTTATTATCATGACTGATCGGCGAAGAATTACACAGCGAGGCGCAGGCTGTTCGTACGTCGGATTTGTGAATTGGGAAGTTGACAACCACCATGCCGACGGATGAACTCCAACGATGGGAATCATAACGAACATCCAATCGTTGCGGGGAATGGGGATATACGCCGACCGCAGCGCGCGTTCGCCCTCCCTCCAGTTCCGCCGCTATAACCTCATTTACGGATTCAACGGTTCAGGTAAGAGCACGCTATCGCGCATTTTCGCGAGCCTCGAGGCCGGTAAACCGCATCCCAAGCTTCCCACTGGCGGGACATTTGAGGTAACATTGGACGATGGGTCGGCGTTCGGATGCCCGATCAATTCCGTCGGTCTCGAGCAGCGGCTTCTTGTCTTTAACTCTGACTACATTGAGCAGAACCTGCAATGGGGCGTAGGACGCGCGAACCCCGTATTCTACATCGGTGCAGACCAAGCTGAAGCCGCGAATGAACTGACGAAGGTCGAAAGCGACATTATTCAGACGGAAGCGAAGAGGGAAGCTGCATCCGCGACCCAAAAAGCTGCGGAGAAGACGTTCGCTAATTACAAGAGAGACCGCGCGAAGTCGGTTGCATCCCGCCTCCATCTTGGCAGCCGCAAGTACGAGGCGCCGGCTCTCGTCAAGGACTACAACACCTGGAAGGACGATGATCGGTCCGTACTTACAGACGACGAATTGAAGACGGCCGAGGACACGTGCCGGCTTGAGGAGCCCATGCCGCGCCTCGAAACCATGTCGTTCGACAAGGCGACCATCGAGACGGCCTATCGCTTCATCGCCGACGTCTGCGGTCAGTCTCTGGCTACGGTGGCGCTCGACGAGGTGCAGCAGTATCCCGACATGTTGCTTTGGTTGAAGCACGGGTACGAGTACCACGAAGCTCACGGGATCGCCGATTGCCTCCTCTGCGGTAACGTGATCTCGGTCGAGCGCCGTGCGCTCCTCGCCGCCGCCCTCGACGATAGGATCGACCAGTTCGTCACACGCCTCAATAAGACTGCCGAGCGGCTGCGTGGTCTCATCGCGTCGTCGACCCAGATGGCCTCCCTGATACCCGCCCTAGACGATCTGGTGACGGAGCTGCGGGCCGGTTTCAGGAACGTCCGGAATGATGTGTTGAAGGATGCGCTCCTGCTCGCGAAGCAGTTAGGCACGCTGCAGACCGTCCTCTCCGCCAAGCTAGAGCGTCCAGCGACGCCCGCCGACATGAAGGATGTCGCCGCAGAGGCGGATGTCCTCGCCACCGCGGAACGGCTGGCCGTAGGCGTCGCGGCCGTCAACAAAGCCATTGCGGCCCATAACCAAGCGGTCATCGATTTCACGAAGCACAAAGAATTGGCTGAAACCTCGATACGGCGACACTTCATCGTTGACTGCCGCGACGACTACGCGAAAATGGCAGAAGATCTCGTCGATGCGACGGACAAGGTAACGGTTGAGGCCGAAAATGTTTCGGCTCTGCGAGAGAAGGCGCGCCAGCTCCGCCAGCAGATAAGGACACACGGACCCGCCGCCGGGGTAATCAATAAATTGATCGCGGCCTATCTCGGACACAGCGAGCTAACGATCAATCCCGTCGACGACGGCTATGAACTTCTGCGACACGGCACGCCGATCACCGGCGTCCCGAGCGAAGGCGAGAAGACTGCGATCGCGATATCTTACTTTCTGTCATCCATCGAGGCAGACAACCGGAAGCTGAAGGACGTCATCGTGGTCGTTGATGATCCAGTGTCGAGCCTAGACACGAAGGCGCTGAATTTCGCGTGCTCCCTCGTGAGATCCCGCCTCGAAAAGGCCGCGCAGGTGTTCATCTTCACCCACAACCTGCAGTGCATGAATGAATTCAAGAAGGCCTGGAAAGGCAGGGCCCGGCCTCCGGACGGTAAGGACCCGACGGCGAAGTTCCTCTTCATCGACGTGACGATCTCGGAGGGGCAGCTCCGTCGGTCATCAACGATCATCGAGATGTCGAAGCTACTCCGCGAGTACGATTCCGAATACCACTTCCTCTTCAGCCACGTGCTCAGGTTCGCGGAGCAGCCCGACGCTTACGACGACCATGGCTACATGATTCCTAACGTAATCCGACGGGTGCTCGACGTGTTCCTAGCCTTCAAGTGTCCAGGCGGCGGTGGGCTACCCGGACAACTCGACAAGCTGTGCGTCGACTATCCCGAATTGGACAGAGAGCAGCTGGCTGCCCTCGAGCGGCTGGTCCAAGTCGAATCCCACTCTGATAACATTGACGACTTGCTGTCTTTCTCGACGATGACGCTGGAGGAAACGAGGGGAGCGGCAGCCGCGCTCTTCGACACGATCGAAAAAGTCGATCCTAAGCACCTTGAGCGACTGAAGAAGCTCTGCCGCTAGATACCAGGGCGATGGGGTTGGCCCTTTCATCGTCGCGCGAAAAGTTACACAAACTCATGGCTAGCGAGCATCCAGCATAATTCTGAAATGACCGTAGCCAATGCGAGCGATCGCCTCCAACTTGGTAAGGGCATGTTGTTCCTGCCCGACTGCTGCTGTATGTTGCTTATAAAGAAACACGAAATGAGGACTTCGTTTTCCGCACCCCGGAGATGAGTGTTGACCTACTTTCGTTTTCTACACGCTGCCGACAACTTCGACGACGAGCGATCGGAGGCCGCGTTCTCGCGGAATCGGCCAAGTCCACCCAGGTACTGTTCTTCACCCACCGTCCTTACCTAGCGTCGCTTGCGCGTTCGGTGGTCGGTGCCGACATCCACTCGGAGTAATTGCTGGCTTGAGATCGGTGCCGCCTAGACTGCTTCCGGCTTTCAAGCCAGACTGGCTGGCCGCCAGCGCATTGACGGAGCGGCTGCTCTTCGTTGACGCAACCATGCTCATGCATCTATCGCGCGGCCTGACCTTCGATCCGTTGCGGTCGGCAGAAGTGCTGGACAATGCGCTGTGCGCCCTCGACGAGAAGACCGGCTACGTATCGCAAATGCAGGCATGGGTTCGCGGCGGTGGCCTGCACAACGGCGAGTGCCCGACACTGCCAACCGGCCGCATCGTCGTAGACGTCACAGAGGCGATGAACGCCGAAAGGAAGATCATCCACTCCGCGGCGATCCTAAACATGGAGAAGGAAGCGGGGATCGCGCCGGTTCTTTTCCTTAGCATGGTGTCGCCCGCGCTCGACATCGGCATGCGGGTCGAGGTGCCGTTGCGCGCCGTGCTCCTAGGAAACCCGCCGCTAGAGAACACATACACGGTTTATCTCCACTCTCTACTCACGAGCGAGGGGAAGGAACTCGTCTATTACGGCATCACAAAGCGCGGGTGGAACCTGCGCTTCAACGAGCACACCCGCTTTGCCATAGCGCAAAAGTCGCGCCGGCTGTTCGCGCGCACGTTGAGGGATTTGATCACGGCCCGCGCAGACGAGCTGTTCGGGGTGCAAGATGGTAAGCCGAAGCTTCGTGGCCTGATCACGACGATAATCGCGACCGGCCTTTCCCACGCCGAGGCACTCGACGTCGAGGAGGCTATGGTCGATAAGTACAGCCTCGCCGCCAAGCACCCCAATGGGCTCAACATGATCCCCGGGGGAGTAGCCGGCCTCCGTCGTGCTGCATCATTCAGACGAAAGAAATGAGCAGTCAAATCCGATGTGGAGCTGCGCGACTAACAGCCAGTCTCTTGCGGGGCTGGTCTACCAGAACGCCGTCGTAAAATGGGAATCGGCGTGCGCGCCACCTACAAGCCGAAATACCCCGTATGCTGAATCAAATCCCATCGATTCCCATAGAGGTCCTCAAACACTGCGACCGTGCCATAATCTTCGACGCGCGGAGCTTCTATGAACTGTACCGGCCTCGGTTTTTGAGACATCTGGTTGGAGCCTAAGCGGCGAGAGCCGCGGTGGAAAGAGCTTTGGCGCGCACGGCGTTCGGTGACATGAACCCGTGCCGTTCAAGGAGCCATGTTTCATTGTATAGATCGCGGAATTCCAGCAGGGCCTGTCGGAGATCCTCGACGTTCTCGAAGTTCCGGACCCAGAGCAGGTTCTCCTTGAGTGTCCGGATGAAGCGTTCGGCGCAGCCATTGCCCTCGGGGGCGCGGACGAATGCCGGCGAGCTTTCGATGCCCAGGAAGCGAATTTCGTTCTGGAAATCATCGGACATATACTGGCTGCCGTGATCGTGGCGCAGGGAAAGTCCAGTTGCTACTTTTTCGGCGAATGCGCCAAAACAGCGGCGCACGCCCTGGCGTATGGGCTCCAGGGCCTCGAAGCGGGTGCCGCGCCGGGCGGCATGAATGCCGGCGCATTCGCCGCTGTGATGATCGATGGCAATGAAGACGGCGGCCTGTCCTTCCTGCGTCCATGTCGACGTCATGTCGGTGCCCCACATGATGTCGAGGGCATCCGGGATGATGGTGCCGTCATGGTTGCGCGGTCCCTTCGGCGCGCCGGTCCGCGAGGGGGCGAGCAGATCGTTTTCACGCATCAGGCGCAGCGTCCGGCGACGGGACGTGCGTACGCCCGCGACCCGCAGTCTTGCCCAGACCTTGCGGTGCCCTTCGCCATGAAACGGGCTGGCCGTGATGATCGCACGGATGCGCCCGACCAGTTCGGCGTCCGGCATGGGGCCTGTCGGGCCGCGCCGCCGCAAGGCTGGTCTCACCTCCATGGGCGTCCGGCGGCGGTAGAGTGTCGCCCGGCTGATGTTCCAGACCCGGCAGACCGCCGCCAGTCCATAGGGGCGACCGGAAGAGGGGGAGACCGCCGCACTCATGGCCGCAGCCTCCGACGGGCCAAAGGGCGGCCAGCCTCCATGGCCGCGATCTTTTCACGCAGCAGTTCACGCTCGATCATGACCTCGCCGAGCTTTGCCTTGAGGCGATCGCTCTCCAGCGTTTCACCGTCAGTCTGACGTGTCGCAAGACTGGCCTCGCCCCCGGAAAGGAAGGCGCTCTGCCATCCGCTCAGGGTTGCGGCCGTCACGCCCAGTTCGCGCGAGACCATCTCCATGTCCTCACCGCGCAGCAGACGAAGCACGGCCTCCTTCTTGCGGCGGCGTGACATGCGTCCGCCATGCCCCGGTCGTTTCGCGTCGTTCTTCAACTCGTTCGTCATTCTGACACCCTCGCGCATTCCTCACGCGCTTATCTGGTGTCTCAAAAAACCGATAGGCGGGAGAGAACGAAACTCCTCTTGAGACGTAAGTGTCGTAGTCCCGCTGAAAGTCGTCAGTGTCGAGGAAAAGAAAGACCCTGCCGCCTGTTTGGCTACCGATCCGGTCGATCTGCTCAGGCACTTCGGGTTTGGCAAGAAGAATACACCCCTGCCCCCCGCCGTGTGGAGCGAGGACAACCCAACGCTTCGTTTCCGAAAGTTTCGTGTCCAAGCGAACTTCGAAGCCGAGTTTATGTACGTAGAAAGCGATTGCCTCATCATAGTCGCGGACCAGTACGGCTGTTAGAAATAAGCGTTGCACAAGTCGGCCTCTGAAGTTGTGGGGCGCGTGATGCGCTATTGTCCAGTCTACATTATTCCAATAATGTTCCACAATCTGGCAGCTAGCCTGCATTTTTCACAGAGGTTTCGCATGTGTCCGACCTTTGGCGTGCTGATGGTCGCACGATGTGTTGACGCGGGGGGGGGCGACGGTTTTCAGCGATTTTGAGCGAGCCAGAGCGTCGCCATCGGTTGAGACGGCTTTTTTCGGGTGGCATGGCGGCTTGCGGTATCGGCGACCGGGCCTTGGACAACGACCTACGTCGATCGGTTGTCACCCACGTCAGCAGGACCGTAATATACAAAGGAACCGACCGCCGGTGTGGCAGGCCAGCACCTTCGATGTCCGTCTCCGTTCGCCTCATCCCCGGCATAGGGCGCGGCGACTTGTCCGGCGTGGATACGAGAGGACGACATGATCGAGAAGGCACCTATGATCGTCAACATGCACACGGCGCCGGAAATTGCGGCCGACGTGCCCGCCGCCTGGACGCATTTCCGGCGCGCGCTGACGCCTGCGATGAAGGATGCGGGGCCGGGGCGTTTCGGGATGGGCCGTCTCGGCATGGGCGCCGTGCGGGTGCCCCCAGGCCACAGCGCGTGCCCGGCGCACACGCACCTTCAGGCCGACGAGATCTTCGTCGTGCTCGAAGGGAGAGGTCTATTTCGCTATGGCGATCATGTGCATGAGATTGGCCCCGGAGACTGCATTTCCTGCCCTGCCGACACGGGAATCGCCCATCAGATCGCCAACCCCGCGACCCCGGATGGCGCGGGCGACCTGGTCTATCTTGCGATCGGCGCCGAGCCGCCCGCGGACGTCTGCACCTATCCCGACAGCGGCGCGGTCGTTGTCGATGCTCTCAATCGCCACGGTTTCCTGCGCGAGGCCGATTATTACAAGGGGCAACCACAACCCACGCCGCTTCTGACGCGCTGCCGCGACACACCCGTCTGATCGGGGCGCGTCACGGCAGCTTTCGCCGTCATTGTGGACTTCTCAAGCAAGAATTTTATATGCAAAAAGCTGCCGCTTGAGTTTGACGCTGCTATTTGCTTCTTGGAAAAGCGACAATGCGAAACCGTTTTTGATTGGAATAGAATAGTGGGATTTAATTATGAAGATTTTTTCAGAATTTTCAGGAAAGAAACCGCATCAGGGAATAATCAAATAAAATATGAAGGAAATGTTTTTGAAATAATAAATTCTTATGGAGAAAAATTTAAGCAACAACAAACACCTAGCATGTTATTTGGTGGGGGGTTTAGTAAACTTCAATGGGCATTAATGTTTTTAATAATGGTATCATTGTCACTAACAATACTGTTTACCCTGTACAAGTTTAAAATATTAAGTAGATATTCAGGATTATTAACAATAACGTTTATATTTTTATTTGTTATATATAATATTTTAGAATTAATAATTGGTTTAAAAAAGGAGGCAAAGGAGCAGATATCTAGGGTTATGCAAAAATCTCAGGATCAATACACTACAGACTTGGAAATAATAGAAAATCTCGTAAAAATATCGACAGAGGAAATTTTTTTTGCAAAAAAGACCTACGAACGAATATATAAAGACTATAAATATCAATATGAAGTTATGACTATTAAGGGATTTTTCAGTGTCGTAACGTTTGGGGCAATAAATCATTTCTACGGATTTGAGAAGGAATTTCCTTTCTTAAATATCTTATGGCCTGGAGTATTAATAATACTCGGTTCCATATTAGTTTTTTCATTGATTTCTTCGATTATGAACTTTTCGTTGCGTCTCAAGGGTGGGCAGTACCAAAGAGTAATAGATATTTTAGATCAAGCCGCTACTGCTGCGAAAGCAAAACAGTCGTAATCATATACCTGAGCAGCTGCCGTTCGTTCTACGAAGGGCGCCTATTGAGAATTGTTTTCAAAAAGCGGACCTTCCGCTCACCCCACAACCCGGACCTACGAACTATGCGAGCCGATGCCCATTTTGGGAAAAATAGTTTATCCCGCTCGAATGATGGAATGGTGTGCGCGGCGGTTGATGTTGTCGGTCAGCCGCCGTGGAGGTGACAGCCGGACCGTTGGGGTCCGGCTTGGGGTGTCAGGTGGCGGGTTGTTTTGAGGCGGCGTCGATCTCGAGTGCCAGGCGGGCCATTTTCAGGGCGCCGTCGCGGCTGGCGGCGCCGCAGATGAAGCGGGCCGGGTGGGCGAAGACGGCGTCGGGGACGCCGGAGATCCTGGCCAGGGCGTCCCTCTCGAGACCGGCCCATGCTTCCGGTAGGGAGACGCGCTGGCCGAAATCGCCGCGCTTGGGCGGGATGGCCTTGACGTTCCACTGGTCGGGCCCGGCCGGGGAGACGACGTAGACGACCGGCAGGTCGTGCTCGAAAATCACCTTCTCGGTGGGCATTCCCGTTTCCATGACGAGGATGCGCTTGTCGTCGGCCTGCTCGTAGGCTGCCATCACCCGGTTCGCCGCCTTCAGCCCGGCGCGGGCGCGGTCGACCATGTTGACCAGGTGGGTGGCCACCGCGACGGCGGCATTCGCGAAGCCCTGGGCTTCGCGCGCACGGGCCGCTTCCGGACCGTGGCGTTCGGCGGTATCCCAGGCCGGGCCGCAGGCCGACACGATGTCCGCCAGGGACAATTTTCCCATCTTCGCGACGCCGTTATCGTCCTGGTCGACCGGCAGGACCAGGGATTGGTCGATAATCTGCCAGATCGCGGCGAGTCCGTCCGCGTCCATCGGCGCGGCGAGCGGCGTGGCGAGGATGTTGCGCAGCGCCGCGACGCCGTACGCCTTCCACAGCAATCCGGCGGCGCTGTAGGGCGTGCCGTCCGCGCGGAGCGGCTTGTCCTTCATGTGGTGGTCGTATCGGCCGTTGGTCGGGTCGTACGTGCCGCCCACGTCGAACACGATGTCGGCCGAGCGGATGCGGTCGGGCGCGCGGGTGCGCGCGAAATCGAGCCGGTCGATGGGCGTTTCGGCGAGCACGCGGCCGCGCAGGTCCCCCTGCGGCGCGAGCGCGTAGTGAAGGATGACGTAGCCCAGCGTTTCGTCGACATGGAAATTCCCCGAATGGGTCAGCGCCCTGACGGTTGCCGTTTCATCTTCGAGACCGATGGGCGTGTGTTCTGGCATAGGGGCACCTGCTGAGAAACGAGGGGGCTGGCAAACGAGGGTGGATTGCCGATCGTGCCCCGTCATGCCGCACGGGCGGCCGCCAGACAATATTCGCGGCCAGACAATATTCTTTGCCGGGCCTGTCGGTCCCCTGAGGGGTGCCTCTGGGGGCGGGACGCGGCGTTTGCAATCCGGTGCGTCCTGGCGGATCATTTCGGCCGGGACACGGATCGGAAGGGCGGGTGCGGCATCATGCGGATCGAGGCATCGGGGCGGGGGATCGTCGAGCGTCCGCTGGATCCGGCACTGCAGACCATGGCGATCGACCGGGTGTTCTGGAGCCATTTCTCCCCCAACCTGGCCCCGTCCGCCTGGGTGATCGGCGTGCTGGTCGGCCTGATGGGCCTGGATGTGCGGACGGCGCTTCTGGCGCTGGTGGCGGGCAATGTGATCGGCGGCCTGCCGGTGGCGCTGTGCGCCGCCATGGGGCCGGCGACCGGGCTGCCGCAAATCGAGGCCTCGCGCCTGGCCTTCGGCATGGCGGGCAAGCGGGTGCCGGCGCTGATCAACTGGGCGAGCTGCGTGGGGTGGGACGCGGTGAACAACGTGCCGTCCACGGTCGCGCTGGTGCTGCTGGCGCGCGCCTGCGGCGTGGCGCTGCCGTTCTGGCTGGCGCTGGGGCTGCTGGCGCTGGCGCAGGTGCTGGCCGGCGCGGCGGGACACGACGTGGTGCAGGCGATCGAGAAATATCTCGGCTGGGTGCTGCTGGCGGCCTTTGCGTGTTCCGGCGGGTTCGCGCTGCTGCATCTGGGCGCCATGCCGCCGCACGGGGCAGGCGTGGCCGGCGGGACGGCGCGGGGGGCCGACCTGGCGCTGGCGATCGGGGCGGTGGCCAGTTTCAACCTGGCCTGGGCAGCCTATGCGTCGGATTATACCCGCTATCTGCCGCGCGGGACGCCGCCGCGCCGCATCATTGCCCTGACCTTCGGCGGGGTGTGCGCCTCGGCCTTGATGATGGAGATGTTCGGGTTGCTGACGGCGCGGGCGATGGGGGATGCCTCGCCCGGCGCGGTCATTGCCGGGCTGGGCCACCTGGCCGGCCCGCTGGCGCCCCTGGCGCTGGCGGCGATCGCGCTGTCGTCGGTGGCGATCAATGCCGCCAACGACAATACCGCCGCCTATGCCCTGATGTCCGCCGGCATCCGCCTGAGCCGTCCGCTGAGCGCCGGGGTGACGGCGGGCCTGGCCTATCTGCTGTCAGTCGCGGGGGCGGGGCGGTTCGCGGCCCTGTACGAGAATTACCTGCTGCTGGCGCTGTACTGGATCGCACCCTGGTGCGGAATCGTGCTGGCCGACTGGTATGGTCGCGGCCGTGCGCACCCCCGTGACGACGCGCCGGACGGGTGGGCGCCGGGGGCGAGCCTGTTCGTGGGGGTGACGGTGCTGACCATCCTGCTGTTTTCGGCCACCCCGCTTTATACCGGGCCGGTGGCGCGGGCGCTGGGCGGGGTGGATATCGGCTATCTGGTCGGGTTTATGGCCGCGGCGGCCGGGCAGGCGCTGCTGGTCCGGCGCGACCGCGTGATCCGCCCGGTGCGGGAGATCGCGTGATGCCCAACCCGATATTCGGTCCGATATGCGACCCGGTGTTCGACCTGATTCTGCGCCAGGGGCGCCTGGCGGATGGGCGGAGGGTGGATATTGCGATCGATGGCGGGCGGATCGCCGCCATCGCGCCCCGGATCGACGCCGCCGCCCGGCAGGAGATGGAGTGTGCGGGGCATCTGGTCACGCCGCCCTTCGTCGATGCGCATTTCCACCTGGACAGCACGCTGTCGGCCGGCCGGCCGCGCCATAATGCCAGCGGCACCCTGCTGGAAGGGATCGCGCTGTGGGGCGAATTCAAGCGGGAGATGGACGAAGCCGACCTGTACGACCGGGCGCATCGCCTGTGCCGGATCGCCATCGCCCAGGGCAATCTGGCGATCCGCAGCCATGTCGATATCGGCGATCCGCATCTGCGCGCGGTGCGGGCGCTGCTGCAATTGCGCGCCGACATGCGGCCCTGGCTGCAGATCCAACTGGTGGCCTTTCCGCAGGATGGGTATCTGCGCAATCCGGCGGCGCCGGCGCTGCTGGCGCAGGCGCTGGAGATGGGGGTGGACGTCGTGGGCGGCATCCCGCATTTCGAGCGCACCGCCGCCGACGGCGCGGCCTCGATTGCGGCATTGTGCCGGATCGCGGCCGAGCGCGGCCTGCCGGTGGACATGCATTGCGACGAGACCGACGATCCGGCCTCGCGCCATGTCGAGACGCTGGCCGCCGAGACCGTGCGGTTCGGGCTGCAGGGGCGGGTGACCGGTTCGCACCTGACCTCGATGCATTCGATGGACAATGCCTATGCCGACAAGCTGATCGCGCTGATGGCGCAGGCCGACCTGGGGGTGGTGGCCAATCCGCTGATCAATATCAGCCTGCAGGGCCGCTATGACACCTATCCCAAGCGGCGGGGCATGACCCGGGTGCGGGAATTGCGCGCGGCCGGCCTGCCGGTCGCCTTCGGCCATGATTGCGTGATGGATCCCTGGTACCGGCTGGGCAGCCACGACATGCTGGAGGTCGCGGCGATGGGCGCGCATGTCGGCCATCTGATGGGCGAGGCGGATTTGCGCGGCTGTTTCGACGCGGTGACGGGCGATGCGGCGCGGGTGATCGGGCTGGACGGATACGGGCTGGCGGTCGGGCGGCCGGCCGACCTGGTGGTGCTGCAGGCGGCCGATCCGATCGAGGCGCTGCGCCTGCGGCCCGCCCGGCTGGCGGTGCTGCGCGCCGGGCGGGTGATCGCCGCCACGCCGCCGCGCGTCACGACGCTGGATCTGGACGGGGTGCAGGTGCTGGACCTGGCGGACCAGGGAGTGGACCAAGGGGCGGGAGAGGCGCGGGCGTCCGCGTAGTCGGTCCGCCTTGCCCTGCGTATTTACCGCGCGTCCTCATGCGCGCGGGCGAACCAGGGGGTCATGCGCGCCAGGGCCTCTTCCAGCCGGTCGGTCGAGACCGCGAAGCTGAAGCGCATGAAGCGATTGCCCTCGACCGGATCGAAATCCAGGCCCGGCGCGGTGGCGACGCCGGTTTCGGTCAGCAATCTCGTGCAGAAGGCCAGGCTGTCCTGCGTCAGGTGGCCGATATCGGCATAGATGTAGAACGCGCCGTCCGGCGGGGCGATCCGCGAGACCCCGAGCGCCGGCAGCCGTTCCAGCATCAGGTCGCGGTTGCGGCGATACATGCGGACATGGCCCTCCAGCTCCTCGCGGCAGTCGAAGGCGACCAGGCCGGCATGCTGGCTGAGCGAGGGCGGGGTCAGGAACATGTTGCCCACCCGGGTCTGGGCGGCATCGATCAGCGCCGGCGGCACCACCAGCCAGCCCAGCCGCCAGCCCGCCATGCTGAAATATTTGGAGAAGCTGTTGACCACCAGCGCCTCGGGCTCGTCCTGCAGCACCGAGCGCACCGGCCCGACATAGCTGAGGCCGTGATAGATCTCGTCGGAGATGATGCGGATGCCCCGCGCGCGGCATAGCGCGGTGATGGCCTGCATTTCTCCGGCCGACAGCACGGTGCCGGTCGGATTGGCCGGGCTGGCCAGGATGACGCCCGCCGGCGGCGGATCGAGCGCGGCCAGGGCCGCCGCGGACAGTTGGAAGCGCGCATCGGGGCCGCAGGGGATCTCGACCGGTTCGAGATGCAGCGCGCGCAGCGTGTTGCGATAGGCGACGTAGCCCGGACGGGCCAGCGCCACGCGCGCGCCGACCGGAAAGCAGCAGAGCAGCGCCATGACGAAGGCCGGCGACGCGCCGCAGGTCAGCCAGATCTGCTCGGGCGTTACCGTCACGCCGTAGGTTTCCTGGTAATGGCGGGCGATGCGCGCCTTGAGCGGCGGGCTTTCCCAATAGCCCATGGAATCACTGTCCAGCACGCGGTGCGCCCTGGCGATCGCGGCCTTGGGCGCGCCGGTCGAGGGCTGCCCGAATTCCATATGCACGATGTCGCGTCCCTCGGCGGCCAGGCGATGCGCGAGCGTGCTGAGGGTGACGGCGTGGAACGGATCGATCCGGGGGACGGTCATCGTGGCATCCAGGACAAGAGGCGGGAGACGGGTCGTAGCGCATCTTCACCCGTTCAAACGAGTCCGTTCGAACGGGATCCGCTGGCTGCCGACATGCCGGATATGGTCCTCGGGATCGCGGCATGAAAAGGCCGGGCCGCCATAGGGCCTGTCGGCGATGTCCGTCAGGATCATCGCCACCCTGGACCTGGCGCGGGCGTGAAGCGCGTCGCAATCCCGGGCGGTCAGGCCGCTTGCCCGGGTTTCACGCCTGCCGACCTCGTGCGGCCGGTCGCCTATGCGATGGGCGGGCGGGCGAAGCTGCCTTCGCGCAGGCTGGCCTCGATCTCTTCCAGCGACCGGCCCCTGGTCTCGGGCACGAAGCGCAGCACGAACAGGAAGGCCAGCGCGTTGATCGCGCCGAACAGCAGGAAGGTGCCGCCGGCGCCGACCGACTGGACCAGCGACAGGGTCGTCAGCGAAATCAGCAGGTCCGCCCCCCAATGGGACGCGGCGACCAGGCTGGTGCCCTTGCTGCGGACCGACAGGGGATAGACCTCGGCCCCCACGATCCAGATCGCGACCGACAGGCTGCCGACATTCAGGACCGCATAGGCCAGCAGCGCCACGACCATCAGCCAGGCATGCAGCCCGTCGGTGCGGCCGCTCTGGAACAGGATGGCCAGGACGAACAGGGCCACGCTGGCCCCCGGCAGCAGGCGCAGCATCAAGGCCCGGCGGCCGATGGCCTCGACTGCCCAATTGCCGATCAGGGTGGCGGCGATCATCGCCACGCCGACCGCCACCGAGGTCAGCAGGGCCGAGCCCTGGCCGAAACCGGCGCCGGAGAAGATGGTCGGCGCATAATACAGCACCGCGTTGATGCCGCTGAGCTGGCACAGCAGCGCGACGCCGACCGAGGCCACCAGGGCCGGCCGGATCCACGGCTTGCCCAGTTCCGACCAGGGGGCCTGCCGGTCATGGGCGTCGATGATGTCCTGCAATTCGCGTTCGGCCATGTTGTGGGTGGGACGGACCCGGCGCAGCACGCCGCGCGCGCCCTCGAAATCGCCGCGCATGGCCAGCCAGCGCGGGCTGTTGGGCAGGAACGCCATGCCCAGCAGCAGCACCACCGCCGGAATGATGCCCAGCCCGAACATCAGCCGCCAGCTTTCGTGCCGCAGCACGTAGCCGGTGATGAAGGAGACGAGGATGCCCGACACCACCGCCAACTGGAACATCCCGACCAGCCGTCCGCGCCGCGCGGCAGGGGCCAGTTCCGAGATATAGAGCGGCACGATCTGCGACGCCGCGCCGACCGCCAGCCCCAGCACGAAGCGGGCCAGCGTCAGCATCACGACATTGTTGGCCAGCGATGCCAGCGCGGTGCCCACGATGAAGACGCATGCCGCCGCCATGACGGTGCGGCGGCGGCCGCCCCAGTCCGACAGCGGGGCCGAGCCCATGCAGCCCAGCAGGGCGCCGGCGATGATCGCCGAGGTGACGATCTGCTGCCCGGCAATGCCCAGATGGAATTGCGGTGCGATCTGCAACAGTGCGGCGGAAATAATGCCGGTATCATAACCGAATAATAACCCACCGGCGGCTGAAATTCCCGCAATCACGTCGACAATCAAATTGGCGTTTGATCGGTTTTCTTGTTTCATTCCTGCAATCTATGAAACGACCGTACGAAAATCAAACAATAACACGGTCAGAAAGGCCCGGCTTGCCGCCTGCCGACGCATTTGTGATGAAGAAACGCCGGCCCGGGGGGAACCTGCTGCGCCGGTTTTCGCCCGCGGGGAGCGGGCCTGGGGGGCTCGGGCCAAGGTGGTCTCGCGCCAAGGCGGTCTCGCGGATGTGACGCCGCATCGGGCAGTGCCCGGAAGCCAGGATGGGGAGGCGGGATGGATCGGGCTTGACCCGCCCCGTGGCCGGGGGTCTATGGTTCGTCCTGTTCTCCGGGGAGTCGCATCAGGGCGGCTGAGAGAGGGGCGAGCCCCTGACCCGTCGAACCTGATCCGGGTCATGCCGGCGAAGGGATGGGAATTGAGCGCGGCGCCGGGACGGCGTTGCGGGAATGACATTTCGCGCCGGCGCGGCCCCTCGAACGCCAACGAGGAACGCGCCATGAACATTCATAACCCCAAAGACGCCTTTTCGGACGCGGGTGCGGGCACGGTTTCGGCGGACGCCGCGCCGCGCCGGCTGACGCGGGCTCCCGCGACCGGTGACGTCACCGTCGGGCCCCGGGCGGGCGGGCGTAAGGTCTATCAGTCCGGCGTGCTGTTTCCCGGCCTGCGCGTGCCGTTCCGCCAGGTCGACCTGCATCCCAGCGCGGGCGAGCCGCCGGTGACCCTGTACGATTCCTCGGGTCCCTATACCGACCCGCTTGCCACGATCGACATCGCGCGCGGCCTGGATCGGGTGCGCGAATCCTGGATCGTCCGCCGGGGCGACGCCGAGCCCGTGACGGCGCCCCGCCAGGTGCGGAGCGAGGATAATGGCGGCGCCACGGGCGCGCTGCTGGCCCCTGCGTTCGACGACGGCCGGCGCGTCGTCCGCCGGGCCCGGACGGGGCACGGGACGGGGCGGAGGCTGACGCAACTGGAATATGCGCGCGCCGGCATCGTGACCGAGGAAATGGAATTCGTGGCGATCCGGGAGAATCTGCGCCGGGAACGGGGCGACGCCGCCCTGCGGGACGGCGAGGATTTCGGGGCCAGCATTCCGGATTTCGTCACCCCCGAATTCGTGCGGGACGAGGTGGCAAGAGGCCGGGCGGTGATTCCGGCGAACATCAACCATGCCGAGCTGGAACCGACGATCATCGGCCGCAACTTCCTGGTGAAGATCAACGCCAATATCGGCAATTCCGCGGTGCTGGGCCATGTGGCGGACGAGGTGGACAAGATGGTCTGGGCCACGCGCTGGGGCGCCGATACGGTGATGGACCTGTCGACCGGGCGCAATATCCACAATATCCGCGACTGGATCATCCGCAACAGCCCGGTGCCGATCGGCACCGTGCCGATCTATCAGGCGCTGGAGAAGGTCGGCGGCGTGGCCGAGGACCTGAGCTGGGAGGTGTTCCGCGACACGCTGATCGAGCAGGCCGAGCAGGGGGTGGATTATTTCACCATCCATGCCGGGGTGCGGCTGCCCTTCATTCCGCTGACCGCGGCGCGCGTGACCGGGATCGTCTCGCGCGGCGGGTCGATCATGGCCAAATGGTGCCTGGCCCATCATCGCGAGAGCTTCCTGTACGAACGATTCCCCGAGATCTGCGAGATCATGCGGGCCTATGACGTGACGTTCAGCCTGGGCGACGGGCTGCGCCCCGGCTCGATCGCCGATGCGAACGACGCGGCGCAGTTCGCCGAGCTGCGCACGCTGGGCGAATTGACCCGAATCGCCTGGGACCATGGGTGCCAGGTGATGATCGAGGGGCCGGGCCATGTGCCGATGCACAAGATCAAGGCCAACATGGACGAGCAACTGGCCCATTGCGGCGAGGCGCCGTTCTATACGCTGGGGCCGCTGACGACCGACATCGCGCCGGGATACGACCATATCACCAGCGCGATCGGGGCGGCGATGATCGGCTGGTTCGGCACCGCGATGCTCTGCTATGTCACGCCCAAGGAGCATCTGGGCCTGCCCGACCGCGACGACGTCAAGACCGGGGTGATCACCTACAAGCTGGCGGCCCATGCCGCCGACCTGGCCAAGGGGCACCCGGCGGCGCGGCTGCATGACGACGCGGTGTCGCGCGCGCGCTTCGAATTCCGCTGGGAGGACCAGTTCAACCTGGGGCTGGATCCGGAGACCGCGCGCTGCTTCCATGACGAGACCCTGCCGAAGGAAGCGCACAAGACGGCGCATTTCTGTTCGATGTGCGGTCCCAAATTCTGTTCGATGAAGATCAGCCAGGATATCCGCGACGCCGCCCGGGCCCAGAATAACAGTGTTCAAAATGACGGGGGGCTGTCGCCGGGTGAGATCGCCGCCGGGCTGGCGGAAATGGGCGCGCGTTTCCGGGCGGGCGGCGGGGACATCGACGTGGCGGTGGGCGGCGCGCCGGTCGGGGACTGACCCGGTATCGTCGTTTCCGACTGCCTTTGGCTGACTGCCTTTGGCCCGGCCGTCATGACCCGGTCGTCCGGTCAGGCGGCCGGGATCTCGGCCGCGCGGAACCGGGCGGTGGCCGGGTCGGCCTGGTAGGCATCGGCGGTGGGGTAGGGCGCGCGCGCCAGATCGTCCACCGCCGCGATGATCCGGTCGGCTTTCTCGTCGGTCATCAGCACGCTGAAATTCAGGCGGGTCCAGCCGGGCTTGCGCAGTTCCTCGCCCCGCAGGATCGCGTCGCGCAGGGCGTGCGATTCCGTCTGGCCGATTCCCAGCAGCCGGTGCGCGTACGGCCCGGCGCAGGCGCAGCCGCCGCGGGCCTGGATGCCGTGGCAATCCGACAGCATGCGCGTGAAAAGCTGCTGGTGGATCAGCCCGCCATGGCGCGGGTCGCGCACCTGGAACGAGAAGATCGGCAGGCGGGATTCGGCCCGCGGGTTGCCCAGGATCGCGAGATTCGGATTGCGGTCCCAGACCTGGCGCGCCCTTCGGTAGAGTTCGGCATGGCGTGCATCCATCCGCGCCTGGCCGATCGCCTCCTTGACCAGGAAGGCCAGGGCGGCGCGGATGTCGCCGATCACGTTCGGGGTGCCTGCTTCCTCACGCGTGGCCAGTCCCTCGGCATAGTCATGGCCCCAGGGCGAGACGAACCGCACCGTGCCCCCGCCGCTGAAGGTGGGCGTGCGGCGCGACACCGCCGCGTCGCGGACGATCATCACCCCCGACGCGCCGGGGCCTCCGATGAATTTATGCGGCGACAGCACGACCGCGTCCTTCTCGAACGGCGTGCCGGCGCGCATGTCGATCGGCAGGTAGGGGCCGCCGCCGGCATAATCCCAGACCACCCGCGCGCCATGCGCCTTGAGCAGCGCGCTGACCGCGTCGATGTCGGTGACGATGCCCGTCACGTTGGACGCCGCCGAGAAGGCGCCGATCTTCAGCCGGTGCGGATCGGCCGCCCGCAGCGCCGCGCGCAACTGCGCCAGGTCGGGGCCGCCGTGCGCGTCCTCGGCGATTTCCACGATCTCGGCGCCGCTTTCCCGCCAGGGCAGGATGTTGGAATGATGCTCGTAGGGGCCGATGAACACCAGGGGCGCCGCCCCGGCTTCGCCGGCGCCCAGCAGATGGACCAGCCGGTTCAGCCCCGCCGTGGCGCCCGAACCGGTGAAGATCGTCGAGAAACCGGCGCCCGCGCCGCATAGCCGGGCGATTTCGGCCCGTGCCGCCCGGCGCAGGCGGCTGGCCTGCTGCCCGCAGAACGAGGCTTCGGTATGGCTGTTGGCGTAATAGGGCAGGATGCGCGTCAGCACGAAATCCTCGATCTGCCGCAGTGCCCGGCCCGAGGCCACGTAGTCGGCATAGAGCAGCGGCCGGACGCCGAACGGACCGTCGATCGGCGCGCCTTCGCCGATCACCCCGTCCCGCAGGGCCGCCAGGTCGTGCGCCTGCAATGAGGCGGTGAACGTGGCGAAAGGGTTCTGCTGGTCCGGCATCCTGTCATCCATCCCGTCATGGTCCGCGTGCGATATGTCCGAGGTGAAATTAGGCGGGAAATGGCGAAGAAACTTTATCATTCTCTGCGTTGAAACGGGATATTTTGGGTCATATGATCGGGTATGGACGAAAAACTGGATCGTTTTGATCTGTCATTGCTGCGGGCCCTGCAACGGGATGCCGCGCTGTCGCAACGTGAGCTGGCCGATATCGTGGGGCTGTCGCAGAATGCGTGCTGGCGGCGGCTGCATGCGCTGCGCGAGCGCGGGCTGATCCGGCACCAGACCGTGCGGCTGGACCCGGCGGCGCTGGGGCTGGGGCTGACCGTCTTCGTGCTGGTGCGCACGCGCCATCATTCGCGCGAATGGCTGGAGCGTTTCCGCAATGCGGTCACCGCCATTGCGAACGTGATCGATTTCTATCGCATCGCCGGCGAGTACGACTACATGCTGAAGGTCGTGGCCACGGACATGAACGCGTTCGACGAGATCTATCAGCGGCTGATTGCGCAGGTCGAACTGGATACGGTCACGTCCTACATGGCGATGGAGGCGATCTGTGACCGGCGGGACCTGCCGCTGTGACGGGGCGGGGTCGCTATGACGGATGGGCGGCGCGAGCGTGGCGGACATAGTCCAGCACGGCATGCAGATCGTCCATGACGGCCAGGGCCTTGGCGCGGATATCCTCGGTCGGGTCCAGCAGGTCGGGCACGACGATCACCGGAATCCCCGCCGCATGGGCGGCGCGCGCGCCGCTGTGCGAATCCTCCAGCGCCAGGCAGCGTTCCGGCGCCTGGCCGATGCGCCGCGCGGCGGTCAGGTAGGGTTCGGGGTCGGGCTTGCCATGCGTAACGTCGTCGCGGGTGACGATGGCATCGAAGCGCCGGTCCAGCCCGACTTGCGCCAGATGATGGTCGGTGCGGGACCGGCTGGACGAGGTGGCGATCGCGCGGGGCAGGCATTGCCGGTCCAGATAGTCCAGCAGCGGTTCCACGCCGGCCTTCAGCACGAGGCGTCCGGCCGCGACGAGGGCGCTGAGATGGGCTTCCTGCCGGGCGAAGAACGTCTCCAGCGGGAAATCGGGGCCGTACGCCTCGCGCACCAGGACGCGGCAGCCATCGGCCGGCACGCCGACCAGCCGCCGGCAGAACGCGGGCGGGATGTCGACGCCCAGGCTGGCCCCGGCGCCGACCAGCGCTTCATTCGCCAGGGTCTCGCTGTCCAGCAGCAATCCGTCCATGTCGAAGATCACGCCGTCGATCGGGCGGGGCTGGAAAGGAGACGCATCCGGCATCGTTCATCCCGTCATTGACGAAGAGGGCTGGGGAAGATGTCCCGGAAATGGGGACAGCGGGGATCATAACGGGCCGGCCGGCCTGTGGTAACCACTTCCCTTAAACTACTCCCTGGCAACCTTTGGGGATGCCGACGCACGCGCGGGGCCGGCGGCGTGGCGCCGTCCGGTCCCGAGCCGGTTCATCTGTCGCGAGTCGTTCGGGGGCAGGCCGTCAGAACCTGTCCGCCGCGCTCTTGACCGCTCCCTTGGCCTTCTCGGCCACGCCCTTCAGTTTCTGGGCGGTGCCGCGGGCCTCCAGGCCCGGATTGTTGGTCATCTTGCCGACGCCGCGCTTGACCTCGCCGACCATCGTATCGGCATGGCCTTTCAGCTTATCCTTCAAACCACTCATGTCCGTTCCTCCGTCATGACGGATGCCGGCCGCAGGCCGGCACGCGCTTCAACGTCCGGCACGGCGGATGGTTCGGAACGGCACCGGTCCGGTCAAGGCGTTGTGAGCATGCCGGATCAGCTTGCCCTATCAGGGTTGTTCGTCACCGATGGTCACGCCGTGGCCGGCCCCGTCGCCGTCGCTGCCGGAGGCCGCGACGGATCGTCCATGCGTGCCGCCGCAGGGCATGCCGCCGGAAAAATCTCCGCCGGCCATTCCCATGCCGCCCATCCGGCCGCCCCCGCTTATGCCTCCCCCGCCCATGCCACCCCCCATGCCCATTCCCCCGCCCATTCCGCCCCCGAAGCCCATGCCGCTGCCCATGCCGCCGAAGCGATGATGGCCGCCCATTCCGCCCTGGCCGGACCCGGGGCCGCAACTGGCGGAATCGCCGCCATCGTCGCCGCAGGCGGCCAGCATCGGAACTGCCAGCAGCAGGCAGCACAGGAGGAGGCGGGAATGGGTCATGATCGGGTCCACACGATGCAGTGTCAGGTCGGCCGATTGTGTGGCCCCGGATTGGCCAGGGAAAGAAACCGTATGTAACCGGCCGGGAGCGTGGATCGCCATTGCTGATGGGTGGGGCTGATGGGTGGGGCTGATGGGTGGGGCTTATGAGTGGGCCCATGAGCGGGGCCGCTATGAGCGGACCGGCGGTCGGCTGCGGGTAAATCGGTGCCATCGCTGCAGCGGGACAATGTAGCTTGGCGATATTTTATGTTAGGGATGACACGACATGACCGGACGCGCCAGGGCGGAATTTTCGCGGTTTTGCCGGGAAAATTTTCCGGAACGGCCGGTTCCTGCCCTGGAAGATGAACTGGAATTAACTCCACGATCATCCGTTCGTGTAACATAAAGCGACAGTTTCGGATCTTGCCGAGTCGGATTGCGGCGGATGACGGGCCATGTCGCCGGCGCATGCCCGGATTGCCGGCCATCGGCGGAAAATGGAGCGAATTTTGCGGCCCTGCCGGCGCGGGACCTTGATCTTGTCGGGTTTTGCCCGGATGGTGTCCGGCGCGTTACAGGAGGCTGTGTTTTCGTTCAGGCGCCCCCGTCCGGGGATAATGAATTTACCGGCCCGGGACTTACCGGCCGGGGTCGATGCGTCATGACGTGGCTGGACGATTCGCCCTTCCCCGCCTCCGGTATCGGCCCGTTCAGCAAGCGGACAATCCAGGACACATGTTGCGCCGGCCACGTGACGGCGGCGCGGTCATTTTCGGCATGGTACACAGGATAGAGTATATAGAGTATGAAGACTAAAGGCGGCATCCGCATCGCAATCGCAGGCGTCGGCAATTGTGCCAGCGCCCTGATCCAGGGCCTGCATTACTACACCCCGGCGCGGGGCGCCGAGGACGTGGTGGGGCTGATGCACGAATCGCTCGGCGGCTACCGCCCGTCGGACATCGAGGTGGTGGCGGCGTTCGATATCGATGCCCGCAAGGTCGGCACCGATGTCAGCCGCGCCATCTTCGCGCGCCCGAACTGCGTCGTGACCTTCCAGCCCGAGGTGCCCGACAGCGGCGTGACCGTGCGCATGGGCGCGGTGCTGGACGGCCTGTCCGAGCACATGGCGGCGTATGACCCGCAGCGTACCTTCGTGCGTGCCGACGCGCCCGAGTCGACCAAGGCCGACATCGTCGCCGAACTGCGCCGCAGCGGCGCGCAGATCCTGCTGAACTACCTGCCGGTCGGCTCGGAGCAGGCCGCGCGCTTCTATGCCGAGTGCGCGCTGGAGGCCGGAGTCGGGTTCATCAACAACATTCCCGTCTTCATCGCCAGCGATCCGGAATTCGCGTCGCGTTTCGCCGCCAAGGGGCTGCCGATCATCGGCGACGACATCAAGTCGCAGCTTGGCGCCACCATCGTGCATCGCGTGCTGACCGACCTGTTCGCCAAGCGCGGGGTGAAGCTGCTGCGCACCTATCAGTTGAATACCGGCGGCAACACCGACTTCCTGAACATGAAGAACCAGCAGCGGCTGGAGTCCAAGAAGACGTCGAAGACCGAGGCCGTGCAGGCGGTCGCCAAGGTGCGCATGGAGGACGAGACCATCCATGTCGGCCCCAGCGATTACGTGCCGTGGCAGAACGACAACAAGGTCTGCTTCATCCGCATGGAAGGCCAGTTGTTCGGCAATGTGCCGATGGAGCTGGAACTGCGCCTGTCGGTGCAGGATTCGCCCAATTCGGCCGGGGTCGCCATCGACATGATCCGCTGCTGCAAGCTGGCGCTGGACCATGGGGTCGGCGGCGTGCTGGCCGGTCCCAGTGCCTATTTCTGCAAGCATCCGCCGGTCCAGTACACCGATGACGAGGCGCATGAACTGGTCGAGGCCTTTATCGAGACCTATGCGGTCCAGGCCGTTCCCGCCTGATGAAATGCCTGATCGTCGCCGCGGGGCAGGGTAGCCGCCTGCGTGACAAGGGGCCGCTGAAGCCGCTGGTGCCCATCCGGGGGCGGCCGCTGATTGCCGAAGTCATCGATCGCGCCCGGCGCGGCGGGGTCGATGAATTCGTGATCGTGAACGGCTATCGCGGCGGCGAATTGCAGGTTGCCCTGGACGGCATGGCCGAATGCGACGGCGTGCGCGTCACCCATGTGCATAACCCCGCCTGGGACCGGGCCAACGGCGTATCCGTGCTGTGCGCCCGTCCGTTCCTGGACGGGGCGTTCCTGCTGACCATGTGCGACCATGTGCTCGATCCCGGGATCAACCGCCTGATGGCGTCGCTGCCGCACCGGCCCGACAGCGTCACGCTGGGGGTCGATTACGACGTGGCGCGCATGCTGAACGATCCTGACGATGTGACGCGCGTGCGCTGCCGGGACGGCCGGATCGAACGCATCGGCAAGTCGATCGACGATTTCAATGCGTTCGATACCGGGATCTTTCACTGCACGCCGGCCATGTTCGACGCGCTGGAAAGCAGCCAGGCGGAAGGCGAGGACAGTATTTCCGGCGCGATGAATACGCTGGCACGCTGGCGGCGCGCCTATGTGTGCGACATTGGCGGCCGGCTATGGATCGATGTCGACGATCCGGTGGCCTATGACAAGGCCGAACGCCTGATGGCGCAGGGTGCGCTCTGAAGGGGGCCGCCCCAGCCGGGAAGACGCGATGGAACAGGGACGGATAGTCGTGGCCCAGCCGGATCCGGTCAGGCGGACGTCGGAAATCGAAGAGCCGACCAACCTGTATGTCATTCATCCGGTCTCGGCCTGGCTGACGCGGCGTTTCGCGCGGCTGGGCGTGTCCCCCAACGCGGTGTCGCTGGCCGGCATGGCGGCCGGGCTGCTGGCGGGCGTCGCCTATCATGCCGGCTTTCTGCATGGCTGCGATCCGCGCGCCGTGCTGGTCGGTTTCGCGCTGATGGTGATCTGGCACGTCATGGACGGCGCCGACGGGCAACTGGCGCGCCTGACGGGCCGATATTCGCAGACCGGCAAGATTTTGGACGGGGTGTGCGACTATGTCACCTTTGCCGCCGTCTATGTGGGGCTGGCCCTGTCGCTGGCCCCGCGTCATGGCGGCTGGGTCTGGGCGCTGGTGGCGGTGGCCGGGTTCTGCCACGCCGTGCAGTCGGCGGCCTATGAACGGCAGCGCCAGGATTATAATTTCTGGGGCTGGGGGCGGGGGGCGTCGCCGCTGGCCCGCAATGTCGTCCCGTCCGGCCGGCGGACCGGGGACGTGCTGTTCGGCCTGTATGCCCGGATCGAGGCGCTGACGACCGCGCTGGGCGAAAGCGGGCTGAATGGCCGCCTGGCAGTGATGCTGGCGGCCCATCCCGACCGCGCGCCGGACATTCGCCAGCGCTATCGCGCGGCCTTCGCGCCGCAGGTGCGACGCTGGTCGGTGCTGTCGGCCAATTACCGCACGCTGGGACTCTTTCTGTGCGCGCTGCCGGGACGGCCGCTGGCCTATTTCGCCTTCGAGATCGTGGGGTTCTCGGTCATCCTGCTGGGGCTGTTGCGCCGGCAGCGCCGGTGCGACGCGCGCTTCCTGGCGGCGCTGGAGGGCGTGGCGGCCGAGGCGCCGCCCGCGCGCCCCGCGCCCGCGAGAGCCCTGTCCGTTAACGTCCGTTAGTGTTCAGTCCCGCGTAGTGATCAGCAGGTAGGCCGCCGACATCATCAGCAGCAGCGACGGCGTCAGCGCGGTCAGCGCCGGGTTGAGGTCGAACAGCAGGCCCAGGCGGCTGGTGATTTCCTGCCCGAGCGAGAAGATCGTGGCGATCGCCACCCCGATCGCCATGCGATAGCCGACATTCTGCGCGCGGGGCGGCCCGAACACGAACGGCGCCGCGCAGGCGATCAGCGCGATCATCGCGAACGGGATGCTGATCCGCGCCCAGAGTTCCTGTTCGTAGCGCGTGGCAGGGAGGTGATGGCGCTTGAGGTCCTGGATATAGCGGTAGAGCGCGATCGGCGGCGCGCTTTCGGGCGGCAGGCTGAGGAAGCGGATCTGCCGCGACGACAGGAAGGCGGGCCAGGCCAGGCTGTCCAGGTGATCGGTGCGGAATTGCGACGCGGCGATCGTCTTGCGCGTCACGTCGCGCAGCATCCACACGTCGTCGGCGCCGATCCGCGCCCCGGCGGCGTGCAGATATTCCGTCATGCCGCCATCGGGGGCGAAACGGTAGATATCGACGTCTTCGGCCTGGGTCTCGACGGGAAAGCGGCGCACGCTGAGGAACTGGTCGTCGCCATGGGCCCAGAAGCTTTGGCCGCGCTCGTCCGCGACGCTGGCCAGGGCGTTGTCGTGCCGTTCCTGCGCCATCTGCCGCGTCGGCGGCACGACGAACTGCGCCAGCAGGAACAGGGCCACGACGATGGGGGCCACCAGGCGCAGCACCGCGGCGATGATGCGCGTCTCGGACAGGCCGATCCCCTGCAGCGCGGTCAGTTCCGAATGTTTCGCCAGCCCCCCCAGCCCCAGCAGGCAGGCCAGCAGCATGGCGATGGGCGTGACCTGCAGGAAGCGCGCGGGACTGAGCAGCGCGGCGTAGGCCACCGCGTCGGCCAGCCGGTACCGGCCGTGCCCGACCAGCGGGAGCTGGTCGACGAATTCCAGCAGGCTGAACAGGGCGGTCAGCCCCATCGCCACCAGCAGGAAGGCGCGCAGCGTCACCATCTGGATATAGCGGTCGAAACGCTTCATGCCCGGCGGACCCGGTCCGTCAGGCCCGCCGCGATCTGGTCGCGCAGCAGGAAGGCCGCCAGGGCCGCCAGCATCGCCGGCGCCCACCAGATGCCGGGCAGCGTGCCGACCATGCCATGCTGCACCCAGGTCCGCGCCGAGGTGTAGAGCAGGTAATAGACGAAGAAGATCAGGATCGCGGTGCCCAGCTTGCCGTAGCGGTTCTGCCGCGGGCGTCCGCGCGCCAGCGGCACCGCCAGCAGCGCCAGCAGCAGGGTGGTGAGCGGCGTCGAAAGCCGCCACTGGAATTCCGCCACGTCGGCGGCGTCGTGCGAGCGGGCGATCCGCAGGCTGCCGGCGGCCACCGAGCTATAGCCCGGCGTGGCGGCCTGATGGCGGTTCGGATCCTGGGTCAGAGCGCGCACCGTCATGATCCGGTCCTGGCCGCCGGGCTGGGTGGCGATGTCATAGACATGGGCATTGCGCAGCACGACCAGGCGCTCCGGCGGGGTCTTTTCCGCCGGGCCTTTTGCCACCTGACCGTTTTCAGCCGGGCCGTCTTCCGTCGGGAAGCCCAGTTCGGCGTGGATGATCTGGGTTTCCTTCGCGTGGCGGATCCGCACGAAGACGTCGCGCGCCGGCGTGCCGGGGCCTTGGCGGCGGGTCAGGAAGATCACGCGTGCGCCGTTCTGCACCACATAGAAGGTGCCGGCCTGCATCGCGTCGACATCCAGAGTCAGGGCGGCGGCCTGGGACAGGTCGTGCAGCCGGTGATAGGCCCAGGGCCGGACGATCAGCGACAGGCTGCCCACCGCCAGTGCGACGGCGCCGGCCAGCACCATGACATGGCGCAGCATCATCCCCGGAGTTACGCGCAGCGCATGCAGGGCCGTGATCTCGGAATTGCCGTACAGCGTGCCCAGCGCCAGCACGATGGACAGGTACAGCGAGACCGGCACCAGCACTTCCAGCCCGATCAGCAGCTTCAGCGCGACCAGGGTCAGGATCGTATGGGCGGACAGCAGGCCGTTGACCGCTTCGGACAGGAAATCGGCCGCGCTGTAGCTGGCGAACAGGGCCATGCAGATACTCAGCATCGCCGCCATCGGCTTGCCGATTTCACGCAGCAGATAGGTCCGAATGATCAAAGGGGCATACCGTCCATGATGCGCGCCGATCCTGGCTGCCGAATTCCGGCTGTCGGTCCCGGCAGGTCCGTCCCGGCGCGGCCAAGACCAGGCATCGGGGCCGCGCGCACCCTGTCTCCGGACGGGCGGGCATCATAGGCAACCGGTTTCCGGCCGTCAAACACCGGGTCGATGGGCCGCGTTCCGGCGCGGTGCCGCCTGGTCCGCCAGCCCGTCCGGCGGCAGGACGGGCGAGCCGGTCCGCAGCAGGTGAACCAGCCAGCGGCGCGACTGGCGGCGCCAGGCGCGGCGTTGCGGCCCCCGCCAGCCGCCGGACCGGGGGGATGGCATGTCCAGCCGTTCGGTGATGGCGTCCAGGATACGCTGGGCCCGCGCCCCCCAGGTCATGGTGTGGCTTTCGGCCAGGGCGGTCCGCGCCAGCCGCCCGGCCAGCGCCGGATCGTCCAGCAGCCGGCGCAGGGTCCGGGCCAGGGCCGGCGGAGCATCCGGCTGGCACAGCAGCGCGTTTTCCCCGTCGCGCAGGACTTCGCGCACGTCGGGCGTGTTGCCCGCCACGATCGGCCGGCCGGACGCCATGTAGAAGAACAGCTTCAGCGGCAGCACCGTCGAGCCGAAGCGTGCCAGCGGCTGCAGCGACGGCGGGATCAGCAGCACGTCGGCGGCGTGGATATACTGGCCGAGGATCTCGGGCGGCTGGAAGGGGACGACCCGGACATTGGGCAGCGCCTGCGCCATGGCCTCGATCGGGCCCTCGCCATAGGAGCCGACCAGGATGAACAGCAGGTCGGGCAGGAGGCGCGCGGCCTCGATCACCACCGCCAGTCCCTTCTTGTGGTTGACCCGTCCGGTATAGACCACGGTCTGCGCATCGGCCGGGATGTCCAGCGCCCGCCGGGCCGCGTCGCGCCCGATTGGGGCGTCCAGCCGTTCGGGTTCGAACCCGTTGCGGATGCATTGCAGCTTGTCGGCGGGAATCCCCAGTTCGAGATATTTTTGCCGCGTATAGTCGGAATGGCAGATATTGACCACGAAGCGCCGGTGGCACATCAGCCGGTACAGAAAGGGGCGCAGCGGCGGGATCTGGTCCGGCCAGGGCCGGTAATGGTCGAACACCACGCGCTGGCCGAACCGGATCGCCATCCAGGCGATCCACAGATTGCGGGTATAGACGAGATCTGCCCGGCGGAAGGCGCTGCGCCAGACGATCGTCAGCCCGCAGGCCAGATGGCGTGCCCAAGGCGGCGAGAGCGGTGCCCAGGCCCGCGCCACCGCCAGGCCCGTCGCCTGCCGCAAGGCCGCGGATGCGGCCTGGTCCGGCAGGGGCACGTGCAGCGCCGCCCCGGTGGTCAGCCGCGCCAGATAGCGCGCGGTGGTCAGGAAGACCTCGGCGTCGGCCTCGGTGCTGGGAAGCGGGTTTTCGAAGGCGAACAGGATGCGTAACGCCCCGCCTTGAACCGCATCGGTGGGGGGCGGGCTGGTCTGTGTCATGTCGAAATCCACTTTTCGTCCCGCCAGGCCGGGCTGGCGGCGCATATGAGCGGGAATGCCGGTTGCTGTCCAGAACCGCTTCATCCGGAACCATTTTGTCCGGAAGAGCCGGGGCCGTTCGCCGGGGCTGGTACCGGTGGGTGGCGGCCGTGGCATCAGGCATCTCGCGCGGGCGTGCAACCATCTCGGTTCCGCGACGCTAGAGGTGAGTTACCGGACAAAGCGTCCTGCCCGCGCCTCAGGAGCCAACGGTCATGCCTGACCTGACATTCACTGAAATCCTGTCTCGTCTGATGGTACTGCGCGCGCAGGTCTCGGGCCCTCATTCGGTGCCGGTCGCCCGGAACTGACTCACCGGTAATGGCATGTCGTACAGAAGTATCGGGTATTGGAGGCCGGGATTAAATCCCGAATTTGATGGTGACCATCAAATCAACACAAATTTCGTAATGTAATTTCTTTTGAAGATATTATGGCCGGGATCGTGCCCGCCACCACCTTGTTTTGAATGGAGAATGGCTATGACAGACAATGTGGCGATGATCGACAGGGACCCCCTGCTGCTGGCCGGCGCCACCGCCCATGCCCTTGAGCCCCGCGCGCTTGACGCGGACGGTTCGGCTGCGGCCGCGCGGCATCATGCGGACGATCTGATGCATCATGTCCGCGCGCCGGTCTTGACGCAGGATGAGCGGATCGGCGGAGCCAAGATGTCGCGGCCGACGCCGGCGCAGCAACTGGGCAAGCGTATCCAGGCCCTGCGGAAGGCCGCGGGCATGAACCAGTACCAATTGGCCGACCGGCTGGGCATGTCGCGGTCGGCCGTCGCGTTCTGGGAGACCGGGCGCGAGAGCAGCGCGCGCAAGCATATTCCGCGCCTGGCCCGTCTGTTCGGCGTGTCCGAGGAAGCGTTCCTGACCGACCAGCACGACGAAAGCCATGAGATGACGCTGACGTCCGACGAGCACGACCTGCTGGTGCTGTACCGGATGCTGGATGCGACGGACAAGCTGTCGGCCCAGAAATGGATCGAAAAGCGGGTCGTGCGCCAAGGCCAGTGATGCCGGGGATAATGATCTCGGAAGCACCTGGGATCCCGGACGCACCCGGCCGGGTCCGGGTCAGCGCGCCAGCGTGACCAGGATCGGCCGGTGGTCCGACGGGCCGTAGGGCAGGGCGCTGCACGACACGCAATGCAGGGCGCGCGCCACGCAGCGATCCAGGCGCAGCGGCAGGACACCGTACATGCGGTGCGTTGCCGTTCGCGGGCCCAGATCGGTGAAGCCGGGCGGGCAGGTCGGCCCGACGGCGTTGAAATCGCCCATGATGACGTCGATGTCGGGACAGGCCGACAGGATGTGGCGGATCTGCCGCCGGTTGGCGCGCTGGCCATGGTCCAGATGCACGTTCGCGATGCGCAGTCCGCCCGTGCGCCCCTCCATATGCCCATCATGCCCATCCATGCGGATGATCTGTGCGGCGCGCGGCGCGACCGAACGGCGGATGGGGACCGGCAGGTCGCGGCGGGTCGCGGCGGGCAGCATCAATTGCGTCGCCTGGACCGGATGCGGGCTCCACATGGCCGGGGCGTGCGGACGCGGCGGCGCCATGGCGCGGTGGTACCGGCCGCCCAGCAAGTCCGGCAGCGCGTCCAGGCCCGCCGTCGTTTCCTGCATCAGCACCAGGTCCGGTGCGACGTCCCGGATCAGCCGGGCCACGTCGTGGCAGCCGGCGCCGCGCCGTACCAGCAGGTTCCAACTGAGGATACGCAGCATGTGCCGGCCTATTGGAACCGGCACGGCCGGTCGACCGTGGGGGCCTGGTCGGTCTGGATGACCATCAGCGTCACCGGTCCGTCGCCGACATTGCCGGCATTGTGTCCGATATGTCCCCTGGCGTCACGGCGGGACATCTGGTCCTCGCCCAGCGAGAGGTCGCCGGGCCCCATGACCACGCGGGTGCCGTCCATCGCCTCGACGAACCATGTGCCCCGCAGGGGAATGATCCATTGCACCGTCGGGTCCGGGTGCCAGGTGCCGTCCCAGTGCGCCGGCTGCACGGTCGAAATGATGGTCGTGCGGCCGGGCGGCAGCCGGTCCTGCCATTGCGGGCCGGCCGGCTTCGACATGGATTTCAGGATGTAGCGGTGGAAATGGCAGCGCGTCAGGTGGCTGACGCCTTTCGAATCGGTCCAGTTGTGCCAATAGACGCCCTGCGGGGCGGCGTCGGACGCGGTTGCGTCCGCTGGCATCATCGCCGGCATCATTGCCGGCATCATTGGTGGAATCATCGCGAGCATCGTCGTCAGAATTCTCGCGCGCGTCCGGTGCGCGTGCAACCGGCGATGGAGCGGATCGGTGTCGGTCATGGCCGCATTCCTCCTGCCCGCCGATCATGCCCGTCCCGCCGCGTCCTGTCCGGCCCCTGGACTTCAAAAATCCTTTTATTTGCCTCGGGCCCGGATCGCGGGGATTCTGGACGCGATGTCTTGCGGTCCTACCTGGCGGCCCTGCCCGGCCGGCCCGGTCGAAAGGGGTGGGATGAACGCGGAAACGCAGGGAGCGGCGCAACCTGCCGCGGCGGCGGTGGTCGATGTCCGGGATCTCGTCAAGGCCTTCGGGACATGTCGGGCCCTGGACGGGCTGTCCTTCGCGATCGCGCCGGGTGAGATCGTGGCCCTGCTGGGGCCGAACGGTGCGGGAAAATCCACGCTGATCGGCTGTCTGCTGGGGTTTCTGCTGCCCGGCAGCGGCACGGTCTCGATCTGGGGGCAGGAGGCCGGGGCGCTGGATGCGCTGCGGCGTGCCCGCATGGGCTATGTGCCGCAGGCGATGAATGCGTTCGGGTCCTTCCGGGTCGGACAACTGATCGCCTATCTGGGCGGGTTTTACGCCAGCGTGCCGCAGGCGCCCGATCCGGCGCTGCTGGCCTGGGCCGATCTCGACCCTGCGGCGCGGGTCGGGCGGCTGTCGGGCGGGCAGAAGCAGCGCCTGGCCATCGTGCTGGCGCTGCGCCACCGGCCGGATTTCCTGATCCTGGACGAGCCGGTCGCCAGCCTGGACCCCCAGGCGCGGCGCGATTTCATGGCCCTGCTGGACGAATATTGCGCGCGGACGGGCGCCTGCGTGCTGATGTCCTCGCATATCCTGTCGGACCTGGAGAAGGTGGCGACGCGCGCGCTGTTCATGGCGCGGGGGCGCATCGTGCACGACACGCCGATGGAGCGGTTTCGCCGGGCCACGCGCTGGATCGTGCCGGCGGGCGATGGCGGCGCGGCGCCGCCCACCGGCCCCGCCGGCCCGATCGCGGATCGGCTGCCCGCGCCGCTGACCTGCCTGGGGCGCGACGCGGCGACGGGCGCGCTGCTGGTCGACGGCTGGGACGACCGGCTGGCCGACGCGCTGCAGGCTGCCTTTGCGCACCCGGTCAGCGTGCGCCATCCGGACCTGGAGGCCGCGTTCCTGGAGATCACCCGGTGATGGGAACGGCGCGGCCGGACCTGCCCTCGCCGGTGTCCGCGCTCGGCGCGGCGCTGCGCGTCTATGGCAGCCGGGCCTTCGTCACCGGCAATCCGGGGCTGCTGGCGACGGCCCTGTACCTGGTGCAGATGCCGGTATGGATCGGCCGGCTGCGCCGCCATCCGCCGGGGGTGATGCCCGATATCGGGCAGAGCGGGCATTTCAACCCGGTCTTCCTGGCCGGCATGTTCGGGATCGGCGCCGTCGGGCTTCACTGCATGCGGCAGGTCCGCAACCCGCTGGCCGCGACGGTGCCCGGCCTGGTCGATGCCGAGCGCCGGGCCGCATTGCTGGTCATCTTTCTGCTGTGCGCGGGGCTGGTCCTGCCCCTGGTGCTGGCCGGCGTGCCCGCGCCGGGGGCGGCGGCCTTCGTCGCCCTGGCCGTGCTGGGTGTCGGCGGGCAGGGCGAGCGGGGCGAGCGCGCCTGGGTCAAGGGGGTGCGGGGCCTGGTCATGACCGGCGGCATGGTGCTGAGTTTCGTGCCGACATGGCAGCGCTGGATCGTCACGCTGTCCGCGCCGTCGGCCGGGTTGGTGGTCGCGGCATGCGCGCTGGCCGTGGCCACGACCCTGACCTTTCATCACGGGCGCGCGGAACGCCGGACGACGCTGCAGGAGAACCGCGCGGCCCGGGCGAGGATTCCGGCGCCTGCACCGGGCGGGCTGGGGGCGGCGCTGCATGCCGTCATGGTCTGGCAGCCGGCCTTCCTGCGCCAGGCGGCCTTGCCGCCGACCCTGGCACCGATCCTGGCGCGGCAGATCGGGCCGGCGGGCATGCTGGCGGGCTTCGTGGCCCTGTTCCTGTTCATACTGCTGTTCGACGTGCTGGCCTGCTGGGGTGCGGCCCTGTTCGGCCATGGTCGTTTCGTCACGAATTTCCGCGACGGCGCCCCCAGCGTCATGCTCGCGCCGCTGTCCATGACGGTGATGGGGCTGGGGGGCTGGCTGACGGCGCGGGGGGACTGGCCGTATTTCTTCATGACCGGGCGCTATGGCGGGCGGCGGGCGTTCGTGCGGGCGATGTTCCGGGCCTATCGGGTGAATGTCCTGCTGGCCGGGGCAATCGCGGTGGGGGTGACGCTGCTGTTCCAGGCGGCGCTGGGGGAACTGCCGCAGCGGCAGAACGTGCCAATGCTGGGGGGACTGACCTTTCTGATGTTCGTCGGGGCGGCCCATTTCGGCGCGCTGCCGCTGCTGTGGCGGGCAATCGGCGGCAAGGGGGCGATCGTCGCCTGCAACGTGCTGGCCTATATGACGCTCAATCTGGGCAATCCCCTCACCATGGCCCGCGCGGGACTGGCCGCGACGGGCGTCGGGCTGGCGCTGGGGGTCTTTGCGGCGGGCATGGTGATCGCGTGGGTCGCCCCGGCTCAACTGGCCCGGATGGACTGGCCGCTGGACACGGAATAGGGCGCGGCATCGCTGGTGACGTGCGGGTCGTCTTCGGCCATCTGCCGCGCCAGGGCGAGGAAGCGCGCGCGCATTTCCCGCGCATAGGGGTTCAGTTGCGTGATGGCGTGGTACACCTCGGGCGAGTCGTGGCGGACCATGTCCAGGGCGGCGCGCAACTGGTCGAAGCTGCCCGTCGTGATCCGCTGCGGCATCGGTTTCATGTGGGGTTCCATGTGGTCCAGCAGGCGGGCCAGCAGGTGGGTCAGGCCCTGGCTGATCGCGGCCTCGCGGTCATGGGCCTCGGGCGTCGTCAGGATCACGCGCAGGCCGAGTCGGCGCAGGAAGGCGGCCAGCGCCGCCGCCCGCGTGCCGCGCAGCGGGCAGAGCGCGATCCGCCGGCCCGCCAGCCCGTCCCGCGCGCTCTGCGGGCCGAACAGCGGATGGGTGGCGATGATGTCGACATGCGTGGGCAGGTCGCGGCACAGGATCCGGGCGGGCAGCATCTTGACCGAGCCGACATCGACGACCAGCGCCCGCTCCGCCAGATGCGGACGGATCGCCAGCACCGCATCCCGCAGCGCGGCGACCGGCACGGCCAGGATGACGATCGGGCAGCGTGCGGCCAGGGCCAGCGGGCCGGCGGTGACGCCCGCCATCGGCGCGGCCTCGCCGGGCGGCAGGGCGGGGTCGTGGACCAGCAGGCGGCAATGGGCGCGCAGATGGACGGCGATCAGCCGCCCGAAGGCGCCGAAACCGATCAATCCGACCTGGGGCGGTCGAGGGGCAGGGAAATTGGGCAGCATGAACGGGGCTTTCTTCGAGCCGCGTCGCCGCTGGTATCCGGATAGAGTCAACCGCCGACGACGCAGCGGTTGAGTACAGAACGCAATCCCCGCCGCTATGAGAGCGGCGCGTAATAGAGTCCGGCCAGGGCAGGGGCCGGCAGGGTGGGAATCGTCGTCATGCGCGGCAGCTAGCGCCTTCTATTCCGCGCGGTCAATCCCTTCCGGCAGGGTGCCTTCCATGACGACGTAGCGCAGGCCGCTCTTGACGAAGGGCGCGCCGCGCGGCGCCAGCCCGAAACGGCGATAGAATGCGACGGCGGTCAGCCGGGCGTCCAGCGTGATCCCGGTGAAGCCGAGCGGGCGCAGATCGGCGAAGGCCCGTCGCAGCAGCGCGCTGCCGATCCCCTGGCCCTGGCATTCGGGCAGCACCGCGCATTTGCGCAGCCGCACCGTGCGGCCGTCGACGGGAAAGAACGACCCGCACCCCGCCAGGACCCCGTCGGCGAAGGCGCCGTAATGCAGCGCGTCGGCATCGCCGGGCACGAGGCATTCCTCGGCCGTCCGGCCGGGCCACAGCACCGCCCGGCGGATGGGCAGGCAGTCGGTCAGGGCGATGCGCGCGATCCGCATGTCGGGCATGAAGGTCCCTTTTCGCGTTCAGGGTTGGGGGCGTTCAGGGGGGGGGGCGACCAGCAGCCAGGCGCCAGTCACCTGCAGCGGCAGCCCGGCGACCAGCATGATGAAGCCGGCCCAGTGCTGGTCCTGCAGCGGCGTCAGGTCCCACCGGCACAGCACGTCCAGGTAGGGGGCGTACAGCACCCGGGGGGCGGTCATCCAGACCACCGCCACCACCGTCATCGGCACGCCGCCCAGCAGGGCATAGAGCCCCGCCCCCGGGTTGCTGCGGATGATGCGGGTGCCGGGCAGGACCTGCGCCCAGAACAGCAGGCCGGCCAGCAGGTCCAGCAGGCCCAGCGGCGCGCTGAACAGCGCGTTGGCCAGCGAGCGGTCCAGCACCGCGGGCAGTCCGGTGACGATCGCCAGCCCGCCGAACAGCACGGCCGCCACGCCCGGATCGCGCAGCCAGCCCGTGGGGGACGCAGCGCCGCCCGCTTTGCCGGGCCAGGCCAGCAGCAGGAAGGGCGGCACCACCTGCCCCAGCACCATCAGGGCGAGCGTGTATTGCGCCATCGAGGCCAGCGGGTCGCGCAGCCCCAGGCAGGATGCCGCCAGCAATGACGCCCCGGCCGCTGCCGCCGGCAGCCGGCGCCATGTCCCGCGCGCGGTCCCGGGTTGCGTGGGCCCGGGATGTCTGGAGCTGAGGACGGCGATCGCGATTCCGGTCAGGATCGCGGCGGCCATCCAGGCGCCGACGGCCAGCGGGCTCCATGCGGTTCCGGGTCCATCGGTCACAGGCACGTCGATCACACGTCGATCATAGGACGGACCGGATGTCGCTTGCCATGCCTGACGGGTCGTCCAGTTGCGTCATGCCGTAGCGGGCCCGCATATGCCCGTCCGGCCCGACCAGCGTCAGAACCGAGAGATGGTTGATCCGTCCGTCCGGGCCCGCGTCCTGCCAGCCGATCCGCCAGGCCCGCGCGATGGATTCCACGTCCCGGGGCCGTCCGGTCAGGCCGATCGGCGCCGGCCGGAAATTGGCCAGGAAATCATGCAATGCGGCCGGCGTGTCATGGGTGGGGTCCAGGGTCACGAACACCACGCGGACCCGTGCGGCGTCATGCCCCAGCCGGTCGAAGACCGGGGCCAGGGCGTTCAGCACCGTGGGGCAGACATCGGGGCAGCGGACATAGCCGAAATAGACCAGAACGGCCTGGCCGCGCAGGGATGCCAGGTCGAACGGCCGGTTTCGATCGTCGCGGAGTTCCAGGGCGGGCGCCGCCGCGGCCGGAACGGCAGAGCCGCTGAACCGGGCGAAGTCGCGGCCGGACAGGGCGCCGAGCCGGGTGTACAGCGCCAGTGCCGCCAGTGCGGCCGCCCCGGCGCAGCCCCCGCGCCAGAGCGATACCCGCCAGCGGGGGGACGTCACGCCGTGCCTACCACAGCACCCAGCCGGGCGCGCGGGTCACATGGTGCAGGAACGGCCACAGGATCGGCACATAGGCCGCGGCGGCGGCGACCAGCGTCACGCCGGCCAGGATCCAGACATGTTCCAGGGCCCGCGCCAGGGGGGAAGGCCCTGCCCCGGCCGGGGACGGCGGGGCGTCGATTGCGTGACCGGCCGGGCCGCCGATGGCCTGGGCGAAGGGAACCGGCGGCGGCGCGGCGCGGCGGCCGAACAGGATCGTGCCGAAGAATACCGCGAAGAACGCGTATGTCGCCAGCCACAGCACCACCCCGCCCGCCGCCACCAGCGCCAGCGGCACCGACGCCGCGCCGTACAGCGCATGATAGGTGCCGTGCGGCAGGGCCGAGACCCAGGCGCGGCGCGGCACGCCATACAGCCCGGCCCATTGCATGCCCACGGCGAACAGCATCATCCCCGCGAACCACAGCCAGGCGGCCGCCAGCGCCAGGCGCCGGCTGACCAGCCGCCGGCCGGTCAGATGCGGCACCATCCAGAAGGTGATGGCCATGAAGGTCATCGCCGTCACGCTGCCGACCGTGACGTGGAAATGGCCGGGGACGAAAATGGTGTTGTGGACGATGGCGTCCAACTGCCAGCTTCCGCTCACGATGCCCGTGGCGCCGCCCAGGATGAAGGTCACGGCCGCCAGCACCTGTGCCGCGACGCTGGGATCGCCCCAGGGCAGGGCGCGGAACCAGCCGAACAGTCCGGTCCCGCCGCGCAGTCGCCCGGCATATTCCAGGCTGAGCCCCAGGGTGAAGGCGGTGATCAGGCTGGGCATCGCCACCGACATGGTCAGCACGACCAGGATGCCGCGCCAGACCTGCGAAAAGCCGGGGTCTGCGAATTGGTGGTGGGTGCCCACCGGTAGGGCGAACACCATCAGTAGCGCGAAGGTCAGCCGCGCCATCGGGTCCGACACCAGCTTGCCGCCCGCCTGGCGCGACAGCAGCCCGTACCAGGAAATATAGGCCGGCATCAGCCAGAAATAGACGATCGGGTGTCCGGTCAGCCAGAACAGCGTGCGGTCTATGATCGGATCGACGGCGGCGATCAGCCCGATCGACCACGGGTCGAGCTGCAGCACCAGCTCGGCCAGCGCGCCAACGCCGGCCATCACCCACATCAGCATGGTCACCAGGCTCATATAGGTGACCAGCGGCGTGACCTGGCCGGGGCGGGCGCGCTTCCACGTGGCGCGCATCGCCAGCAGGATCGGCAGCGGCATCGTGCTGCCGATCGTCAGCAGGGTCATGCCGAAATAGAAGAACGGGCTGCCCTTCAGCGGCGGATAGAACGTCCACAGCACCGAGGACGAATTGTCGAACATGGCATAGAGCAGGCAGGCCGTACCCGCCGCCATCAGCCCGAAACAGGCGCGCCACAGCGCCAGGCCCGGCGCCACCCCCAGTTCGCGCGCCGGCAGGTAGACCAGCAGCCCGCAGGTGACGAAGAAGGTGAAGACATAGCCGTTCAGCACGCCGTGGATCGTCAGGCCCTGATAATAGGTCTGCAGCAGCGGCCGCAGGGACGGATAGGCGTTGATCCCGGCATAGTTCAGCGCCTGCAGCGGCCCGATGGTGGCGCCGACCAAAAGGGCGCCGAAGCCCGCGACCAGGAAAGCCAGCATCATGCGCCGCATGGCCGCGTCGCGCCCAATGCCTGCGTCGCGCCCGGTGTCCGCGCGCGGTCCGGCGGCCTGCGTTGCGACCTGGATATTCATGACGGGGTCCCCGTCGTGACGGCTTGCGATGGCGTGACGACGATCCGCGCGACCATGGCATGGTGCAGCATGCCGCAATATTCGTTGCAGATGATGTGGTACACGCCCGGGCGGCGGAACGTGTATTTCACCGAGCCCACCACGCCCGGCACCGCCGTCAGGTTGACCGCCGTGCCCTGGATTTCGAAACCGTGCAGCACGTCGGCGCTGGTGACGTAAAAGGTGATTTCGGCCCCGGCGGGCACGCGGATCACGTCGGGCGACCAGTGCCAGGCCCGCCCCACCACGTAGACCGCATAGGCGTTCGGCCCCGTCCGCACGATCTTGCCGTCGGCGAACGCGGCCTCCCGCGCCGGGTCTGCCGGGTCGGTGTAGAAGGCGCCCGTCGCGGACACCAGCCCGTAATCCCGCACCACATAGAACATCGTGCCGATCGTCAGCAGCGCCAGCATGACGATCACGCAGAACGTCCAGACCCGTTCGTGCCGTTCGGCCGAGGCGTGGAACGCAGCCTCGAAGGGGGTCATGCCCCGTTCCTCGCTCATCACCGCTCTCCTTGCGTCATGCGCGATGAAGGAAAATCAACGACACCAGGCCCCAGACCAGCAGGATGGCGGCCGCCAGCACGCCGCCGACCACCCAGGTGCCGACCGGGCGCACCGATCCGGGGAGCGGCGGCAGATCGCCGTTGCTTTCCATGGTCATTGGGCGCTTCCGGAGCCGCTTCCTGGGCCGTTTCCGGACAGGCTCTGGACGAAGGCGGCGACCGCCTGCATGTCGGCATCATTCATTCCCCGGACCTCCATGACCATGATCTTGCCCATCGGGTCGCGATCGCTGCCCCGTTTCCAGCGGCGCAACTGCCCCAGCACATAGGGGGCGGACTGCCCCGCCAGAGGCGGAAAGGGGCCCATGCCCTGCCCCGCCGGCCCGTGGCAGCCCGCGCAGGGCATGACCCCGGCACCGCCGCCCCCGGTTTCGAATACCGTCTGGCCGCGGGCGTGGCGGCCGGCCGGCACCGGCACCAGCACCTCGGCATCGGCTTCGACGGGGGCGGACTGCGCCGCGTAATAGGCTGCGACGGCGCGCATCTGTTGCGGCGTCAGCGCCCGGGCGAACGGGGTCATCCAGAAGCTGGTGCGCTTGCCGGCGGCGAAGAAGGAAAGCTGCTGCTGCAGATAGGCCGGGGCGGCACCGGCCAGGCGCGGGATCGCCATGTCCGGCTGCCCGGCCCCGTTCATCATGTGGCAGGCCGCGCAGCCGACATGGCCGGCCTGGACGCCCCGTTCGGCGATCAGGCGGCCGGCCGCCACGTCCGGGCTTTCGGCGGCAGGTTGCGTATCCTGGGCAGAGGGCTGTGCTGGGGCAGGGGCCGGCATTCCTGCCAGCAGGCAAGCGCCCGCGATCGCCAGGGCGCGTACGCGCCGCCGCCGCGCCTGTATCCTGCCCGCCAGTCCGTGCATGCCGCTCTCCCCCACGGGCTTTGCCTGGATCGCCTGCCGCGGGATCGCCGACGAAGCCGACCGGTCGTGAAACCTCGCTGTCCGGCCGCTTCACGCGGTCGCGACGGGTGCGTTTTGCACATCTTTCGCTTCCGTGACAACTGCGACCGGCCTGGCTTCGGACAAGGGGCGGAACATGCCGCGTGCCGCGTGCCGCATGCCCCTGGCGATGACGGCGCCGGCGGTTACAATATGGTGAGGGGTAGCGCGCAATCCGTGCCGTTCGTGCATGAATGGACCGGCCGGCGCAGCGCGCCGCCAGACGGGAACGAAGTGCATGCTCCTGGCCGAAACGATTCTTGCCTCCGGCGGGCATGCGCCCGGTGTCGAGCATGTCGCGCCCGCCGACATCATGACGCCGGCCGACCGGTACCAGGAATTGTTCGTCGCCGTGCAGAGCGGCCGGATCTTTCCGGACAGCAAGAGCTTCGTCGATTGCGTGCCGCGCCGCGCGCCCGATGCGATCCTGCGTGCCTATCGCGCCGGAAACGCCGCCGCCGGATTCGACCTGTCGCGCTTCGTGGCGGAGAATTTCACGCCCGAGCCCGTCGTCGCCAGCCGCTATGTCTCGGATCCCGGCCAGTCGCTGGCCGCCCATATCGACGGTCTGTGGGGCGTGCTGTCCCGCCATCCGGACGACCACGCGGCCCATGGGTCGCTGCTGCCGCTGCCGCATCCGTACGTGGTGCCGGGCGGCCGGTTTTCCGAGCTTTATTACTGGGATTCCTATTTCACGATGCTGGGCCTGGCCGCGGGGGGCAAGCACCGGCTGCTGCACGCGATGGCCGATAATTTTTCCTTCATCATCCAGGCCTATGGCCATATCCCCAACGGCAACCGCAGCTATTATCTCAGCCGCTCGCAGCCGCCGGTCTTTGCGCTGATGGTCGGGTTGCTGGAACGGCACGGCCTGCGCCAGGCGGTGCGTTACCTGCCGGATCTGCTGCGGGAATATGACTATTGGATGGACGGGGCCGACGGGTTGTGCCCCGGCGAGGCCCGCCGCCACGTCGTCTGCCTGCCGGACAACATGCTGCTGAACCGCTATTGGGACGATCGCGACACCCCGCGCGAGGAGGCCTATTGCGAGGATGTGGCGACGGCGGCGGCCGGCACGCGCCCGGCCGCGGACATCTATCGCGACCTGCGGGCCGGCGCCGCGTCGGGATGGGATTTCAGTTCGCGCTGGCTGGGTTCGCCGGACGACCTGTCGAGCATCCGCACCACCGCGATCCTGCCCGTCGACCTCAACAGTTTTCTCCATCTGCTCGAACGTCAGATCGAACGGCTGAGCCGCCTGGCCGGGGACGAGGCGCGTGCCGTCCTGTTCCATCGGCGCGCCGCCATCCGCCGCCGGGCCATCGACCGGTATTTCTGGCAGCCGGAGCAGGGGGCCTTCGTCGATTACGACTGGGCGTTGATGCGGCATCGGCCGCAGGTCACGGCGGCTTCGGCCGTGCCGCTCTATGTCGGGCTGGCCAGCCATCACCAGGCGCACCGCGTCGCCGCCACCCTGGCCGAGCGGCTGTTGCTGCCCGGCGGACTGGCGACCACCGAGCAGCACAGCATCCAGCAATGGGACCGCGCCAATGGCTGGGCGCCGCTGCAATGGATGGCCATTCACGGCATGCGCCGCTATGGCCTGTATGCGCAGGCGCGCGACCTGTCCCATCGGTGGCTGGCCACGGTTGCGGGCCTTTATGCGCGCGAGGCCAAGCTGGTCGAGAAATACGCCATCGGATCGGCCCCGGACGGACTCGGCGGAGGCGGCGGCGAATATCCGCTGCAGGACGGGTTTGGCTGGACGAACGGCGTCACGCGCATGCTGCTGGCCGACTATGCCGACCACCACGCCCATCATGCTCGTGCCGGACGCGTGCGGCACTGAGGCACGGGCCAACGATGTACCGGCACCTTATGCATTGACGCGGCCCCGCCCGGAACCATCTTGCCCCGTGCCGGTTGATAGGCGCACAGAGGGGGAACCGCAATGTCCAGGTTCGCGCGCGATGGCGACGGCCCCAGGCGGCCGATGCCGACGCCTAATCCGGGCCCGTTCAATCCCGACGACCCGATGCCCGACGAGGGGCCGCCGGACGACGACCCGTTCGAGCCGGATGACGATGATGCAGGGCCGGTCCTATGACATCTCCCGATCGCAGTCCCGACCCCGAGCATGAGGGGGTGCCCGGCCCCCATCCGCAGCCGCCGGTGCCCGACCAGGTTCCGCCGGGAGTCGACCCGCACAAGCCGGCGGGGCCGCCGGGGCCGCCGCACCCGCACGAGCCGCCGCTGGAGCACGACCCCCATGGCGACGGCGAAGTCCGGCCGGAGCGGGATGGGTGATTGCCGCCCGGCGAAGGAGGTCCGGCGAATTATGATCCCAGGTTATGATCCCATGTTGTGATTTAGGGCGGATCAGATCAGCCGGGCGCCCACGATGAGCAGCACGGTTGCCAGCACGGTGCGCTGCACGCTTTCGCGGATGCGGCCGACGAACAGGCTGCCCAGGATGATGCCGGGGATCGATCCGGTCAGCAGCGCGATCAGCATGGCCGGATCGACCGACCCCAGCAGCCAGTGGCCCAGCCCGGCGACCAGCGTGAGCGGCACCGCATGGGCGATGTCCGAGCCGACGATGCGCGCGGTGGACAGGCGCGGATACAGGACCAGCAGCGCGGTCACCCCGATCGCCCCCGCCCCGACCGAGGACAGCGACACCAGCAGGCCCAGCAGCGCGCCCACGAGGATGGTCAGCACATGGGCCTGCCGGTCGGTCAGGCGTTCGGAAAAGCCGGCCAGGCGCGTCATGATCGCCGCGCGGAACATGATGCAGGGCGCCGTCAGCAGCAATGCCACGCCCAGGCTGCGTGAAATCAGGTGCGTCGTGGAGAGCGACGGCGCGCCCAGCGCATGCAGGGCCAGCAAGGTCAGCGCCGCCGCGGGAATGCTGCCCGACGACAGGCGGCGCACGATTTTCCAGTCCACGCCGCCGGCAGATCCGTGCACGCTCGTGCCCACCGCCTTGGTGATGGCGGCATAGAGCAGGTCGGTGCCGACGGCAGTCTGGGGATGAATGCCGAACAGCAGGATCAGCAGCGGCGTCATCAGCGACCCGCCGCCCACGCCCGTCACCCCGACGAGGAAACCCACGCCCAGCCCGGATAGCGAGTAAAGTGGCTGAAACGCGTCACTCAAGGTCATGGACAGGTCCCCGAAAGCTGATCGATAAACGGATCGATCTCATTGCACGATATCATGAGAGTCTTACGAATTGAAATCATCGCGGTGGGATAATTTTTTAATAAACGAAAACGCATGGTGATATAATCCGCCCGCATGGTCAATGGGGCCGCGCGATGGAGAAAAGCCGCGGGCCTGTTCGCACCCGTCCGCTTCCATCATCCCCTGTTTCCGTCATATCGTGCCGGATATTGTGCCGGACAGGATACCGAGCCAGACATGGGCGCCAGACATGGGCGCCAGACATGGGCGGCGGGGCAGCGCGGGCAAGGGGCGATATGGGGCGGATCCATCCGGCATGACCGTGCGGCGTCGATGATCCTGCTGCTTCCTCTGGCCGTTCTGGCCGCGCTGCTGTCCGGGGTGGTCTTCTGCTGGCGGCCCCTGCCGGCGATGGCCCCGGCCTGGGACGGCGCGATGGCCTGCGGCGTGGCGGCCTATGCGCTGCTCCTGTTCCTGTTCGTCCTGACGGGGCGCCCGCTGCGCCTGCCTTTCTATGATGGCAAGTTCTTCATCCGCGCGCATCGGCTGCTGGGGTGGCTGGCGGTGTTGCTGCCGCTGCTGCATGCCCTGCTGCTGCTATGGGCCGAGCCGCTGACCCTGCGTTACCTGCTGCCCGGCGCCCCGGCCTATATGCTGGCGGGCGGCCTGGCGGCGGGGGGCATGGCGCTGCTGGGCGGTCTGGCGATGCCGGCCGCGCGGGCGTACCTCTGGCGCAATGCCGCGTCGTTCCGGCGGGCGCATGGTGCCGCGGCCCTGATGCTGCTGGGGCTTGCGACGGTCCATATCGCCGCCGCGCGGCTGCATGTCACGACGCGCGGGCAGGTCGCCGCCCTGGCCGTGACCGCGCTGGTCTGCGCCGTCCTGCCTTGGGTCGGCCGGCATGGTCGCCTGCCGCCGGTCGCCCCCGGACGGCGGCGGCGGCGCGCGACATCGGCCATTGCGGTCCGCCTGTCGCTGGGGGTGGGGGTGGCGTCGCTGGGCCTGTCGCTGCTCTATGCGGAATGGCTCGGGCGCTGGGTGGCGCCGTGAAGGGCCGCGCGGCGGGATGGGGGATGACGGCCGCGCTGGCCGGCGTGCTGGCGGCGATGCTCGTCCTGGCCGGGTGGGGCTATCGTCCCCGGCCGGGGCATGCCGACCCGCTGCCCGTCATGTTCCTGCATCGGGCGCACAGCGCCTATAATTGCGTGCAATGCCATCATGACAGCCTGGATCCCGGCCTGTCGGCGCTGCCGCACCGCAAATGCATCCTCTGCCATGTCACGCGGCCCGACCTGGCGGCGGGGGCGCGGGCGACATTCCATGATTTCTGCGAATCCTGCCATCTGGCACGGCGGCGCGACCATCTGGCCGCCGGTCCGATCCGCCTGTGCCACGAATGCCATACGCCCCGGCCGGGCGAGCGCGCGCAGGATATTCTTTGATGGCCTGCGGGATGTTTGCGGTGCAATCGCAACAGGCAATATAAAAACAACATGATCAATATTACTTTTTATAAAAATGTTAAATTTTTATGAATTTGAGAATTTTTAAGAATATAACCTGACTGAAAAGTCAGCTTCATTTATAAGCCGCCGCTGACAGGGGTCAGTGGAGAATTTTATGTCGAAATATATCTGTTCCGCCTTTTTTATGCTGGCATGTTCTACTTCCTTGTCGCCTGTTGCTCTGGCGCAACAGGCGCGGACGGCATCGTCTTCGGCGGCCCCGACCCCAGCCCTGACCCGGGCGCCGGTCGGCGATGCGCCGCCCTCGATGCTGGGCGCGACGTCGCCGACCGACGAGAAGATGGAGGTGGTCGGCCACAGCTATGGTGACGGGGTCACGCGCCGGGCGCTGGGCGGCGGGCTGATGGTCAACCAGGATGCGCCGAAATCGGTTTCGGAAATCACGCGGGATTACATCGCCAAGCAGAACCCGGCGCTGAACCCGATGCAGTTGATCGCCCTGCTGCCGGGCGCCAACGTGTCGGATACCGACCCGATGGGCATGACCGGCGGGCATATCTCGGTCCGTGGCCTGACCGAAAGCCAGATGGGCTTCACGCTGGAGGGTTTCCCGATCAACGATATCGGTAATTTCGCGGTCTATCCGCAGGAAATCGTCGATTCGGAAAACCTGCGCACCGTCCGGCTGGCACAGGGTTCGGCCGATTTGGACAGCCCGCACATCAGTGCCTCGGGCGGCGTGGTCGACATGTACATGATCGACCCCAGGAAGACGATGGGCGGCCAGGTCGACATGACCTATGGCTCGTTCAACGCCACGCGCGGATTCGCGCGCTTCGACACGGGCTATATCGGCCATACCAATCTGCGGGCCTATTTCTCGTACTCCCAGGGGCGGCAGGACCATTGGCGCGGCCCGGGCTATGAGAACAAGAAGCACGGCGAAATGAAGATCGTGAACGACTGGGGGCAGGGCAACCGCGTCTCGTTGGCGGTCGTGGGCAATTCGCTGCAGAACGACGCCTATCCCAGCGTCACGATGGCGAGCTGGCGGAAATGGGGCAACGGCTTCGCCAACCCGATCGGCAGTTCGGGTCTGGGCAGGAACGACCCGCCGAACACGGTGTACGAGCAGCATTTCGTGCCCGGCGACGGCAATTACTACAAACTGCATCCCAATCCGTTCACCAACATCTATGCCAGCATGCCGTCGACCTTCACGCTGACGGACCACCTGACGCTGACGGAAACGCCCTATTTCTGGTACGGCTACGGCAATGGCGGCGGCGCCTATGCCACCAGCCTGGCGTCCTACCAGTATGGTGCGACGAAGATCGGCGGCCATATCGGCAGCCTCTCCTCGGGCAGCCCGCTGCTTTATAATCCTTCCCTGACCGAGACCTATCGCCCCGGTGCCACGACCAAGCTGACATGGTCGTACGGTCCCAACCGCCTGATGGTGGGATATTGGTTCGAATATTCGAAGCAGACCCAGACCGCGCCGTACGGGCTGGTCGGTCCCAACGGCACGGCGTTCGACGTCTGGGGCGGCGGGCCCAACCTGGTGCTCAATAACGGGGTGACGGCGCAATATCGCAACACGCTGACCCAGACAGTCGTGCATACGCCCTTCATCGGCGACAGCCTGTCGCTGCTGCATGACCGCCTGACGATCGATGCCGGCCTGAAATATTCGATCGTCGACCGGCGGGGGGCGAACTACCTGCCCAACGTGTCGCAGAAATACGTGACCACCAACTATGCCGAGGCGCTGCCGACCGCCGCCGCGCGCTACAAGGTCAATGCCGAGAACCAGGTCTTCGTGTCGGTGTCGACGAATTATCGCATGCCGACCAACTATGCGCTGTACGATTCGGGATCGTACTATGTTCCGGGCGGCTATTCGACCAAGGCCAATCCCAACCAACAGCCCGAGATCTCGATCTCGGAAGAGGCCGGCTGGCGCTACCAGGGTCGCCTGGTGTCCTCATCGCTGACCTATTTCCACTATAATTTCACCAATCGCCTGTTCACCCAGACCGTGACCGATCCGGTCAGCGGCGCCTATTGGACGACGAATGCCAATGGCGGCGGCGAACATTCCGACGGGTTCGATTTCGAGATCGGCACGCGGCCCATCTACAATATCCGCCCGTACGTCTCGGCCGAATATCTGCATGCCGTGACCGACAGCAATCTGCAGGCCTCGTCGGGCAAAGTCGTCGACTACCTGCCGACCGCCGGCAAGATCGCGCCGCAAGCACCGGAATGGCAGGTCGGGTTCGGGCTGGATTACGATGACGGCCACCGCTTCGGCAGCTTCAACCTGAAATATGTCGGCAAGCAATATGCGACCTTCATGGACGACCAGCATATTCCGGGCTATGTGCGCATGAATATCGCGCTGGGCTATCGCTTCAGCAGCATGGGCATGTTCAAGAACCCGTCCATCCGCCTGAACCTGCAGAACCTCTCGAACGCCGGGTACCTCAACTGGATCAATAGTGTGCAGACCAATGCCACGAACACCCGGGGCATCTTCGGCAACATGATCTCGGCCAAGGCGCCGACCTATACGATCGCATCGCCTTTCGCGGCCATCGCGACCGTCAGCAGCGATTTCTGATCGCGGCCATCGTCTTCGGGCCGGGCCGCCATGCGCGGTCCGGTTTGTGAAATATTCCTGACATGGCGTCGTGGGCTCTGACCGCGGCGCCGTGTTTTCCTTATGCTGGCAGGCTGTTTCGGGTGGACCGGGCGAGGGGTGCGAGGAAATGGCGGGATCGGCGATGCGTTGCATGTTCGGGAGAGTGGCGGGAGCGATGCTGGCGGTGGCGGCCGGCGTGAGCCCGGTGGCCGACGCGGCCCGTGCCGCGGATCCGTCCTTTGCCGATCGGGTGCGGCATGCCGATGTGTCGCGCGGGCGCGACCTGGCCGACAGCATGTGTTCGGACTGTCATAATTTCGATCGCGACGGATCGGCGATGATGGGGCCCAACCTCTATGGCCTGATGGGCACGCACATCGCCGCCATTGCCGACTACAATTTCTCGCCCGCCCTGCTGGCGCGCCGGCAGCAGGTCTGGACGGTCGAGACGCTCTCTGCGTGGCTGAAGGATCCGGCCGGCTTCGCGCCGGGCACCCGCATGGGGTTCGACGGCATCGTCTCGGACCGGGACCGGGCCGATATCGTCGCCTATCTGGGCAGCCTGTCCGGCGGGAAATGATCCGCCGCTCTGGCCGCGGAAGGGGTCATTGCGCCGGACGCGTGCAAGGCCCCGAAGAAGAATCTCTTATTTTCGGGAATCACGCCTGCCGCGTCGTGGGCAGCATCCGGCCCAGGATGCCGTCGCGCCGCACGTAATGCCGCCATAGGGCGACCGCGGCGTGACCGAGGGCCAGGGCCATGATGGTCCAGGCGCCGTAATTATGCAGGGTCGCGACGATGTGGTGGCCGGTCTTGTCCAGCCGGCAGGGGACGCAGGTCAGATGGGCGCCGAAGACGAAGAGGGGGCGCGTGCCGCTCCACCGCCATTCGAAACCGGCCATCGTTTCCGCCACCAGCAGGGCGTAGAGCGCCAGATGGACCAGGATGGCCAGCCGGTTGTCCGCCGGGCCAGCGGTCGTCCGCCGCCGCCGGGCGCACAGCCAATAGAGCCGGAAGAGCAGCAGCACGGCAAAGGCGAAGCCGATGCTGGTGTGGATGTCGCGGGCTGTGCCCTTCCAGCCCGCGCCGAACCAGGACCAGGTCTCGCCCATGGCGAATTGCAGCAGCACGATACCGGCCGTCGCCCAATGCAGGGCACGGGTGAGGGGGTCATAAGCCTGGATCGGGGCAGGGGGCACGCTGGTTGTCATGTCGATCATTTCGGTTGAGCCGTCGCAGGCTTGTAGCCGTCCGTCAGGGTGTTCAGGAAGGCGACCAGATCGTCCATTTCGGCTTCGGACAGGATCGGCTGGCCGCCGGTCTTCTGTGCGGCGAAGGGCATGTCGTCGCGATCCACATTGCCGCGCAGATCGGGCGGCAGGCCGTTATAGGGCAAGGCCCCGCCGGGCCGGGTTCCGTCGGGCCGGGTGCCGTCGGGCCGGATGTCGGGCTGGCGGCCATACCAGCGCGTGGGGTCGGTATCGCGCGTGACGTAGAATGCGACCACGTCGCGCAGCGACTTCAGCACGCCGTTATGAAAGAATACATGGCGCGTCGCGACGTTGCGCAGGGTCGGGGTCATGAACAGGCCGCAATATCGGCGGTTGGCCGCATCGCGCGCCGGGGCCAGGTCGGTGCGCAGGGGGCCGCACAGGCCCATGTCGTAGCGGCCCATCCCGGCCGGCGGCCGGACCTGCGGATTGTCCGGCACGCCGACATCCTTGAAGAAGAAATCGGTGAACTGCCCGACCGAGGTCGATCCGTCCTTGCCGGGGCCGATGCCGGCGGTGTGGCAGGAGGCGCAATTGGCGCGGTCGGCATCGTTGAACAGCGCCATGCCGCGCTGTTCCTGCGGGGTCAGCGTCGCCAGGCCGCGCGTATAGTAATCATATTTGCTGGTATAGGGGTGGAAGGACGAATCCTCGTGCTGGAAGGCCGCCAGCGCCGTGCCCATCGCCTGGATCACCTGCCGCGGGGTGGCGAACACGTCCTGGCCGAACAAACCGGTGAACTGGCGCACATAGTCCGGATTGCGCCGCACCCGGGCCCGCACCGAATCGATGTCGGGATTGGCCATTTCGAACGGGGTGGTCAGCGGACTGACCGACTGGACCGCCACCGAGGCCATGCGCCCGTCCCAATCATAGCCGCCGCCGGGTCCGCTGGCCGATTCATCGGGGTTTTCCAGCGTGGCCGAGAAATCCGGCACCTCGTCCTTGTAGGTCAGGGTCGGCACCGCGCGGACGCCGGGATTGTCCAGCCGGGCGCCCCCCATCTGCACCGCCAAATCGTTGCGCGGCGCATAATGATTGGCCGGATCGTGGCAACTGGCGCAGGATTGCCGACCGGACGCCGACAGTCCGGGATCGAAGAAGAGCTGCCGCCCCAACTGGGCGACAGGCGACAGGGGCGCCGCCGCCATGACCGGCGACGACGCCCCCCAACAGGCCGGGATCAGGGCGGCGGCCAGCGTCCAGACGGCCGCGCGCCCCTTGCCATGCCGCGTCATCGCGGCGTCCTTGTCCGCAATCCGGTCAACGGGCCGTGATCGCGAACATCTTGGCCATCGGCACCACCGGCGTCTGGACGAACGCGCCGTCGGCCGGCTGTACCGCGACGCCGTCATTGGCGTGGCCGATATGCTGCTTGATGCCGAACGCGTCTTCCAGCGTCCGCAGCAGCGAATAATGGTTGTACGGGGTGTCGTCCTGCAGGCCCTTCACGCCGTGGTTGGTGATGACCAGCGTCGGGATACGCCCGCCGCCCTGGTTGACCACGCCCTTGTGCGGCTGGCCGGGGGCCACGGGGTGATAGCCGCAGCAGCCCTGCACGCCCGCGCCGCCGCTGTCATCCTCGTCGAACGTCACGACGATCGCAACATTCTTCTTCGACGTCCACAGCGGCGAGGCCTGGATATGGTCGACCAGGGTCTGGACGTAATCGTCGCCGGTGGTCAGCAGCGGCGAGGGGCCATAGCCGTGGCCCTTGCATTGCGGGTGGTCCTTCATCGGGCCCGACGGGCCATGGTCGTCATGGCACTGGTCCGGCACGAAATAGGCGAAGCGCGGCAGGCTGCCATCGGCCAGATCGTCGAAGAACGCCTGTTCGGTGCGGTTATGGGCGTGGAAATCGGGCGCTTCGCGGATATCGTCGAAATTGACCGACGGGTTGTGCTTGGACGCATACAGCCCGCGCACGTCGGCGCCCTGGTCGTCCGGTGCCGGATAGGTGGGCATTTCGGGCATGGTTTCGCCCGTCTGGGGATTGGTCGGCATGCTCTGGTTATACATCGACCAGGAAATGCCGGCCGTGTTCAACTGGGCGAAGAAGTTCGGCACCGTGAAATGGTGGGCGACATACGCCTTGGTCTTCTTGATGCCGTTGCAGGGACGGTTCATCGGCGCCATGTCCGGCTTGCCGGCCACGATGGCCTTGTCGGCCGGCAGCGGGGTGCCGTCGGCCTGGCAGTACCAGGCGTCGTCATCCAGCACGCCTTCCTGGTCGCCGGCCATCATGGCGATGTAGTTCGGCTCGCTGGGGTGGGTGATGCCGTAATAGTTCGTCGCCGAATTATATTCCTGCGCCAGCGCCGTCATGTGGGGCGAGCTGGCGGGCTGGGCGCCGATGATTTCGCCGTACTGGCGGTTTTCCATCTCGATGATAATGATGTTGTCATAGCGCGGCACGCCTTCCAGCATCGCCGCGCCATGGCGGTGCGCGCCGTGATGCTGTGCGGCCAGCGCCTGGCCGCCGGTGACGAGCGCTGAGGTCGAGAGCAGGACGGCCCCCACCCGGGAGAGGATCGATCGTGTCGTCATGGCGTGTCTTCTTTCTGTGCGCATGCAGTCGAGGGAGCCGGACGCCGGCACGCTGTCCCGGCACGGATGACGCCGTCTTTAGCGCCATCCGCAACCGGGCAGAAGCGGCGAACTTTCCCTGCCATGTTAAAGTTTCAAGAAATTCTGGACGTCGGTTTAGAGTGGGACGGTTTAGAGATGGACGTTGACCCCGAACAGATAGGCCGAGCCGAAATATTGCAGTTCGACCATACGGCGGGCGGCGCTGCCCTGGGTCGCGTCCTGCATGGTGTTGGTGAAGTTGCGAGCCTGGAAGCTGAGGCTGACGCGCTTGTTGATCTGGTAGGTCGCGCCGATGTCGAAATTCAGGAAGGGCTGCACCCAACTGTCGTTCGTGGGGTCGGAGCCGAGGCCCGTCATGGTCAGGCCCTGATAATTGCCGTCGAACTGGATGCTGACCGGGCCGCGATTGTAGAAGGCCTCGAAATTATAGATATGGGACGCGGTGTTGGGCAGCGTTTCGAAGGCGCCGTCGCGCCCCCGGCCGCGCGACTGCACGAAGGTCATGTTGCCGCCGATGCCGAACCCCTTGAGGAAGCCGGGCAGGAAATCGAATTGCTGGCGATAGTTCATTTCGAAGCCGCGGGCATAGGCATAGGGGATGTTGGCGTAGGTGGTGATCGTCGTCAGGCCGAACAGGCCCGGATAATTGCTGGAATAGTTTGTAAAATTGACGACGTAGTTCTTAAATTCCTTGTCGAACGCGCCGCCCGAGATGATGCCGCCGTGCGGCAGGTAATATTCCAGCGACAGGTCGAAATTGGTGCCGGTGGTCGGTTTGAGGTTCGGATTGCCGACCGTCACCGTATTTGTGGTGCCGGACTGGTTGATCGTCTGGCTGGCCGTCACTTCCTGGAAACCGGGCCGGCCGATGGCGGTGGACCAGTTGGCGCGGGCGATCAGGTTGTCGGTGAAATTATAGCGCAACTGCACCGTCGGGAAGAAATTGGCATATTCCTGCCCCACCGCGCGGGGGGAGAGGACCTGCGTATTGCCCTGGGTGATCGTCTGCGTGCCGCGATAGACGCCGTCGGTCTTTTCGAAGCGGAAGCCGGTCAGGATGCCGAAGCGGCGCCATGTGGCCTGATATTGCAGATAGAGATTATAGACGTTCTCGTTGTCGTTGATATAGGCCTGTTTCTGCTTGATCAGGTCGGCGGCCGTGTTGCGCACGATCGGATAGGACGGCCAGTTGATGGCCTGGCGGATCTGCTGCGTGCCGACCGGATAGCCGATATTGTAGAGCCCGTCGAAGAAGGTCCAGTTATTGCTGCCCGCCCATTGGCCGGCCGTCACGCCGGGCAAGTTGGAATAGCTGTAGGTCGGGTCCCAGTGCACGACATGGGCCGTGCGCAGGCCGCCGCCGAAGCTGAGCGTGCCCATGATCTCGTGGAAGAAGTTCAGCGGCGTCGAGGCGCCGATATGGCCGGTCCATTCGTCGTCGGTGTCGTTCTGGATCGTGCCGTTCGACAGGGATGCCAGCTTGTAGGCGTTGTAGTTCAGCGGGTTCGCCCCGTTCAGCGCGGTGACGACCGGCCGCAGCGGTACCGAGACGTTGTTGTAGGTGACGGGAATGGTCGGGCCGTTGAAGCCGGCGGTGTAGGAATAGGGCGTATAGATGAAGTTGCTTGCCCAGGCGCCGAAATAATCCAGCTTGAAGCGGCCCAGATTGCTGTCGCCGCCGAATTTGTAGATCCGTTCCTCGTTGCGTACCCAGGTGTCGTTCACGCTTTGCGACAATGCGGCGGTGCCGACCTGGCTGGGATCATTGAGGCCAGCCTTGGGGCTGAAATTATAGCTGAGCTGATTCTTGACGACGGGCGCGTCCAGGATCGAATCGAACATCTTCAGGTACAGATGGGTGTGACGGTCGACGTCCCAGCCCAGCGTGCCGCCATAGGCGTAGCGGACCTTGTGTTCCATATACATGACCTGCGACGCCTGGGTGACGTTGTTCGCGGTGGGGCCGGTCGGGTCGGTCGCGAATTTCTGTTGCACGTCGCCCATGTTCAGCCAGTCGGACAATGCGCTGGCGAAGAACGAGACGCTGAACGGCTTGTCGTCCGACGCATGCTTGTCGAACGGATTGCCGTGCAGGCCGAAGCGCATGCCGCCGGCGATCGAGCCCTCGAAGACCTGTGTCGCGCTGGGGTCGCGGAAGCCGCCGGCGGTGTGAATGTTCAGGAACGGCGCCTGGTCTTCGGTAATGTCGCGCGACAGGATGTTCATCTGGCCGCCCAGCGCGATCGCGTCCTGGTCGGGGCGGTTGGTCTTGGTCAGTTCCAGCGATCCGGCCAGGGTCGCCGGCATGGCGTCCAGCGGCATGGCGCGACCCGAGCCGCTCATGGAGCCGGCGGGCAGCAGCACGCCTTCGAACATCACGCCGTTCAGGCTGGAATCCAGGCCGCGGATCTGAATGCCGCGGGACTCGCCGCTTTTGAAGATGATCGAGGCGCCCGGCATGCGGCGCATCGCGTCGCCCAGCACGAAGTTCGGGATCTTCTCGATTTCCGATTGCGGCAGGATGTTGACGATGTTGGGCGCGTTCTGCTGGACCAGGCGCGCTTCTTCCACCGTGCCCAGGGCGTTGGGCTTCACCGCGTGCTTGCGTCCGACCACCTGCAGGCGCTCGGGCGCCGAGGAGCGGGGCGCCGCCGGGCGACGCGCCGCATGCCGGCCAGGCGCGTCCTGGGCGGTTTCGGTCCCTTTCCGTTGCGCCTTATGCCGGGGCTTTTTCTTTTTCGCGTGGTGCGGCGTGTGCTGCGCCTGGCCCGGCTGTGCGTCCTGGGCGTGCAGGGCGGGGGCGCCGACAGGGACGAGGGCGGTCGCGAGACAGAGAAGCGAACTGCGGTACAGTATCGTGCGGGTACGCATCGAAAAACCACTCCCTGCGGGTGCCAATGTGGATCAGCGATTTCAGTGTCGGGATCTCGGTAGCAGAGGAGGGAAAGCCGTTGTTTTTCGGTATTCGTGACGTCGCGGCCTGAATGCCAGGCCGCGACGGGAATATTTTTTACGATTTCTTCTTGGCGGCAGCCGCGGCCTGGGCGGCTGCTTCGGCCGCCGGGTCCTGCGCCACGGTGTAGATGTCCAGCGCCGCGGGCTCGGTCGCCGTCTTGGCGTGGGCGATATAGAGCTGCTTCAGCCCGCCGACATAGGCCGAGACCTTGCCGGTCTTGGTGTCGATGCGCTGGATTTCCGAGAAATGATCGGCGTCGTCGCGATGGAAGACGCTGAGTCCCTCGGCGCCGCTGATATAGAGGCGCTTGTTCTTGCCGTCCCAGGTCTCGCCGTCGGCGGTATCGACGCAATCGGCGGTGGACAGCAGATTGCCGGTGGTCGAGTCGATCACGAACAGCTTGCCCGGCTTGCGGCCGACCACGAACAGGCGCTGGGTCTTGGCGTCATAGGCCATCGGCGTGTTCATGTTCAGGCCGGAGATGGTCCAGATCGTCTTGAGCTGGCGGGCCTGCAGGTCGACGACGGCGATCTGCTTCTTGTCGCGCAGATTGGCGAACAGCAGGTTGCGCCCGTGATCGACGACCATCGATTCGATGTTGGCCGACGGGATGCCGATCCGCGCGACTTCCTTGTGCTGCTTGACGTCGATGACGCTGATCGACGAGTTCTCGGAATGGTCGTTCTTGCCGCCGTTGCCGACATAGAACAGGCCGGCCTTCTTGTCGAAGACGGCTTCATCCGCGCCGGGACGCAGCGTGATGACCTTGACGATCTTCAGCGACGGCACGTCGACGACGACGCAGCCCAGCTTGTCGTCCGAGACGAAGAGCTGATGCTGGTCGGCGACATAGGCCGGGGTGTGCGGCAGGCCGAAACCGCCGGCCGAGGCGAGGTGCGTGCCGTCGCTGAGGCGGAACATCTCGGCCGTGGCGTGCTTTTCGGCCATGACCAGCAGCAGATTGTCCTTCTTGTCGATCGCGAAATGGTCGAAGCCGCCCTTGGTGATTTCGGGCAGCTTGGTGCTGTGCAGGAACTGCACCGGCCCGGTATCGGCGTTCAGGGTCGCGGCCGACGCGGCGTTGCAGCCCAGGCAGCCCAGCATTGCCGTGCCGAGCAGCAGAGCGATCTTTTTACGAAACATGATGCACCTTTCTTGTCCTTGGCATCAGTTCGCGATCGTCCCGGGGTCTTGCGGGTCGCAAGGAGGGCCGGGCGAACGGCGAAATGAATGCCGGATTTGTAGTCGGGTGCGGCGTGGCTGTGCGTGAACGTTACGCAGCAGGATTGCGGCTGATTTTTTAAAGATTTGAGGAAAATTTAACGTCAGCCGCGAGACAGGCCGGTTTCGGTCCGGTCGGGCGTCGTGCGGCTGCCGGGCAGCAGCCTGCGACGCCATTGCGCGGCGCGGCGGCTGAGCTGTTCGAGGCACAGATATACGACGGGGGTGGTGAACAAGGTCAATGCCTGACTGACCGCCAGGCCGCCGATGATCGCGATCCCCAGCGGGTGGCGGACCTCGGAGCCGTAGCCGTTGCCGACGACCAGCGGCAGCGCGCCCATCGCGGCGGCGAAGGTCGTCATCATGATCGGACGGAAGCGCAGCAGGCAGGCCTGGCGGATGGCCTGATGCGGCGTCAGGTCGTGGTCGCGTTCGGCCGCGATGGCGAAATCGATCAGCATGATCGCGTTCTTCTTCACGATGCCGATCAGCAGGATCACCCCGATCATGCCCATCAGCGAGAAGTCCTGCCCGAACGCCCACAGCGCCAGCAGCGCGCCCACCCCGGCCGAGGGCAGGGTGGACAGGATGGTCAGCGGATGGACATAGCTTTCATACAGGATGCCCAGCACCATGTAGACCGCCGCCAGCGCCGCCAGGATCAGCAGCGTCTCGCTGCTGGAATTGTTCTTGAACTGCGCCGCATTGCCGGTGAAGGCGCCGTGGATCGAGGCCGGGATCTTCAGTTGCCGCACCGTGTCCTCGACGATCTGCACCGCCTGGCCCAGCGACACGCCGGTCGGCAGGTTGAACGAGACCGTGGTCGCGACCCCCTGGCCCTCGTGATTGATGGCCAGCGGAATATGGCCGGCGCTGCTGAGGCTGACGACGCCCAGCGGGACCATGGTCTCGGCGGCGGTGGACACGGCCGAGCCGGTCGAGGCCGAACGGCCGCCGGCCAGCGTGTTGGCGATCTGGTTGCGGAAGGATTGCGCGCTCTGCGCCGTCGCGGCGGTGGCCGCCGCCGGGTCGCCGGCGCGGACGCGGATCGTGTTGGCCTGCGTGCCCCCCTGTGCCGCGCCGCCCGCGACGCTGACCCATACCTGGCGCAGCGAGGCCGGGTTCTGCCAGAAGCGGGGCGCGGCCTCCATCACCACCCGATACTGGTTCATGTCGTTGTAGATGACCGAGGCCGCGCGCTGGCCGTAGGCGTCGTACAGCGTGTTGGCGATCAGTTGCGGCGTGATCTGCGTCCGCGCCCCGGCGTCGCGGTCGATCGCGACGTTCATCGCCAGCCCGCCCAGCAGCACGTCGGACGAGACGTCCATCAGTTCCGGCCGGGTCGACAGCGCCGCCACCAGCTTCTGCGTCCAGGCGTAGAGCGCGGTCGTGTCGTCGCCCTGCAACGTATAGAGATAGGCCGCGTTGCTGGGCCGCGCGCCGATGCGGATGGCGCCGCGCTGCAGCGCATAGAAGCGCGCGCCCGTCATGTCGTGCAGGCGATGGTTGAGATTGGCGATGGTGGTCGCGGGCGGATGCGGCCGCTTCGACTTGTCGGTCAGGGCGATGAACAGATTGCCCTGGTTCGACGACCCCCTGCCGCCGACGAAGCCCGCCACCCCCGCGACGTCCGGGTCCTTCTGCAGGGCGGCCAGGGTCTGGTTCATCTTCTGGTTCAGGGCGTGGAAGGAAATCGCCTGGTCGCCCATCAGCCGGCCCAGCAGCACGCCGCTATCCTCGTCGGGGAACAGGCTTTGCGGCATGGTCAGATAGATCGCCACCGTCAGGCCCAGCGTTGCCGGCAGGCTGAGCAGCATCGGCGCCCGGTGCGCCAGCGCCCAGTCCAGGCAGCGCCCATAGACGCGCAGCATGGCCAGGTGCCCGCGTTCGACCCACCCGGCCAGCCGGCCCGCGCCGCCGCCGGCGTCGTGCAGGGTCAGCCGGGCGCACAGCATCGGGGTCAGGCTGAGCGACAGGGCCATCGACATGCACAGTGTCACCGACACCGTGACGGCGAATTCGTGGAACAGCCGCCCGGTGATCCCGCCCATCAGCAGGATCGGCAGGAAGACGGCGATCAGCGAGACGGTGATCGAGACGACGGTGAACGCGACCTCGCTTGCGCCGCGCAGCGCGGCCTGGAAGGAGGAGAGGCCGGATTCGACGTGGCGGGTGATGTTTTCCAGCACCACGATGGCGTCATCGACCACGAAGCCGGTCGAGATCGTCAGCGCCATCAGGGACATGTTGTCCAGCGAGAAGCCCAGCAGGCTGATGACGCCCAGGGTGCCCATGATCGCGGCCGGGATGACGATGGCCGGAATCAGCGTCGCGCGCAGCGTGCCCAGGAACAGCAGCACCGTCAGCACCACCAGCAGCGCCGACAGGAACAGGGTCATGCGGGTATCGGCCAGCGACGCCCGGATGGTCTGCGAGCGGTCCATGAAGGTATGGAGCTGGATCCCCGCCGGCAGCGTGGCGCGCAGATGCGGCAGTTCGGCGTGCAACTGGTCCAGCGCCCGCACGATATTGCCGCCCGCCTGCATGAAGACCATCATGACGATGGCCGGCTCGCGCCCGAAATAGCCGGCATTGCGTACGTCCTCGACAGAGTCGACGACCTGCGCCACGTCGCCCAGCCGGACCGGCCTGCCGTTGCGATAGGCGATGACCAGGTCGCGATAGGCCTGGGCGCTGCGGGCCTGGTCGTTGGTCTGCAGCGTGAAGCGCATGCCGCCCTGGTCGATGAAGCCCTTGGGCGTGTGGGCGTTGGCCGAGGCCAGGGCGGCGCGGATATCCTCGAACCCGATGCCGAACTTGTACAGCGGCAGCGGATCGATCTCGACGCGCACCGCGGGCAGCGCGCTGCCGCTGATCTCGACCAGCCCGACGCCCCGGATCTGCGACAGGCGCGGCAGCAGCAGGCTGGAGGCCTTGTCGTACAGCTCGGGCAGGGGGCGGTTGCCGGATGTCAGCGCCAGCATGATGGCCGGCGGGTCGTTCGGGTTCGCCTTGTAATATTCGGGGTTCTGCCGCAGCGTGGTCGGCAGGTCGGCGCGTGCCGCCTGGATCGCGGCCTCGACGTCGCGGGCCGCGCCGTTGATGTCGCGCGACAGGGCGAATTGCAGCGTCAGCCGCACCATCCCCTGGCTGGATTGGGACGTCATCTCCTCGAGGTCGGCGATCGCGGCCAGATGGCGTTCCAGCGGTTCGGCGACCGAACTGGCGACCTGCTCGGGCGAGCCACCGGGCTGCTGGGCCAGGACCTGGATCACCGGAAAGTCGATATTCGGCAGGTCGGCGACCGGCAAGGCGAGATAGCCCAGGACTCCGCCCAGGATGCAGGCCAGGGTCAGCAGCGTGGTCGCCACCGGCCGGCGAATGAACAATCCTGTCACTGTCATGTCGGGTATCCGCGTCTCGTCCGAATGGGCCGGCGATGGGCCGCGATGGGCTGGCGGGGATGCTGCGCGAACGTCTCTCCCATGCTCCGTGGCCCATCGCCTTATGTCCGTGACCGCCCTGCCTCCGTCCAGCGCGGATGGGCTAAATTATTCTCAACACTGTCGGGACGGGCGCGCCGAGGGCGGTTTTCCGCCGGTCTCGCAGCGGGGGGCTGTCCGGCATGGCGCGGGGGCGGGCAAGGCGATAGAAGGGCGCATGGCATCATCCGCACCATCACGGACCGGGCTTCCGCCCGGCCGCAGGGCCTCGGGGAGGCGCCGCGCCCCGCGCGGCGGATGGTGGCTGGTGCTGTTCGCCCTGGTGGGGCGCCTGGCGCTGGGCGGAGCAGGCGTGCCGGCGGACGGCGTGGTTTCGCCGCCGGCCGCGTCCGCCGTCCTGGGCGTGTTGTGCGACGCGGCCACGCCCGGCGGGGGCGCGACCGACGGGTTTGTAACTGGCGCGCCGCACCGGCATGGCCCGCATCGCCTGGCGGCTGACGGCGCGGCGCTGGCCCTGCCGGGCCAGGATCTGCCGGACGCGATCCTGCCGGTGCCCATGGTCCTTGCCGGCGGCCTGCCCGGCCCGTCGCGTGGAGGATGGATGCGCCCGCTGTCGCGCGGGCCGCCCCGCGTGACCCGTACGGCTGCCCATCCCCGAGGGCCGCCGATCCTGTCCTGACATCACATCGCATCGCCGTCGCTCCATCCCCGTCTCCGGGGATGGTCCGTTTCGCATTGCCGTCAGGACATGCCCTTATGATCCGTCTTTTCCGCGCCGGCCCCTGGCCGGATTACCGTACCGTCTGGCGCTGGCATTTCTATGCCGGGCTGCTGTGCCTGCCCTTCGTCGCATTCCTGTGCCTGACGGGGACGCTCTATCTGTTCAAGCCGCAGATCGAGGCCCGCATCGACCGGGCCTATGACCATCTGCCGCCGCCCCCGCCTGGCATGCTGGCCGCGACGCCGGGGGCGGCGGTCGCGGCCGCGCTGCGCGCCGTGCCCCAGGGCCGTTTCCTGGCCTATGAACTGCCGTCCTCGCCCCATGCGGCGCTGCGGGTGCTGGTCGGGCGGGGCGGGGATGCGGTGCGCGTCTATCTCGACCCCGTCACGCTCGCGGTGCTGAAGCGCGTGTCGGAGGAGTCGCGGTTCGAGCGGGTGGTCTTCAACCTGCATGGCCAGTTGCTGATGGGCAATGCCGGCTCGGTCATCATGGAACTGGTGGCGTCCTGGACGATCGTGCTGGCGGTGACCGGCCTGTATCTGTGGTGGCCGCGCCGGGGGGCGGGGCAGGGCTGGGGCGGTGTCGTCTATCCGCGGCTGGGCGCGGGCGGGCGCACGGCCTGGCGCGACGCCCACGCGGTCACCGGCCTGTTCGTCTCGCTGTTCCTGGTGCTGTTCCTGGCCAGCGGCCTGCCCTGGTCCTTCGTCTGGGGGCATGCGCTGAAGGCGGCCGAGGATCGGCTGGCGCCGATCCTGCCGGTGCCGGGCCCTTCGGTGCCGGACTGGCAGATCGGCCATGTGCCCGCCCGGGTGGAGATCGCCGGCGGGGCATCCGGCATGGCGGCGATGCCCGGCATGGAGATGGACGGCCCGACGCGCGCGGCCGTGCCGGCGGCGGGATTCGATCCGGCGGCGCTGGATCGCGTGGCGGCGGCGGCGATGCGGCTGGACCTGCCGGCGCCGGTCCTGGTGACGCCGCCTGCCGGCGTGGGACAGGGCTGGGGCGTGCGATCCGATACGCAGAACCGGCCGCGCCGGGCCTCGGCCCGGTTTGCGGCCGACGGGCGGATGCTGTCCTTCACCCCGTTCGCGGCCAAGGGACCGGTGGACCGGATCGTGGCCTATGGCGTGGCGGCGCATGAGGGGCAATTATTCGGCTGGCCGAACCAAATGGCGAACCTGCTGGTCGCCACGGGGCTGCTGACCATGAGCGTCGCGGCGACAATCCTGTGGCTGCGCCGCCGGCCGCCCGGCCGGCTGGGGGCCCATCCGCGCCATCCGGAGGGGCGGGTCGGCTGGGGCGGGGTGCTGCTGGCGCTGGTGCTGTGCCTGCTGCTGCCGGAACTGGCGGCGTCGGTCGCGATCCTGCTGGCGGCGATGGCGGTCGGGCGCCGTTTTCGCCTGGGGTGACGAGTGCCCTGGGATGAGGGATCAGGACGCGGGCGGCAGCAGCCGGCGCAGGCGGGCGGCGATCTCGCCCGCGTCGGCGTCGACCGGGAACAGCGAGACCAGCCGGTTGTCCCCGTCCATCAGATACAGCACCGAGCTGTGATCCATCAGGTAGCCGTCCGGCGCCCGGGCGTCCGGATGGCGGCGCGCCATGGCGCGGAATTCCACCAGCATATGGTCGATATCCGCCGCATTGCCGGTCAGGCCCACGATCCGGGGCGAAAAGGCGGCGACGTAGCGGTGCAGCGCCGCCGGCGTGTCACGCTGCGGATCGACCGAGACGAACAGGGGCACGATGTCGTCCTGCCGGGGCCCCAGCCGGGCCAGGGCCGCGGTCACGGTGGACAGGGTCAGCGGACAGACATCGACGCAGTGGGTATAGCCGAAATAGACCAGCGTGTAGCGGCCGTGGAACGAATCCTGCGACACGATGCGGCCCTGGTCGTTCACCAGCACGTAATCGCCGCCGATCCGGGGCGGCGTGCCGGCGCCGATCGCGGCGCGGTATAGCGCGGCGGCGCCCAGCAGGCATATTCCGGCCAGCGCGACCGCCAGCCCGGCCCGCCTGTCCCGCGATCCGTTCCGCCTCTTGCTCTTCTGCCTGTCCTGCCGCCGTGTCATGGCCCGATTATAGGCGCCTGGCCGCCCGGAGCCCAATAGCGGGGCCGGCGGTCAGCGCAGAAAGACCTTCGGCACGCCCTCGCTGTTCAGGCAGGACATCACGATCACGCCGCTCCACAGCAGCAGCGACAGGCCGGCGGCGGCGCGCGCGCGCAGCATGCCGGCCGGGCCGCCGCCCAGCGCCGGCATATAGACCCGGCGGTGGCAGAAGGCGGCCAGCGCCAGCGCCAGCGCGATCAGCAGCAGCTTGGGCGTCAGATAGCCCCGGCTGCCGATATGCACCGGGTCGTAGAAGAACAGCGCCACGCCGCTGAGCATCGCCACGGCGAACAGCGTGTGCAGCCAGGGCACGATCAGCCGGGTGATCGCGGCCAGCGCGGCATGGCCGTTGCGGCGGAACAAAGCGGCGCCGAAGATCATGTCGATGCCGAAGAAGCCCGACATGCTGATGATGTGAACGATCCGGACCAGGTAGTGAACCGGCTGCATCCAGTAATGGTACATCCGGCTGTCGAGTGCGATCAGCACGGCATAGGGCAGGCGCATGAACGCGAAAGGATGGGACATCATGGGTTTCCGCAGCGGCGAACGCGTCACCGCATAGCACGTCAAGTTGACAGTGCGAACCAGTCGCATTAGCAGCGAAGCACGATTCTGCTGGATCCGCCCATGCGTGCCGCGCCTTTCTTCCGTCCGCGCCTCTCTCTCGCCCCGGCGCGCCGCGCCCGCGGCCCGATGGCCGCCATGCGCCTGATCCTGGCGGCGGGCGCGGCGAGCATGGTCCTGTCCCCGGCCGCCGCCCTGGCGCAGGACCCGGTGCATCTGGTGGTGAAGAACCATCATTTCAGCCCGGACCATGTGACCGTCCCGGCCGGCCAGCGCTTTCTGATGACGCTGACCAACCAGGATGACACGGTGGACGAATTCGAGAGCTATGACATGAAGTTCGAGAAGATCGTCGTGCAGGGTGGCACGATCACCGTCCATGCCGGGCCGCTGCATCCCGGCACCTATAAATTCTTCGACGATTATCATCCCGACCTGGCCACGGGCACGGTGACCGCGGACGGCGCAGGGCAGGAAGGAACGCACTGAGATGCTGGGCAGTCTGCTGATCGTCTTTCGCGAGGTGATGGAAGCCGGGCTGATCGTCGGCATCGTGCTGGCCGCCACGCGCGGCATTGCCGGGCGCGGCCTGTGGGTCGCGGGCGGGATCGGGGCCGGGGTGCTGGGGGCGGCGATCGTCGCGCTGTTCGCCGGGGCGCTGTCGCAGGCGCTGTCGGGCAACGGGCAGGACGTGTTTTCGGCGGCGATCCTGTGCCTGGCGGTCGTCATGCTGGGCTGGCACACGGTGTGGATGGCCCGGCATGGACGCGAACTGGCGCGGGACATGCGGGACATGGGCGACGCGGTGGCCAGCGGGGCGCGTTCGCTGCCCGCTCTGGCCGTGGTGGTGGCCGTCGCCGTGCTGCGCGAGGGGGTGGAGGTCGTGCTGTTCCTGTACGGGATCGCGGTTTCGACCGGGTCGGGCCCGGCAGCCATGCTGGGCGGCGGCCTGCTGGGGGTGGCGGCCGGCGGCGCGCTGTCCTGGGCGCTGTATCGCGGCCTGGTGGTGATCCCGATGCGGCATCTCTTTACCGTCACCGGGCTGCTGGTCGCGGTGCTGGCGGCGGGCATGGCCAGCCAGGCGGCGGCCCTGCTGGCCAATGACGACCTGATCCCGGCCCTGGGCTATGAGATCTGGGACTCGTCCTGGCTGCTGTCCGATGGCAGCATGGCGGGACGCGCGGCCAAGGCGCTGACCGGCTATTCCGACCGTCCCACCGGCGTGCAACTGGTGGCCTGGGCGGTGACGCTGCTGGTGCTGCTGGTGGCCGGCTACCGGGTCGGCCGCCGCCCCGTCCGTGCCGATGCGTAACCTGATCAGGAAGAAAAAAACGATGATGGTCCGGAATCTTGCCGCCTTCCTGCTCGCCGTGCCGCTGGGGGGCGTGCTGAGGGCCGCGCCCGCGCTGGCGCGGGAATATCCGATCGGCGGCCCGGTCTATGCCCATGACATGGAGATCGCCGCCAATTACCTGGTGGGGGTCGAGGTCGCGCCGATGATGGCGGGCATGCCGACCGGCCCCGGGTCCATCCATCTGGAAACCGACATCCATGCCACGGCCGACAATGTCTGGGGCTTTCCGGACGGGGCCTGGGTGCCGTACCTGACGATCACCTACAGGCTGACCCGCGCCGGCAGCCCGTGGACGGCAACGGGCACGCTGCACGCCATGACCGCCAAGGACGGCCCGCATTACGCGGACAATGTTCGCATGGACGGGCCGGGGACCTATACGGTGGAATTCCGTTATGGCGCGCCCGAGGCGAACGGTTTCATGCACCATGTGGACAAGGAGACGGGCACGCCGGGCTTTTGGACCCCGTTCAGCGAATCCTTCACCTTCGCCTATCCGCAGAAATAAATTCGGGCAGGACACCTGGGGGTGTCGGACGATGGCCCTGTGATGAACGATTCCGGCCGAGGCGCCGATATGCCCCCCGGTTTTTCGGATGATTTTCGCGACGCGCTGGATCGGCTGTTCGTCTGGCGGCGCGACGTGCGGCATTTCCGGACCGATCCGGTGGACCCGGCGATGCTGGACCGGCTGCTGGCGACCGCCTGCCTGGCGCCCTCGGTCGGGCTGAGCGAGCCGTGGCGCTTCGTGCGGGTCGAGGCGCCGGCGCGCCGGGCGGCGGTCCGGGCGGATTTCGCCCGCTGCAACGCGGACGCGCTGGCCGCCCGGACGGGGGCGGAGGCCGCGCGCTATGCGGCGCTGAAGCTCGCGGGCCTGGATCGCGCGCCCCATCATGTCGCGGTATTCTGCGACGCCGATCCCGCCCAGGGGCGCGGGCTGGGGCGCCGGACCATGCCCCAGACCACGACCTGGTCGGCGGTGATGGCCATCCATACATTCTGGCTGGCCGCCACCGCCGCGGGGCTGGGGGTGGGCTGGGTGTCGATCCTGGATCCCGCCCGCGTCGCCGCCATCCTGGAGGCCGAGCCGGGCTGGAATTTCCTGGCCTATCTGTGCGTCGGCCATCCTGAAACGCCGGCGGATTCCCCCGAGCTGGAACGCCAGGGGTGGGAGCGGCGCAACCCCGCCCGCCGGGCCTGGATCATGCGCTGAGGCGCCGGCCGCCATGTTCGGTCCCCGGCCCGTATTCCGCCGGGACGACGGAAAACAGCCGCGCGGCGCCCTGCGGCGGCGGCGGGTCCAGCAGGCGGGGCGTGCGTCCCGCGGCCAGTCCGCCGAGCAGGCGCAGCGGCCCGCCATGCGTCATGACGCCGGCCGGCCGGCCCGCATGCAGCATGTCCGTCCAGAACGCGCCGACGCGCCGGCGCAGCGCATGGCCGCTCTCGCCGCCGGGCGGGGCGAACCCTTCGGGATCGGCGGCCCAGGCATCCAGCGCGGCCCGGTCGATCCGCGCCCAGGCCAGGCCCTCCCACGTGCCGAAATCCAGTTCCGCCAGGCGGGGATCGACATGCAGCGCCAGCCCGGCCCGTTCGGCGACGCGCCGGGCCGGCAGGTGGCAGCGCACGGCCGGCGCGGTGTACAGCACGCGCAGGCCCGCCCCGCGCGCCAGCACCGCCAGCCCGTCGGCGCGGGCCTCCCATCCCGGGCGGGGCGGCAGGTCCAGCCGCCCGTAGCAGGTACCGGGCGCGACCTGCACCGGCGGGTGGCGCACCAGCAGGATGGGCAGCGCCGGGTGCATGCCGGCTGCCGGGTCGTCGGGGGGATGTGGGGTCATCGGCGCTTTCTTCACCTCGCGTCTGCGCAGGACGCCGTCGGCCGCGATCCTGCCAGCCGGCCCGGTGGCCGTCAAAGCGGATTTCGGCGGCCATCCGGCCTGGGCGGCGGCGCGCCATTTTCCTGACAGGCGGATTTCTTGACAGGCGGGGCGCAGCTTCTATGAAGGGCGCGATGGTTCCGTCGCGCGCGGATGAAAAGGCGTGCGAGGATTAAAAGGGAACGCAGTGCGGGCCGGCCGGTCCAATCCTGCGGCTGCCCCCGCAACTGTAAGCGGCATGTTCACGCATCGCCGGGCGTTCGGGCCCGGGGCCACTGGGGTTCTCGTCTCCGGGAAGGCCATGCGGAACGTCTTGCCGCAAGCCAGGAGACCTGCCGTCAGCACTGATTGCGACCGGGAACCGTCGGGCGGGGTGATCCGACGGGCGAGCTGGGGATCCGTTCCGGGTGAAGGGCGGGCCCGTCTCGTCTCGTGGCAATCGCGCATGGTCACGAGAACGAAACTTGATGCACGATTTTCGACAGGTCCTGTCCCGCTCGACCTTCTTTGCCTCCGCCCTGTCCGCCGGGATGTTCGCCGGCTGGAACGGCGCGCTGGCGCAGGCGCCCGATGCGGCGGAGGAGAAGGCCGCGGCGCGGCCCGGCGCGCCGGTTGCGGCCCCGATTTCGGCCCCGATTTCGGCATCGGCCCCGGCATCGGCTCCGGCCCATGCCGCCATGGGCGCGCAGCATGTCCGGGTGGCGCTGGGCGGGGACCAGTTGCCGGAATCCGTCACCGTCAGCGCCGCCCGCCGCCCCGTCCGCATCGATGAGATCGGCACCAGCGTCAGCGTCATTACCGAAGCGGATATCGCGCTGCGCCAGCGTCGCACCCTGCCCGACCTGCTGCTGCAGGAGCCGGGGCTGAACCTGGTCCAGACCGGCGGGCCGGGGGGCACGACCTCGATCTTCATGCGCGGCACCAATGCCAACGAAGTGAAGGTGCGGCTGGACGGCATGGACATCAACGACCCCAGCAATCCGAACGGCGCGTTCGACGCCGCGCAGTTCCTGACCGACGGGATCGGCCGGGTGGAGATCCTGCGCGGTCCGCAAAGCGGCCTGTACGGCGCGGATGCGATGGGCGGGGTCATCGACATCACCTCGATCGCGGGCGAGGGGCCGATGAAGGCCACGCTGCGCGTCGAGGGCGGCAGTTTCGGCACCACCGGCGAGGCGCTGGGACTGCGCGGCAGTCGGCAGCGGTTCCATTATTCGGTCTATCTGACCCACAGCCACGTCTCCAGCGTGCCGGTGACGCCGCCGCGGCTGATTCCGCCGGGGCTGAACGTGCCGGGCAACGGCAACGACAATCGCTCGGCCAATATCCGCCTGGGCTATGACGTGACCGACAATTTCGACCTGGGGCTGACGGCGCACCTGACGCAGGCGACGTACCGCTATGTCGACAGCGACTACAACACCTATCCCCCCGAGCCGACCCAGGGCCGCAGCACCCAGAACCTGAACGAGGCCGTGGTGCGCGGCACGGCGCATCTGCGCTCGTTCGGCGGGCGGTTCGATCAGATTCTCGGCGTGGGCTACACGGCCTATCGCAGCCGAGACCTGACGGTGGACGAACCGGTGGGGCCGGACGGCGGCAATCCCAGCTTCTATCGCGGCGAACGGGTGAAGATCGACTGGCACGGCACCGCCGACCTGGGCCGCGCAGGCAGTTTGCTGGTGGGGGCCGAACATATCCACGAGGCCATCCTGAACAGCCCGATCTCGGCGCATACCGATACCAATGCCGGCTATGGCCAGTATCAGGGCCAGTGGCGCAAGATCCTGTACGGCGCGGCGAACATCCGGTACGATTCCAATTCGCGCTACGGCAATTACGTGACGTGGCGCGCGGCGCCCGCCATCCATGTGCCCGGCACCGGCACGATCATCAAGGCCAGCGCCGGGTCGGGCTATCACGGTCCGTCGCTGAGCCAGTTGTTCGTCAGCTATCCGGCCTATTTCTTTTTGGCCAATCCGAACCTGAAGGCCGAGCGGCTGCTGGGCTATGACGCCGGCATCGAACAGCGCCTGCTGCGCGGGCGGCTGACGATGGGCGCGACCTGGTATCAGAGCAAGGTCGACAACCTGATCACCACCGGGCTGTCCGGCTATGACTATACCTATGTCAATGTCGCGCGGGCCCGTCTGCACGGGGTGGAATCCTTCATCGGCTGGAAGGCGCTGGACACGCTGGACCTGATGCTGAACTATACTTGGACGGTCGCGAAAAATGCCGATACCGGCCAGGAATTGCAGCGCCGGCCGGAACACAAGATCAGCTTCAGCCCCGTCTGGCGCGCCACGCGCGACCTGACGGTCTCGGGCAGCCTGGTGTTCCTGAGCCATTGGCGCGACGTCGATCGCTACGGCATGCAAAGCGATGTCCGCGCCCCCGGCTACGTCACCATCGACATCGCCGCGCGCTATCGCGTCAACCGCCACCTGTCGGTATTCGCGCGGGCCGACAATCTGCTGAACCGGCAATATGAAAATCCGATCGGCTATCTCCAGCCCGGCCGGGCCGGCTATGGCGGCGTGACGCTGGCCTACTGACATGCGCCTGCCCGCCCGCGCCCTGCTTGCCTCGGTAATGGCCGCCCTGCTGCTGGGGATTCCGGCCATGGCGCGCGCGGGGGCGGCGGCGCGGCATCGGATCGTCTCGCTGAACCTGTGCACCGACCAGATGCTGCTGCTGCTGGTCCCGCCGCAGGACATCGCCGGCCTGTCGCCGCTGGCGCGCGATTGCGCCTATTCGATGTTGTGCGATGCGGCGCGGGCGGTGCCGACGATCCGCCCGACGGCCGAGGCCGTGGTGGCGGCCCGGCCCGACCTGGTGGTCGGCGGAAACTATACGGCGATGACCGCCCTGCTGGCGGCGCGCCAGGCCGGCCTGACGGTGGTGCAGTTCGCGCCGGCCGAGCGGCTGGCGGACATACCGGGCCAGTTCCGCGCGCTGGCCGAGGCGGCCGGCGTGCCCGAACGGGGCGCCGCCCTGGCCGGCGCGTTCGAACGGCGCCTGGCCGCCCGGCCGATCGCCCGGGCGGCCGCGCCCGGGGGCGGCGACCCGGTCGCCGCGCTCTATGCCGCCAACGGCTTCGTGACGGGTACGGGGACATTGGCCGACGATATGCTGGCCCATGCGGGGTTCCGCAACTTTGCCGCCACCATGGGGCATCGTCATGCGGCCTATCTGCCGATCGAGGATCTGATCGCCCGGCCGCCCGACCTGCTGGTGCTGATCCGTTCGGAGACCGGCACCTCGCTGGCGCAGGACCTGCTGGACCATCCGGCGCTGCGCGCGGCCTTTCCCGGCGCGCATCGCCTGTCGCTGCCCGGCCGGCTGTGGCTGTGCGGGCTGCCGCAGACGCTGGATACGCTGGACCGGCTGGCGCAGGCCCGCCAGGCCCTGGAGCATTTCGCCCCGGAGCACGTCGCCCCGGAAGACTCCGATCCGGCGCAGGAGGCCGGCCGATGATCGATCGCCGCGACCTGCCCTTGCTGGGCGCCCTGGCCGGCGCCGTCCTGGCGCTGCTGCTGCTGTCGCTGGCCTGGGGGGATAGCCGCATCGCCTTCCTGCCGGCGCTGCGCGACCTGCTGGCGGGGCGGCACAGCGCCGGCGCGGTGATCCTGGGCGAGCTGCGCCTGCCGCGGGCCCTGCTGGCGGCGTCGGTCGGCGGCACGCTGGGCCTGTCCGGCGCGGTGCTGCAGGGCTATCTGCGCAATCCGCTGGCCGATCCGGGCATATTGGGGGTATCGGGCGGCGCGGCCCTGGGGTCGGTCCTGGTCTTCTATACCGGGCTGACGGCGGTGTCGGTGCTGATGCTGCCGCTGGGCGGGCTGGCCGGGGCGCTGCTGGCGGTGCTGCTGCTGATGGGCCTGGTGGGGCAGGGCGGGGCGCTGGTCCTGCTGCTGGCCGGGGCCGCGCTGAGCAGCTTCGCCGCCGCGCTGACGGCGCTGGCGCTGAACCTGATGCCCAGCCCCTATGCGTCGTTCGAGATCATGCGCTGGGTCATGGGGTCGCTGACCGACCGGACCTTCACCCATGTATGGGTCAGCCTGCCCGGGATCATCGCCGGCTGGATCCTGATGCTGACGACCGCGCGGGCACTGGATGCGCTGGCGCTGGGCGACGAGGTGGCGGAAAGCCTGGGCTTTCGCCTGCGCGGCGCGCGCGGGGTGCAGGCGCGGGTGATCCTGGGCGCGGCGCTGGCGGTCGGATCGTCGGTCGCGGTCAGCGGGGCGATCGGCTTCGTCGGGCTGATCATCCCGCATCTGCTGCGGCCGTTGACCGGGCACCAGCCCGCGCGGCTGCTGCTGCCGGCCGCGCTGGGCGGGGCGTTGCTGCTGCTGGTCTCGGACGCGGCGGTGCGGCTGCTGTCGGGCGGCACGGAATTGCAGATCGGCGTGGTCACCGCGCTGATGGGCGCGCCGGTCTTCTTCCACCGGGTGGTCGCCATGCGCCGGGGCCTGTCATGAACGGCCTGCCCAGGGATAGCTTGGCCAGGGATGGTTTGCCCAGGGATGGTTTGCCCAGGGATGGCCTGCCCGGGGATGGCTTACATGTGCGTGGCGCCACCCTGTCCCTGGCGGGGCGGACGATCCTGGACGATGCGGCGGCGCGGCTGGCGCCGGGCGAGGTGCTGGGGCTGATCGGCCCGAACGGCGCGGGCAAGAGCACCTTGCTGCGCGTCATGGCCGGCATGCAGCGGCCGGATGCGGGGGGCGCCGTGCTGGATGGGCGCGACCTGGCGGCGGCGGCGGCCGGATGGCGGGCCCGGCACTTGTCCTTCCTGCCGCAGGAGGACGTGGCGCCGCCGCCGATGCGGGTCGAGGACCTGGTCGCGCTGGGCCGCCTGCCGCACCGGGCCCATCCGGAACGGGCCCGCGACCGGGAGGCGATCGCCCGCGCGCTGCGCGAGACGGACCTGCTGGACCTGCGCGCGCGGCCCGGCAGCATGCTGTCGGGGGGCGAGCGGGCGCGGATGCGCCTGGCGCGCGCCCTGGCGGTCGAAGCCGCCTATCTGCTGGCCGACGAGCCGGTCGCGGCCCTGGACCCGGCGCACGCGCTGAACGTCATGGCGTCGTTCCGGCGGCTGGCGGCGGGGGGGACGGGGGTGGCGGTGGTGCTGCACGACCTGGCGCTGGCGGCGCGCTTCTGCGACCGGGTGATGCTGATGCAGGCCGGGCGCGTCGTGGCGGACGGCGTGCCGCAGGACGTCCTGACCGACATGGCCATGCAGGCGGTCTATGGCGTCGCGGTCCGGCGCATCGGCCAGGCGGTCATCCCCTGGTCGCTGACGGAGTGAGGGCGCGCAACACGGGGCGGCTCGCGCCCTGCCGCCGATTTCATGAAAGATACACAAAAGTAATGGACGGTTCCGGGTAGAAGAAGCCCGTCTTTCATCTGGGTGTGCTGTCCGCGATGAACGTGATTCTGAACGACCGGCTTGCGTCGGCCAGTTACCGGACCGTCTTCCTTTCCGACGTCCACCTGGGCACGCGCGATTGCCGCGCGGATCTTCTGTCGGAATTCCTGGGCGGCATGACGTGCGAACGTCTCTATCTGGTCGGCGACATCATCGACGGATGGAAGCTGAAACGCTCCTGGTTCTGGAACAGTCATCACGACGACGTGGTGAACCAGATCCTGCGCATGGGCCGCAAGGGGACCGAGATCGTCTATATCCCCGGCAATCACGACGAGATCCTGCGCCGCTGGCTGCCGCATCAATTGGAGGTCGCGGGCATCCGCCTGTGCGAAACGGCCGAGCACGTGACCGCGGCGGGCAGGAAATTCCTGGTCCTGCACGGCGACGAGTTCGACAGCGTCGTGCGCTATGCCCCGTTCCTGGCGATGCTGGGCGACCGGGCCTATACGGCGGCGCTGATCGTCAATCGCTGGTTCAATCTGGTGCGCCGCCGGCTGGGCCTGCCCTATCGCTCGCTGTCGAAATGGCTGAAGCGGCAGGTCAAGGGCGCGGTCATGGCCATCGACCGGTTCGAGACCGCCGTCGCGGACGAGGCACGGCGCCGCGGGATGGACGGCGTGATCTGCGGCCATATCCACCACGCCATCATCAAGGACCTGGACGGCGTGCTGTACATGAACGACGGCGACTGGGTCGAAAGCTGCACCGCGCTGGTCGAGCATCATGACGGCAGCATGGAATTGCTGGACATGACCGATGTGCGCCGCCGCCTGCCGGCGAACGCATCGCGCCTGGCGTCGCTGCTGTTTCCGGCCGGCGCCTGAATGACGCTGTCTGCCGCGGTTCTGGATCGTGCCGGGCCCGTATCGGTGGATCATGTATCGGCGGATCATGCATTGGCGGACCATGCCTTGCGCCTGCTTGTGATCACCGATGCCTGGTATCCCCAGGTCAACGGCGTGGTGCGCACCGTGTCGCGCCTGGCGGACGAATTGCGCGCGATGGGGGTGACCGTGTCGGTCATCGGTCCGCACCTGTTCCGGACCATTCCCTGTCCGACCTATCCGGAAATCCGGCTGAGCGTGCTGCCCTATCGCCGGTTGCGCCGGCTGATCGGGGCGTTTGGTCCCGACGCGATCCATATCGTGACCGAGGGGCCGCTGGGGCTGGCCGCGCGGCGATGGGCGATCCGCAACGGGCGATGCTTCACCTCGTCGTTCCATACGCGGTTCCCCGAATATATCCGGGCGCGGAGCGGGCTGCCGACCCGCGTGCCCTATGGGTTCCTGCGCTGGTTCCACGGCGCCGCGGCGCTGACCCTGGTGCCGACGCCCAGCATGCTGGGCGAGTTGAGCGATCGCGGCTTCCGCCATCTGGAATGCTGGACGCGGGGTGTGGACATCGACCGGTTCAGCCCCGACTCGGCCGGCCATGACTGGCAGGCGCTGTACGGCGTTCCGGGGCCGTACATGCTCTATGTCGGCCGGGTGGCGATCGAGAAGAACCTGACCGCGTTCCTCGACCTGGACCTGCCCGGCACCAAGATCGTGGTCGGTGACGGGCCCGACCGCGCGGACCTCGCCGCGCGCTATCCCGGCGTCGTCTTTACCGGTTACAAGGAAGGCGCCGACCTGGCGGCGTCCTATGCCGCCAGCGACGTGTTCGTGTTTCCCAGCCTGACCGACACGTTCGGGCTGGTGATCCTGGAGGCCCTGTCCTGTGGCCTGCCGGTCGCGGCCTTCGACGTGACCGGACCGCGCGACATCCTGCCGCGGGGCGTGTCCCCGCTCGGCGCGATCGGGCCGGATTTGCGGGCCGGCATCCTGGCCGCCCTGAACGGCGACCGGGCGGCCTGCCGGGCCTATGCCGCGCGCTTCAGTTGGAATGCCTGCGCGCGGATGTTCCTGGACGCCGTCGTCCGGGCGCAGGGGGTGAGCGTGCCGCGTTGATGGTGCCGGATTCAGATCCGGGTGTCGTACAGTCCCTTGTGCGGCGAGACATGCAGGATATAGCTGTGCGGCGGCGGAGCGGCGGCCCGGGGCCGGTCGCCGAGAGTCCAGTCGCGGATGGAATGGCTGAGTTCCAGCTCGTCATGCGGTTCCCATTCGACGGCGAAGACATGTCGCCGCCAGGACAGCGAGGCCGCGATCTGCGTGGGGGCGTGGGCATAATGCAGGGCGAGCCGATCCTGGCGGGCGATCTGCCCGCCGGCGGCGACCAGCATGGCCACCCCGGCCGCCACGGTCGCGACATGGCCGACATGGCGGAACAGGCGTTCGTGCAGATAGGGCAGGATCCGGCGCATCAGCAGGGATGACAGGATGGCGGCGGCGGCCACCGCGGCGCCGGCGGCCAATCCCCGCGCGTCCAGCAGGCCGAACGCGCCGTACAGGGCCAGTTTGAGCAGGTGCAGCATGATCTCGTTGGCCGCCCGGGTCGCGACGATTTCCTCCTTGCGCAGGCCCAGCCGGTAATAGAACCCGTTGAAGAGCAGTCCGACCGCACCGGTGAAGCCCGACAGGAAGCCCGCCGCCGCCCCGATGGCCGACAGCCAGGCCTGGTGCGGCGTCCCGCCATCCGCACCCTTGTCGTTCACCATATGGGGCGTCCTGCGAAAGAGCAGCGGCACATTGCCCACCAGGAACAATCCCAGCAGCAGGTTCAGATAGACCGGGTCCATGCGGCTGAGCGCCCAGGCGCCCAGCATGGCGAAGGGCAGGGCGGTGGGGGCGAAATGCCGCACCACGTCCCAGCGCACCGCGCGCCGGAACGCGGCGATGCGGGCCAGCGAACTGGCGGCGGTGCCAATCGACAGGGCGGCCGGCACCTGCGCGGCCGGAACGGCCAGGCCCAGCAGCGGCATCAGGATCAGTCCGGCCCCGCCCCCCGAGACCGCGCTGAGGCCGAAGGCGAGGGTCGAGACAGCAAAGATCAGGCTCCATAGCAGCATCGGCGTCCGGGCTCCCGCGGGCGGGCCCGCTGCGCCGGGCCGCGCGGGCAGGATGCCGGATTCCGGCAGAGCCTGTCAGCTTACATTCTCCCAATCGTCCATTCCGGCGTATCCGGCGACGTTCTTTAACGGGCGACGATTCTTAAAAGGCCCCAATCTTTTCCCGGCAGCCCTTACGGGCGGGGGGCGGCGGCCGCTATTGTGCCGCGCCCCCATGACGGACGAGCCATGACGGACGAACCATGACGGACGACCAACCGCCCCCGCGCCTGCTGCTGGTCGAGGACGATCCCGATACGGCCGCCTATGTCTGCGACGGCCTGGCGCAGGACGGGATCGCCGTCACCTGTGCGGCCAACGGCACCGACGGGCTGTCACTGATCTTTTCGCGCGAATGGGACATCATCGTGCTGGACCGGATGTTGCCGGGCATGGACGGGATGGCCGTCCTGGTCCGCCTGCGCGAGGCCGGGATCCGCACGCCCGTGCTGTTCCTGACCACCATGGACGGCGTCGCCAGCCGGGTCGGCGGCCTGCGCGGCGGGGCGGACGATTATCTGGTCAAGCCGTTCGCGGTCCGGGAACTGGCCGCCCGGGTGGCCGTGCTGCTGCGGCGAGCGGGGCCGGCGCGGCATGTCACCACCCTCAGGATGGCGGGAATCACGCTGGACCTGCTGACCCGCGAGGTCACGCGCTATGGCGACAGGCTGCATCTGCAGCCGCAGGAGGTGAAGATTCTCGAATATTTCATGCGCAACCCGGGAACGGTCCTGTCGCGACAGATGCTGCTGCTTTATGCCTGGAACGTGGATTTCCCCGTGCGTACCAATATCGTCGAAACCCATATCAGCCGCCTGCGCGACAAGCTGGGTCACGACGGACGGCAACTGATCCAGACGGTCCGCGGTGTCGGCTATATCCTGAGGGACGTGGATCTTGACCATTCCCGTGGCGGTTAGGGGGGCGGTTAGGGGAGCGGTTAGGGGAGCGGTTAGGGGCAGGCTGGACGCGCTCTATCGCATCACCTCCAGCCTGTCCTTCCGGATCGTGCTGCTGTTCGCCGGCTTTCTGATGCTGTCGGGCGCGCTGGCGATCCTGCTGTCGGGGCTGCAGAGCCAGCATTCGCTGGAAAAACAGATCCGCCGGGCCGTCCGGGCCGAGCGGACCGAGGTCATCTCGGCCGCCGGAGGGATGGACCTGGCGCATTTCCGGCCGGTGGTCCAGAACCTGGTCCGCCATGAGCCGGATTTCTTCTATCTGCTGGAAGACGGCGCCAACCGGGTGCTGGCCGGCAACATGCTGCATCTGCGCCCCCAGCCGGGCAGCCGCTGGCTGTCGCGGGCGCACCGCCAGCTTTATGGCGAACCGGAAAGCGCGATCTACGGCGAGGGCGTGCTGCTGAATGACGGCGGCTATTTCTTCGTCGGGTTGAATGCACGCTCCCTGACCGAATTGCGGCACGATTTCTGGATCATCGTGGGATGGAGCCTGGTGGGGTTCTCGGTGCTGGGGGTGGGCGGCGGGATGATCCTCAGCACCATCATCCTCGGCCGGATCGAGACGATCAGCGTGACCGCGCGCCGGATCATGAGCGGGGACATGGCGCAGCGGATTCCCTATCAGGGCGCGGATGACGAATTCGACCACCTGGCGCACAGCCTCAATGCCATGCTCGAGCGCAACGAGCGCCTGATCTCCAGCCTGCAGCAGGTGTCCAACGACATCGCCCACGACATGCGCCGTCCGCTGTCGCGTCTGCGCCGGCGGCTGGAGGCCGCCGCCCTGGCCGAGCGCCTGCCCGATGCGGCCCGCGACACGATCGAGGACGCGCTGGGCGACCTGGACGCCGCGCTGGAGACCTTTTCCTCGCTGCTGCGCCTGTCGCAGATCGAGGCGGAGATTTCGACCGGCACCTGCGCCCGGGTCAGCCTGGACGACCTGACCCGCCGGATCACGGACCTCTATGGCCCGGTGGCCGAGGACCGGGGGCAGGTCCTGATCGTGCCCGGGCCGGTGCCCGGCACCGTCGCCGGCGATCCGGTCCTGCTGATGCAGATGCTGTCCAACCTGGTGGAAAACGCCATCAACCACACGCCCGCCGGCAGCCGGATTTCCCTCGACGGACGGCTGGCGGACGGCAGGATCCTGCTGGTGGTGGCCGATGACGGGCCGGGCATTCCGCCCGACGCCCGCGAGCGCGTCTTTCAGCGGTTCGTCCGGCTGGATGCCAGCCGCTCGGTGCCCGGCAGCGGGCTGGGGCTGAGCCTGGTGCGGGCGATCGTGCGGCTGCATGGCGGGACGATCAGCCTGTCGGACAATCGTCCCGGCCTGCGCTGCACGATCATCCTGCCCGATGACGCTGCGGCCGGCGACTCGCCGCGCAGCCCGGCGGCCTGACCGAGGCGACACGGCGAAGAGCGGACGAGGAATCCGATCCAAATATCTGATTTTATGGGAAAATGGTGCCGACACTCGGAATTGAACCGAGGACCTACTGATTACGAATCAGTTGCTCTACCCCTGAGCTATGTCGGCACGACGCGTGCGCTATATCCGACCTCTGGCATGCCCGCAATATGTTGAATGACTATCTCCGTCACGAAATTGAATTATAGTGCGGCATGTGATGAGCGAGACGATCTCTGCCCGGGCTTCCCGTTTTCGCCGTGCGGCCGGCTGGCCGCAGCGGCCGGCGGCCATGCGGCATGTCTGGACGATCGGCGGGCTGGTCGAGTGCCGGGGCTGCGGGATGTTCCAGCGCATGCCCGCGCTGCAGCCGGGCCAACTGGCCGCATGTGCCCGCTGCGGGCAGACGCTGGAATGGCGGCGGCGGACCTCGCCGCTGCAGACGCCCCTGGCCTTCTGCATCAGTTCCTGCGCGCTGTACCTGGCGGCGCTGGCGTCCTCGCTGATGACATTGGACGTCTATGGGCGCGAGCGCACGGTCGACCTGGTGACCGGCCCGATGGAATTGCTGCATGAGGGATGGGGCGAGGCCGGGATCCTGGTCGGGCTGGTGACGGTGATCGCCCCGGCCGTCGTCATCGGCATGATGTTCGCCATCCTGTATGCGGCCAGCCGCCGCGCCCTGCCCGACTGGGCCCCCCATCTGCTGGTATGGTACGAGAAGCTGCGTCCCTGGTCGATGATCGAGGTCTATGTCCTGGGGATCTTCGTGGCCTATACCAAGCTGACCGACCTGGCCCATGTCGATGTGGGGCCCGCCGTCTATCTGATCTCGGCGCTGATGCTGACCATGGCGGCCACCGACTCCACCCTGGATACCGAACTGATCTGGCGCCATCGCCGCGTCGATTCCGTGACCCGGATGGAGGATGGGCGCCGGGTGCATGTGCGCTTCGCCCATATCGACACGATCGCCATGCCGCCGCCCAGCCATCTGGTGGCCTGCCAATCCTGCGGCCTGGTGGGCGAGCTGAACGAACCGGTCAGCAACCTGCGCTGCGTCGGGGTCTGTCCGCGTTGCGACCATCGGGTCTGGCGGCGGGCGCCCGAGACGCTGGCGCGCACCACCGCGTTCCTGATCGCGGCGATCGTCTTCTATGTCCCGGCCAACCTCTATCCCGTCATGACCTTCTTCAAGATCGGCGGGGGCGGCAGCCATACGATCATCGAGGGGGCGATCGAACTGTGGCAGGACGGCATGGTGCCGCTGTCGCTGCTGGTGTTCTTCGCCAGCATCGCGGTGCCGATGCTCAAGATCGTCAGTCTGAGCTGGATGGTGGTCTGCACCTGGCGCGGCTCGTCCTTCGCCCTGGTGCAGCGGACGCGCCTGTTCCACCTGGTTGACATTATCGGCCGCTGGTCGATGATCGACGTGTTCATGGTCTCGATCCTGGTGGCGGTGGTGCGGTTCAATTCATTGGCCAACGTCACGGCGAATGCCGGCATGGTGTCTTTCGCCGCGGTGGTCGTCCTGACCCTGTTCGCGGCATCCAGCTTCGACCCGCGGGTGATGTGGGACGCGGCCGGCCTGAACGGCCCGTCGCCCGACGGCGTGCCGTCCGCCGTCGTGCAGGCGCGTCCCGGCAAGGCCATGGCGGAGGACGGAGCGACAGAGAGCGGAACGATGGAGCCGAAGCAGGCGTGACGGACGACCCCCAAGATTTTCCCGGAGGCCGGCGCCCTGTCCCGCCCCGGGCTTCGGCCCGCAAATACCGTTTTTCGATCGTCTGGCTGGTTCCGGTGGTGGCGCTGGCCATCGCCCTCTATCTGGGCTGGAAGGGGTTCGAGGGGCGCGGGCCGGAAATCACCCTTACCTTCGATACCGGCGACGGGCTGACCGCCGGCCAGACCCAGGTCAAGAACAAGTCCGTGACGCTGGGCACGGTGCAGAATGTGCGCCTGACCCCCGACATGCGCCATGTCGAGGTCCGCGTGCGCATGAGCGCCAATGCCGCGCCGATGCTGACCGACCATGCGCGGTTCTGGGTGGTGCGGCCGCGCCTGAACGGCGCCAGCGTCACCGGGCTGGAGACGCTGCTGTCGGGGGCCTATATCGCGATGGACCCTGGCGAGCCCGGCGGGACCAGCACCACGGACTTCACCGGCCTGGAATCCCCGCCCGGCCTGCGGTCGGACGAGCCGGGCAGCACCTATACGCTGATCACCGGGTCGCTGGGGTCGATCGGTCCGGGCGCGCCGGTCTTCTTCCGCGACGTCGATGTGGGGGAAGTGCTGGGCTATACCATGCCGCCGGGCGGGGTCGGGCCGATCCTGATCCAGCTCTTCATCCGTTCGCCCTATGACAGCTATCTGCGGACCGATACGCGTTTCTGGAACGTCTCGGGCGTGCAGGTCGGGTTCGGGGCCGGAGGGCTGAAGGTCAAGCTGCAATCGATCCAGGCGCTGTTCTCGGGCGGGGTCGCCTTCGGCCTGTCGCCGCAGCGTATCGGGCAATCGGCCCCCGGGGCGCCGCGCGATTCCGTCTTCCGCCTGTACGGCAGCCAGGAAGAGGCCGACAATGCCGGCTATCGCGAGCGGCTGTCGCTGGCGACCTATCTGACCAATTCGGTGTCGGGCCTGGCGGTCGGCGCGCAGGTGACGATGTTCGGCATCCAGGTCGGAACCGTGACCGGCGTGAAGCTGGACCTGGACCAGAAGGCCGGCACCGCCCGGGTGCGCGTCGGCATGGAAATCCAGCCGGAACGCATTCTGGCGGCCGGCGAGATCCACCGTGGCGCCGGGCCTGAACTGGTGCGGGCGCTGGTCGATAACGGGCTGCGGGCTTCGGTCGATACCGCCAGCTTCCTGACCGGCGAGGCGATGATCGACCTGAATTTCGTCAGGAACGCGCCGCCGGCCACCGTCGCGGTCGAGGGCACGGCCCTGGTCATCCCCAGCAAGGCGGGGGGGATGAGCGGCGTCATGGATTCGCTCTCGACCGTCGCGGACAAGATCGCGGCGTTGCCGCTGACGCAGGTGGGCGACAATCTGAACAGCCTGCTGGCCCATTCGGACGCACGGATCAACAGCCCCGAACTCCGCCAGGCGATCGTCGCCCTGCGCGATTCGCTGCGCAGCGTGCAGGGTCTGACCAGCGATGCGCGCAGCGGCATGCATCCGCTGCTGCAGCGCCTGCCGCAGATGAGCGCGCAATTGGATGGCGCGCTGAAGAACGCGAACCTGCTGCTGGCCAGCTATGGCGGCGACACCGATTTCCATCGCGATCTGCAGCAGATGCTGGTGCAACTGGACGAGACCGCGCGCTCGGTGCGGTTTCTGACCGATTTCCTCAATCGCCATCCTTCGGCGCTGATTACGGGACGCTAGTCGATGACGTTGCCTGGCATGTCGCCCGGGTCTTTATCCGGCCCCTTCTCCGGCCGTTCGGCGTCGCGCCGGGGGGTTCTGCAGGCCGGACTCGGCCTGCTGGCCGGCGCGGCGCCGCTGGCGGCCTGTTCGTCCGATCCCGCTTTCTACGCCCTGGCGCCCTGGCCGGGGACGGCCCAGGGGGGCGCGCCGGCGGTGATCGAAATCCGCACCCCCACGGTCGCCCTGTCGCTGGATCGCGACCGGATCGTGCGCAGCGACGAGGCGTACCGGGTGCGCCTGGCCGGCGGCGCGGCCTGGAGCGAGTCGCTGCCGGGCATGATCGCCCATGTCCTGGCCACCGACCTGCAGCAGCGCCTGCCGGGCAGCGCGGTCTTCGCCCAGAACGATGCGGTGGCCACCGTGCCGCAGGCGGTGGTGGAGCTGAGCGTTACCCGCTTTGCCGGCGATTCGCGCGGCTTCGCCGTGCTGGCCGGCAGCCTGGGCGTGCACCGGCCGGGGGCGGGAGGCGCCGCCGGCGCGCTGTCGCTGGCCGGGCCGATTTCCGGATCCGGGACCGGGGCCATGGTGGCGGCGCTGAGCGCCCTGCTGGGGCAGGTCGCGGACCAGGCGGCGGCGCAGTTGCGCGCGCTGCCGGCGGCTTGAGTCCGAGCGGGCGGGCCAAACGAAAAAAGGCGCCTCGCGGCGCCTTTTTTCGTGACGGGACACGAAATTTCAGAGCTTCTCGACCTGGCTGTATTCGAGATCGACCGGCGTCGAGCGGCCGAAGATCGAGACGCTGACCTTCAGGCGCGCCTTTTCCTCGTCCACTTCCTCGATCGTGCCGTTGAACGAGGTGAACGGGCCGTCGGACACGCGCACCTGCTCGCCGATCTCGAACGTGACCGAAGGGCGGGGGCGTTCCACGCCTTCCTGCGCCTGCTTCATGATCCGTTCGGCCTCGGCGGCGGGAATCGGCGACGGGCGGGTCTTGCTGCCCAGGAAGCCGGTGACCTTGGGCGTGTCCTTGACCAGGTGCCACGCCTCGTCGGTCAGTTCCATGTTGACCAGCACGTAGCCCGGGAAGAATTTCCGCTCGGCGCTGACCTTCTGGCCGCGCCGCACCTCGACCACCTCTTCGGACGGCACGAGGATGTCGCCGAAATGGTCGGACAGGCCCTTCTGCGCCGCCTGTTCCTTGATGTGCTGGGCGATCTTCTTCTCGAAGCCGGAATAGACGTGAACCACGTACCAACGTTTTGCCATGGTCCGTTCCTCAGCCTCCCAGCCCAAAGAGTTCCCGTACGCCCAGGCCGATGATCTGGTCGACGACAAAGAAAAATACCGACGTCATGGCGGCCATCGCCAGGACGGCCCCCGTCGTCACCAGAGTGGCGCGACGCGTGGGCCACGTGACCTTGCCCGCTTCGGCGCGGACTTCTTGCACAAATTTCGCGGGACTGACCGACACGAAACACCCTTCTCGTAACACCACGCGGCACCCCATCCGACGAGACCGGCGAACGGGAGCCGAAAACCACTCACTGCATGTCGGGGGCATCGGACCCGGACCGGACGGGTCTGTCCCGACCGGCGCGGATGGCAGGGGTGGAGGGTCTCGAACCCCCAACCTCCGGTTTTGGAGACCGGCGCTCTAGCCAATTGAGCTACACCCCTGCATGCCGCCTTCGGCGTCGACCAACGGATAGCGGAAACACGCTGTCTTGGCCACCCGTGCGAACCCGGCGCAGGTTGCGGAAAAGAGTATGCCCGGCATCCAAAGTCAAGGGGGTGGATGCGATTCCTTGTCGTCTCGCCGCCGTCGATGGCCGGGCATGGAGGATTCGGGTCTCCAGTATCGGGCCTGTATCCGGGATGGGCGCGGGGCTTGCCGCCGGGAACGGTTCGGGGCTATGAAGGCGCTGCTGAGCGGGCGTAGCATAGTGGTAATGCAGTAGCCTTCCAAGCTTCTGAGGAGGGTTCGATTCCCTTCGCCCGCTCCAAATTATGTTCCATGGATGTCCGCTAAGTTCCACCGAGGTCCGTGGAAAGCTCCCCAAAGCGCCGCGATTTAGGGCCAAGATTGAGGCCATTTTTGCGGTTACGGCGAATGCCGGTTTGTTGGTGGAGAAGAGAGAGAGCGCAGGGAAACCATCCGTCCTGATCCGCGCATCGGGAAGGAAATGGACGCATGGCGCTCTCCGATTTCGCCGTCAGGCAGGCAAAGCCCGCAGTGGCAGCGTATTCGCTTGCCGATGGCGATGGGCCGGCCCTCTACGTGCCTTCGAGTGAGGGCAAAATCGTGGCATTTTCGCTACTGCTGGCAGGGAAAGCAGAAACGCATATCTTTTGGCAGCTATCCCGAGGCCAGTCTTCGAGAAGCGTGCGTCCTGCGGGACGAAGCTCGGGCGCTATTGGCCCGGGGCGTTAATCCCCTCATAGAGCGTAAGCGTCAGCGACTCGCGGTCCAGCAGGCGGCGGAGAATGGCTTCGATTGGGTATTCGCCCAATGGCATGCCCGCCGCTGCTTATCCCTGCGTCATGGGCGCCGGACTGGGCTGTCTCAGGTGGAACTTCATCCTTGGCAAGGATGGGCAAGCTGTCGATCTACGATGTCCGTCGTGATCACCTGCGCGATGCGCTTAGCAAGGTCGAACGGCGTGGTGCCCTCGGCGTGGCGAAGAAGATTCGCACCTGGGTTCGGTCAGATGCTCCGAATTCAATGCGCAGCAATATCTCAGAAGCCAACGAACAGAATATCCAGCGCACGCGTGATGGCATCGTGATGGCTATCGATGGAACAGACGGGCTTACGGAGTTCCGAGAACGGAACACTTGCCAAAGCCTGCGTCAGCAGGACGTGCGGCACATCCTTTATCTCGATAATCGGATTCAGCTCGCTGATCGGTGGGGGCGCATCTGAGGCCGGGATCAGGGGAACGACCATCCGGGTTGCCAGTTTGGACAGGAGTTCCGCCTGAACATCGACCACATACCCCGTGCGATGTTTGCCCGGCATGGGATAGACATCGAGACGCGCCATCAGAACGCCCGATAGTCGGCCAGCGGCAGGCCGTGCGTCTCGACATGCTCGTTCCAGGACTGGATCGCGTCACCGTTCTCGGCGAGCCAGTTTTCGCGCCTGCGGGCGGCGAGCGCCGCGACAAGACCCTGCTCGCAGGCCTGCGAGACGTTGAGGCCCAGACTGCGTGCTTCCGTCAGGAGATGCGTGGGCAGGGTGATATTGGTGGCGCGTCTGGTGCTGGGTGTTGCTGACATTGCATGGACTCCTTCCAACATCCAATATGCGCATGGATAATGCGCATTTCAAGGATCTTCCACGCCTTGCTGATTGGGGGCGGCCTCGCCCGGCGGCGGTTCGTTGTCATTGGCAACCTCGCCAGCCGGCGTGCGAATTCCTCGCGAGCGATCTGCCGTCCCGGCAGGCGGGCCAGGACGAGGATCAGTGCGTCCGTCCGCGCCGTCATGGCTGGAGATGGAGTGGCGGATTCGCGTATCCTGCGTGAAGCATTGGCTGAACATGATTTGAGGATCAGCCATTCTACTGCTTTGGAACTGGTCGCTAAACAGCTTGGCCATGCAGATTGGAATGTGCTGGCTGCGCAAATAGGTCCAGATAGTTCAAATATCCAGCAGGATGCAGAGAGCGCGGCCAGTCATGGCAAAGTGCCGGAGGGCTGGTTTGTCAGCGGCCGCTCAGATTTATTTCGTCATGACTTGTTACCTGATGCCGGTCCAGATCGTAAGCCGGCTCTACTGATTGAAAGCCGCGCTCCGCAAGAGAGGGTGTCCGTTGCGAAGGCAGGCGAGTTTTTGACGGTTATGCAACGCATTTCCGCAGTGCCTTACCGAGGCAAATCAGTCAGTTTCCGCGCGCAAATAAGCTGCGTGAGCGCCATAGGCAACGGCCGAATCTGGATTCATGCGCGTGGTCAGAGCCGAGATGCACTGGCATTCGAGAATCTGGGTTTGAACCGGGGACCTGCTGGTCCGATTACCGGCACGACCGGATGGACGCACCGTACTGTCACGATCGAGGTGCCAGATGAAGCAGTGTATGTAGGATTTGGCATTTTATTTGGTTCGGGTACAGGTGTCTTTCGGGCTGCGAATTTGTCCTTTGGCCTTGCGGAAGGGGATGAACGCCCAAGCCCGCTACCAGATACACCGCGTAATCTTGATCTTGTTTTAGCCGACTGATTTGAGGCGTAAAGGTTGTCTGCTTCCATACGACGAGGGGGCAGACAGCCATTTCGCTTTTGAGGGGCTCAAATTGCGCGAACAGGGCGGCACGGCATCATGGCGGTTCCTTGAGAAGAGAAGACCGTCAGCGCGCGGGGTAGCGGAGCGGGCTGAATCGCGTGTTCGCTCGGCCTGCATGCGGTGCAGGGCATGGTCGAGAGGCGCGTCGCATGGGAGTGAGTGCATGGCACCCATCTGCGCCTCCGTCGAGATGCCGATGGTCCGGCGGATCGGGGAAGCGACTCGGATGCGAGACGATTCCTTCGAGATGTTCGTGCGAGATGTTCGTGGGGCTATTCGACAAGGTCTTGAAACGAGGCCGAGTGGAAGGCTATGATGTCTTTGCAGCTCAAAAAGTTGCCCGTTGACCAATGGATTAGAGGCGGAATTAAGGTTTCTTCGCCCGCTCCATCCTTTTCCGGCCTCTCATGTCCGATTTCCGTATGTTCCGCCCCGGTGTGACCGCGTCTTCCCATGATCGCGGCCCGCGCCCGGGTCTTGTGCTGGCCATATGCTGTCTCAGCCTGCTGCTGGTCATGATGGACGTGACGATCGTCAACGTGGCGCTGCCCGCGATTCGCGGCGCGCTCGGCGGTCGGTTGTCCACCCTGCAATGGGTGGTCGATGCTTATACGCTGGCGGTGGCGAGCCTGCTGGTGCTGGCGGGTTCGACGGCCGATCGAATTGGCCGCCGCCGCATCTTCCTGGCCGGCATCGCCCTGTTCTGCCTGGGCTCGGCCCTGTGCGGCATGGCGCCCGGCGCGACCGCGCTGGTGCTGGCCCGGGCGTTCCAGGGGGTGGGCGGGGCGATGCTGAACCCGGTCGCGCTGTCGATCGTCGCGAATGTCTTCGTCGACCCGGCGGCCCGGGCGCGGGCGATCGGCGTCTGGGGCGCGATGTCGGGGGTCGCGCTGGCGCTGGGCCCCGTGGCCGGCGGCGTGCTGACGACCTATGCCGGCTGGCGGTCGGTGTTCTGGATCAACCTGCCCATCGGGCTGGCGGCGATGCTGCTGACCCTGCGCTTCATTCCCGAATCGCGCGCGGCGCGGGTGCGCCCCGTCGATGGCCCGGCGCAGTGCCTGGTCGCGCTGAGCCTGGCGGCGCTGACCGCCGGACTGATCGAGGCGCGCGATTACGGCTGGCATGCCCTGCCGATCCGCCTGGCGCTGGCCCTGTCGGCGGCCGGACTGGCCGCGCTGGTCATGGTCGAGCGGCGGCGCGCCCTGCCGCTGCTGGATCTGCGCTTCTTCCGCGCGCTGCCCTTCACCGGGGCGATCCTGATCGCGATCTGCGCCTTTGCGATCTTCAGCGGCTTTCTGTTCCTCAACACGCTCTATCTGCAGGATGTGCGGGGATTCAGCGCCCTGCGGGCCGGATTCTGCACCCTGCCCTTCGCGCTGGGGGTGGTGGCCTGCGCGCCGCTGTCGGGGCGGCTGGTGGCGGCGCGGGGTGCGCGGCTGCCGCTGCTGCTGTCGGCGGCGGGATTGGGGGGCGGGGCGCTGCTGTTGACCGGGCTGGCCGCTGCGACCCCGCTGGGGGTGCTGCTGGCGGCCTATGGGCTGTGCGGGTGCGGGTTCGGGCTGTGCAACGCGCCGATCACCAATGCGGCGGTGTCCGGCATGCCGCGCGACCAGGCGGGGCTGGCGGCCAGCCTGGCCTCGACCAGCCGGCAGGTCGGCGCGCTGCTGGGTATCGCCCTGTCGGGGACCATGACCGGCGTGGCGATGCGCGGCGCGGCGGACGGGGGCGCGGCGATGGCGCAATTGCCCCAGGCCAGCCACGGCGTGTGGTGGGGCATGGTCGCGCTGTCGGGCGTGATCGCCGGGCTGGGGCTGCTTTCGACGGGGGCGCGGGCGCGCCGCAGCGCGCAGGCGGTCCGCGCGCTGCTGGAGGTTTCCGTCCCGCCGCCGGTCACAGGACCGACAATACGCCCCCATCCACATATAATGTCTGGCCGTTGACGAAGGACGATGCGTCCGAGGCCAGGAAGACGGCCGCCCCCTGCAGCTCCTCGACCCGGCCCCAGCGGCCGGCCGGGGTGCGCTTCTTCAGCCAGGCATTGAATTCGGGGTCCTCGACCAGCGCGCGGTTCAGCGGCGTCTCGAAATAGCCCGGGCCGATCGCGTTGACCTGCAGCCCGTGCCGGGCCCAGTCGGCGCACATGCCCTTCGTCAGGTTCTTCACCGCCCCCTTGGACGCGGTGTAGGGCGCGATGCCGGGCCGCGCCAGTTCGCATTGCACGCTGCCGATATTGATGATCTTGCCCGCGCCGCGCGGGATCATGTGGCGCGCGACGGCGGTGCCGACGAAGAAGACGCTGTCGAGGTTGGTGCGCATCAGTTCGGCCCAGTCCTCGGGCGGGAAGGCGTCCAGCGGCGCGCGGCGCTGGATGCCGGCATTGTTGACCAGGATGCGGATCGGGCCGTCCGCATCCTCGATCTTGCGCACCCCGGCCTCGACCGCCGCGCGGTCCGTCACGTCGAAGGCGCGGGTCAGGACGGTGCGCGCGCCGCCTTCCGGCGCAGTCTCGCGCAGCGTGGCGGCGGCGTGTTCCAGCCGGTCGGCGTCCCGTCCGTTCAGGATGACATGGGCCCCGGCATCGGCCAGGCCCGCGGCGATCGCCAGGCCGATTCCGCCGCTGGAACCGGTGACCAGCGCCAGGCGTCCGGTCAGGTCGAAGATCGGCAATATCGGCATGGCAGACATTTCCTGTTCATGTTTGGATTCTTATGATGGGATGTCTATCCGGACAGGAACGGCACGGCCTTGTCCATATTGCGGGCGCGGCTTTGCGCCCTCGGGGCCTATAAGTTTGCGTGAGCGAGGCGGGGCGGGAGGGACGGGCAGGCATGTCAGACACGCGGACGACACGCGCGGCCCCGGCGCCATCCCCGGCCCCCGCGCCCATTGCCGATACCGCCCGCCCTGCGTTGTCCACCGTTCCCGTGCCGGAGCTGCGGGAGCCCGGCGTGCGCCCGACCATCATGGATGTCTCGGCCCGGGCCGGGGTCTCGCGCATGACCGTCTCGCGCGCCCTGCGCGCGCCCCACCTGGTGCGCGCGGAGACGCGCCGCGCCGTCGAGCAGGCGATCGCCGAACTGGGTTATGTCCCCGATCGCGCGGCCGAGGCCCTGTCGACCCGGCGCAGCGGCTTCGTCGGGCTGATCCTGCCGACCCTGACCAACACCAATTTCGCCGATGCGGCGCGTGGCCTGACGGAAATCATCCGCGGCGCGGGGTACGAATTGCTGATCGGCTATACCGATTACGACGAGGGCGAGATGCTGCGCCATGTGCGCGACATGCTGGGACGGCGGGCCGAGGCCCTGGTGCTGCCGGCCGGTCCGCGCGGCCCGACCCTGCGCCGCATGCTGGCGCCCGAGGCGATCCCGATCGTGCAGATGGCCGGGCTGGCCGGTCGGCCCGTCCATCCCATGGTCGGCTATTCGAACCGCGAGGCCGGGCGCATGGCGGCGCGCCACCTGATCGCGCTGGGCCATCGGCGCATCGGCGCGCTGGGCGCCGAGGGCGACGGCCTGTCCTGCGACCATCGTGGCGGCGAGCGCCTGGACGGTTTCGCCGAGGCCCTGCGCGAGGCCGGACTGTCCGACGCGCTGGTGCTGCGCATGGGCAATCCGCCGGTGTCCTTCACCCATGGCGCGCGGGCCATGGGGCATCTGCTGGACCGCGCGCCGAAGGTGCAGGCCGTGTTCGCGGTGTCGGACCTGGTGGGGGTGGGGGCGCTGATGGAGTGCCACCGCCGGGGGGTGCGGGTGCCCGAGGACATGTCGCTGATCGGCTTCGGCGGGTTCGAGATCGGCCGCCAGGTCGTGCCGGCGCTGACGACGGTCGCGGTGGATTTCCGGGCGATCGGCGAACGGACCGGCCGCATGGTGCTGGACCTGCTGGCCGGGCGGCGCGACGTGCCGCGGATCGTCGATCTGGGCGTGACCCTGGTCCGGCGCGAGACCACCCTGTTCCGCGCCGCCGAGACGGCCAGGGGCGAAATAGCCGGGGCTGAAACGGCCTGGGCTGAAACGGCCAGGGCCGAAACGATTGGAGCCGACGCAACCGTGGCGCGCATGCCGGCCTGACCGGACGGGCGGGGCGGCATGCGGACGCATCATATATTACACGGGCTTCATCGTCTTGTTGCGCCGTATCGGTCAGCATGCTAGACGCCCGGCCAGCGGCAGGCGGGAGACTCTCCTGGCCGCCGGCATGCTGGCAGTGTTCTGGATCTGGGATGGAAAGGCCGACCGTGGTTTCGGGTGGAACGACAACAATACCGATCGCCTCCGTTGCCAATGGCCTGCCTGGTCGTTACGCGACGGCCCTCTATGACCTCGCCGCCGATCAATGGCAGCTTGACGCCGTTCTGGACCAGGCTGCGGCCCTGTCGCGCCTGATCGCCGGCAGCGCCGAATTCCGCACCCTTCTGACGGATCGTACGCTCGACGTCGCCGAGGCCACGCGCGCGCTGAACGCCGTGCTCGATGCGCAGGGATTCGGCCCGATCATCCGTAATTTCGCGGGCGTCGTCGCCCGCAACCGCCGCCTGTCCAGGCTGGCCGAGATCCTTGACGCGCTGGCGGCGATCGCCGCCGCCCGCCGGGGCGAGACCGTGGCCGAGGTCGTTTCGGCCCATCCCCTGACGGACCTGCAGCGCATCCAGCTTCGGAGCCGCCTCGCCGAGGCCGGCTATTCCAAAGTCAATATTCAGGAGCGCGTCGATGCGGCGCTGCTGGGCGGTCTGGTCGTGCGCGTCGGCGCGCGGCTGTACGACACCAGTCTCCGTTCTCGCCTGACCCGCCTGCACCACGCCATGAAGGGAGCCGCGTGATGGAAATCCGTCCCGCCGAGATTTCGGATATCCTCAAGCAGCAGATCGCCACGTTCGACAACCCGGTCGACGTGGCCGAGACGGGCACCGTCCTGTCGGTCGGCGATGGGATCGCCCGCGTCTATGGCCTGCGGAACGTCCAGGCCGGCGAGATGGTCGAGTTCCCGGCCACCGGTCAGCGCGGCATGGCGCTGAACCTGGAAAACGACAATGTCGGCGTGGTCATCTTCGGCGACGATTCCGACATGCGTGAAGGCGATACGGTCGCCCGTACCGGCAAGGTGGTCGAGGTCCCGACCGGCAAGGCGCTGCTGGGCCGCGTGGTCGACGCGCTGGGCACGCCGATCGACGGCAAGGGGCCGCTGGTCGGCGACGTGATCATGAAGCGCGCCGACGTCAAGGCGCCGGGCATCATGCCGCGCCAGTCGGTCGGCGAGCCGATGCTGACCGGCATCAAGGCGATCGACGCGCTGGTGCCGATCGGGCGCGGCCAGCGCGAGCTGGTCATCGGCGATCGCCAGACCGGCAAGACCGCCATCCTGATCGACACCATCGTCGCGCAGAAGCCGGTCAACGCGCTGGGCGACGACAAGAAGTCGCTGTACTGCATCTATGTCGCGATCGGGCAGAAGCGCTCGACGGTGGCGCAACTGGTCCGCACGCTGGAGGAAGCGGGCGCGATGGACTATTCCATCGTGGTCGCGGCCACCGCGTCCGACCCGGCGCCGATGCAGTATCTGGCGCCCTATGCCGCCTGCAGCATGGGCGAATTCTTCCGCGACAACGGCATGCATGCGCTGATCGTCTATGACGACCTGTCGAAGCAGGCGGTCGCCTATCGCCAGATGTCGCTGCTGCTGCGCCGTCCGCCGGGGCGCGAGGCCTATCCGGGCGACGTGTTCTATCTGCATTCCCGCCTGCTGGAGCGCGCGGCGAAGATGTCCGACGCCTATGGCGCCGGGTCGCTGACGGCGCTGCCGGTCATCGAAACCCAGGCGGGCGACGTGTCGGCCTATATCCCGACCAACGTGATCTCGATCACCGACGGCCAGGTGTTCCTGGAAACCGACCTGTTCTATCGCGGCATCCGTCCGGCGGTGAATGTCGGCGGCTCGGTGTCGCGCGTCGGTTCCGCCGCGCAGATCAAGGCGATGAAGCAGGTTGCCGGCAAGATCAAGCTGGAACTGGCGCAGTATCGCGAAATGGCCGCCTTCTCGCAGTTCGCCTCGGACCTCGATCCGGCGACGCAGAAGCAGCTTGCCCGCGGCGCGCGCCTGGTCGAGCTGCTGAAGCAGCCCGAGACCTCGCCGCTGCAGGTCGAGGAGCAGGTCTGCATCCTGTTCGCCGGCACCCGCGGCTTCGTCGATGCGGTGGCGGTGGACAGGGTCATCGCCTATGAGCGGCAATTGCTGTCCGAACTGCGCACCGCCGGCAAGGACATCCTGGATTCGATCCGCACCGAGCGGCAGATCACCAAGGAAACCGAAACCCGTCTGACCGAGTTCCTGACGCGCTTCGGCCGTCAGTTCGCGGGCTGAGGGCAGGCCTGCATCCATGGCATCCCTCAAGGAACTTCGCGCGCGGATCGGCAGCGTCAAATCGACGCGGAAGATCACCAGCGCCATGAAGATGGTGGCGGCGGCCAAGCTGCGCCGGGCGCAGGCCCGCGCCGAGGCCGCGCGCCCCTATGCGGCGGCGATGCGCCGGATGCTGGCGGAACTGGCGGCCGGCACCCGGGGCGAGGCCGCCCTGCCGAAGCTGCTGGCCGGCACGGGGGGCGACAAGGTCCATCTGCTGATCCCGATGACCAGCGACCGCGGCCTGGCCGGCGCGTTCAATGCCAACATCAACCGCACGACGCGCGACCTGATCCGCCGCCTGCAGGCCGAGGGCAAGACCGTCCGCCTGCTGCCGGTGGGGCGCAAGGGCCATGACTACCTGATGCGGGAATTCTCGGCGCTGATGGTCGGCCATGTCCATGGTTCGGGCGGCAAGGAGGTCCCGTTCTCGGCTGCGGCCGAATTGGGCGGGCGGATCGCCGCGATGCTGGAGACGGGGGAATTCGACGTCTGTACCGTCGTCTATAACCGTTTCCGCAACGTCATGTCGCAGACGCCGACCGAATTGCAACTGGTGCCGCTGTCGGTGCCGGCCAATGACGGCGCGCCCGCGATCGACGCCCCGGCCTATGAATTCGAGCCCGGCGAAGAAGAATTGCTGGCCAGCCTGCTGCCGCGCAACCTGCAGGTCCAGCTCTATGCCACCATGTTGGAAAGCGCTGCGGGCGAGCAGGGGGCGCGGATGACGGCCATGGACAACGCCACCCGCAATGCGGGCAAGGCGATCGACCGGCTGACGCTGACCTATAACCGCACGCGCCAGACCAACATCACCAACGAACTGATCGAGATCATCTCGGGCGCCCAGGCGGTCTGAGCCGATGCCCGGACCGATTTCGTTTCCTCGCCGCAGGAGCTAACCCATGTCGGACACCACACAGTACCAGGCTCCTGTCGCCACGCAGGGCCAGTCGCAGAACAGCAACGTCGTCGGTCGCGTGACCCAGGTCCGCGGCGCGGTGGTCGATGTGCAGTTCGAGGGCACGCTGCCGCACATCCTCGATGCGCTGCACGTCTCGTTCAACGGCCAGACCCTCGTGCTGGAAGTGGCGCAGGAGATCGGCGAGCACGAGGTGCGCTGCATCGCCATGGACTCGACCGACGGCCTGATCCGCGGCGCCGAGGTCGTGGCGACCGGCGCGCAGATTTCGGTTCCGGTCGGCCCCGGCACGCTGGGCCGCATCCTGAACGTGATCGGCGAGCCGATCGACGATCGCGGCCCGGTCAAGGCCGAGAAGCGCTATACGATCCATCGCAAGGCGCCAGCCTTCGACGAGCAGGCGGCGGCCAGCGAGATCCTGGTGACCGGCATCAAGGTCGTCGACCTGCTGTGCCCCTATCTGAAGGGCGGCAAGATCGGCCTGTTCGGCGGCGCCGGCGTGGGCAAGACCGTCATCATCCAGGAGCTGATCAACAACATCGCCAAGGCGCATGGCGGCGTGTCGGTGTTTGCCGGCGTCGGCGAGCGCACGCGCGAAGGCAACGATCTGTATTACGAAATGCAGGATGCCGGCGTGATCAAGCTGGGCGAGGACACGACCGAGGGCTCGAAGGTGGCGCTGGTCTATGGCCAGATGAACGAGCCGCCGGGTGCCCGCGCGCGCGTCGCGCTGTCGGGCCTGTCGCTGGCCGAGTATTTCCGTGACGAGGAAGGCCAGGATGTCCTGTTCTTCGTCGACAACATCTTCCGCTTCACCCAGGCGGGCGCCGAGGTCTCGGCGCTGTTGGGGCGCATTCCCTCGGCGGTGGGCTATCAGCCGACGCTCGCGACCGAGATGGGTGCGCTGCAGGAACGCATCACCTCGACCAAGAAGGGGTCGATCACCTCGGTCCAGGCAGTCTATGTCCCGGCCGACGACCTGACCGACCCGGCGCCGGCCGCGACCTTCGCCCATCTGGACGCGACCACGGTGCTGAACCGCTCGATCGCCGAGATGGGCATCTATCCGGCCGTCGATCCGCTGGATTCGACCTCGCGCTCGCTGGATCCCAAGATCGTGGGCGCGGAACATTACCAGGTCGCCCGCGACGTGCAGCGCATCCTGCAGACCTACAAATCGCTGCAGGACATCATCGCGATCCTGGGCATGGACGAACTGTCCGAGGACGACAAGCTGCTGGTGGCGCGCGCGCGCCGCATCCAGCGCTTCCTGTCGCAGCCGTTCCATGTCGCCGAAGTCTTCACCGGCGCGCCGGGTAAGCTGGTGTCGCTGGAAGACACGGTGCGCTCGTTCAAGGCGATCGTCGCCGGCGAATATGACCATCTGCCGGAAGGCGCGTTCTACATGGTCGGTTCGATCGAGGAAGCGGTGGCCAAGGCCGAGAAGATGAAGGAAACGGCCTGATCGGCCATGTGCTGAAGGGGCGCCCGCCCGGGTGCCCCGGTGAGGCTTTGAAAGCCGGAAGACCGGAGCAGTTCGCGTGATTCGTCGAATGACGGAGTGCTCCAGCGTGCCGCGCGCATCGTCGCGCGACGAGGCCGGCGCCTCGTCGCGATCTGCTTTAAGGAAGACAGGCCATGCCGATTGAGGTCGAGATCGTCAGCCCCGAGAAGGTTCTCTTCTCGCGCGCGGTCGATATGGCGGTGATCCCGGGTCTGGAAGGCGACATCGCCGCCATGCCCGACCATGCGCCGATGATGCTGCTGCTGCGTGGCGGTGTCGTCGAACTGCATCAGGACGGCAAGGTGACGGACCGGTTCTTCGTCGCGGGCGGGTTTGCCGACATGACGGCGACCCGCTGCACGATCCTGGCGGACGCGGCCACCGCGCTGTCCGACCTGTCGGTCGAGGCCGCCCAGGCGCGCCTGCAGGAGTTGCAGGCGTCCTATGACGCAGCGGACAAGATGGATGTACCGGCCCTGGACCTGCTGATGGCCAAGATGCAGTCGGTTCGCGCCGAGATCGAAGCCGCGGGCGGCGCGGCGGCGTAGAGCGGATCGCAGCCGCCGCGCGGCGGCTGCCGTGGGGCGCGTCAGCCGCGCCCGCGATAGCCGGGGACGTCCTGCGGCGGAATCCAGACTCCTTCGGGCGGGGTGCCGCTCTGCCAGAACACGTCGATCGGCATGCCGCCGCGCGGATACCAGTAGGCGCCGATCCGCAGCCAGACCGGACTGAGCAGATCGACCAGAGTGGTCGCGATCTGGACCGAGCATGCCTCGTGGAACGCGCCATGGTTGCGGAAGCTGGTCAGGAACAGTTTCAGCGACTTGCTTTCGACGATCCACTGATCGGGCACATAGTCGATGACCAGGTGCGCGAAGTCCGGCTGGCCGGTCACGGGGCAGAGCGAGGTGAATTCCGGGGCGGTGAAACGCACAAGATAGCGCCGGTCGCGATAGGGCGCGGGGACGCGCTCCAGCGTCGCGTCCTCGGGGCTGGCGGGCTGGATCGTCGGCTTGCCGAGCTGGGTCAGCGTCTGGCTGCCGTCATCGGGGCGGGAAGGTGCGCTCACGTCGGGGTTTCCTTGCGCAAGAAAAGGGGCGTCGTCTCGGATCGGGGTGATGTCAGAGCGGCCTCCGGCCCGTCAAGCGTCCTGTTTGCCGCCCGTTTTCGGGCGGCGGCGCTTTCACACCGCGCGGACGCCATGGTAACAAGGCCGTATGGCGCACGCATCCAAAGCCGAATTCCCCGATCCTGTGCTGATCACCACCACCGACGAACTGACTGCCGTCATCGAACGGTTGCGGCAGGAGCCGTTCGTGACCATCGATACCGAATTCGTCCGCGAACGGACCTATTGGCCGGAACTTTGCCTGGTGCAGTTGGCCGGCCAGGCCGACGTCGTGGTGGTCGACACCCTGGCCGCCGGCATCGACCTGGCCCCGCTGGGGGTGCTGCTGGACGATCCGGCCGTCGTCAAGGTGTTCCATGCGGCACGGCAGGACCTGGAAATTTTCCTGCATCTGTTCGACCGGCTGCCGGAGTCGCTGTTCGATACCCAGGTTGCGGCGATGGTGGCGGGTTATGGCGACCAGGTCGGTTATGACAACCTGGTCTCGTCCCTGACCGGGGCGCATATCGACAAGACCCATCGTTTCTCCGACTGGTCGGCGCGCCCGCTGTCTCCGGCGCAGATCAGCTATGCCGCCGCCGACGTCACCCACCTGCGCACCGTCTATCAGGTGCTGCTGGACCGGCTGGGCCGCGAGGGGCGGCTGGACTGGGTCGCGGCGGAACTGGCGGTGCTGTCCGTTCCCGCCACCTTTCGCCCGGACCCTGAGACGATGTGGGAGCGCATGCGTCCGCGCACCGCGAACCGGCGCATGCTGGGCATCCTGCGGGCCATCGCCGCCTGGCGCGAGCGCGAGGCCCAGCGGGTGAACGTGCCGCGCCAGCGCCTGCTGAAGGATGAAAGCCTGCTGGAGATCGCCGCGACGGCGCCCGCCGATTCCGACGCGCTGGCCCGGATCAGGGGCGTGTCGCGCGGTTTCGCCGAAGGCAAGGGCGGCGCCGGCCTGCTGGAGGCCCTGGCGGACGCCAAGGCGCTGCCCGACAGCGCCCTGCCGCGTCCGCCGAAGGCGCGGGAGGGTCAGCGCCCGTCCCCCGCTTTGGTCGCGCTGCTGAAGGTGCTGCTGGCGGCGTGCTGCGAGGAGCATGACGTGGCGCCGCGCCTGGTGGCGTCCGCGGACGATCTCGACCGGCTGGCGCTGGAGGCCGAGCCCGACCTGCCGCTGATGCAGGGCTGGCGGCGCAAGGTGTTCGGCGACGACGCCCTGGCGCTGAAATCCGGGCAGATGCTGCTGGGGGTCGACGGCACGCGGATCAGGCGGGCCCGCATCTGACGGCCCGCATCTGACGGCCCGTCTGGGGCCAGGACTTTCGATCGTATGCGTAACGACGGGGCCGGCTGCGGGCATGCGCTGGTTTTACAGGGGTTGTGAACAGGTTATACCCAGTCTTGTCCACAAGATTTTGTGGTCGAACTGTTGAGTGTCCCCACGATATAGGATTAGTGTCCGTGCATTCTTCGTAAGGAGAGATGGCATGGCTATGGAATGGACCGAGGAGACGATCGCCCGTCTTCGCGAGCTTTGGCAGCAGGGATTGTCGACGGCCGAAATCGGGCGTCAGCTTGCGGTGACGAAAAACGCGGTCGTCGGCAAGGCGCATCGCCTTGGTCTCCAGTCGCGCCCATCGCCGATCCGCCGTCCGGCGGCGCCTGCCCGTGCCACGGAGTCCAGGGGCATGGAGTCCAAGCCGGTTGCGGCGGCGGCACCCGCGTCCGCTGCCGCGCCGACGGCGAACGTGACCCCGCTGCATGGGGATGCGCCGAAGGTTGCGCCCATTGCTGCCGCCCCCATCGCTACGGTCCCGGTCGTGGCGGAAACCGTTTCGGCCGAGGTCCGTCCGGTCCCCGGCCAGATTGCCGCTTCGGCCGCTGTCGCGCCTGGCGGTCCGACGCCTGACGCTCCGGCCGTTGCCCCGGCTGCCGCGCCGGCGGTCGCCCCGGTTCCAGCGGTTGCCGCCCGGCAGGGGGCGTCCGAGGCCGGGCCGGCCGAAACCCGTGTCGAAGCGCGTCCGCCGTTGCGCGCGGTCGGCACGCCCGCGCCGCGTCGCAGCGGCCTGACCTGTTGCTGGCCGCTGGGCGATCCGGGTACGCCGGGCTTCCATTTCTGTGGCGCGACCCCGGTGCCCGGCAAGCCGTACTGCGCCGAGCATGCGCAATTGGCCTATGTGAAGCTGCGCGACCGGCGCGACAACGTGGCTTGATCGGGGCTTGCGTCAGGGGGAGCTGAATACTCTCTTTGCCTGCCTGTCACGATAGAAAAAAGGCCGTTGCGGAGTCTCGATCCGCGACGGCCTTTTTTTCGCCTGTGCGCCGGACGTCCGGCCGGATTCGCGTCCGGCCGGACGGTCAGGTTCAGATCGTCTCGGGCTCTTCCGGCGCGGCGGCTGGAGCCGGGGTGTCCAGGCCGGCCGGCAGGGGGGCGGTGCCGGTGATCATTTCCAGATGGCCGGTCACCTGGCCGCCATCCTCGACTTGCAGGCGGCGGCATTTCGCCTTGCCCAGCAGGCGTCCCGTGGCGCGGATCGTCAGGCTGCCGCGCACGGTCAGCGTGCCGTCGATGGTGCCGGCCAGGTCCGCGTCCTCGACCTCGACCTCGCCACGGAACATGCCGCCATGGGCGACCTGCAGTTCCTGGGCGTGAATCATCGACGATTCGACCGTGCCTTCGACCACCAGGCGCTCGGCGTCCTGGATCGTGCCCTGCACGCTGATGCCGCGGCCTACGACCAGGGTCCGGCGGTCGAGATTTTCCTTGCGCTGGCCCTGCGGCATGCCGGGGCGGACCGGCTGGGCGGCGCCGGGAACCGGAGCGGGGGACGGGGGCGGCGCGGGAGGAAAGGGGGCACGAGCCATGGCGGCAGATTCCTTGGACGGGGGAGAAGAGGGGGATGCGGTGCCGGATGCCGCGACGGGAGAGAGGGGCCGGCCACCCGCCGGCGGCGGCGGGAAATGCGTCTGCGGACTGGCCGGGCGGCCGGCCGAGGACGACCCGCCTTGGGCGGGGGCGTCGTCTTCTGGCTTGCGTCGTTTGAACAAAAGATACCCCGCTGGTCTTCGATAGGGTGGCGCCGGGTGGGGGCCCGGCCGGTCAGGGACAGGGGTCTTCTGGAGAATCCGGGCTTTCCGGGAAAGCCGGATTTTTCGAAAAACCGGTGTCAGGAACGATTACACGCAGGGATCGGAGCCGAACAAGCACTATGCGTCAAGCATCCGCACATGAAATCTGTTCCATTGCGGGCGTCTCCCTTCCGATGTTAGAGCCCGTCCGGGAATGACGGGCTCCGAGCGCGTGCCGGCGTCTGGATGACGATCTTGTCCATTTGATGGCGGGCGAACGGAAGATCCTGCCGCCGGGGCCGAAGGAGCGAAATGTCTGTGTCGATTGAGAAGGATACGGCGGACGGAGAGGCGGCGGAATGCCGGTTCGACCTTCTGGGGATCGGCAATGCGATCATCGACGTGCTGGCGCCCGTCGAACCGGACTTTCTGATCGCGCAGGACATGATTCCCGGCAGCATGATGCTGATCGACGCCACGCGGGCCGAGGCGCTGTACGACATGATCCCGCGCGAGCGGGAGATGGGCGGCGGATCGGCGGCGAATACCTGTGTCGTGGCGGCCAACATGGGGGCGCGCGTCGCCTATCTGGGCAAGGTGGCCGATGACGGCCCGGGCCGCACCTTCGCCGCAGATTTGCGGGATTCGGGCATTCATTTCCCGTCCTCGTTCCTGACCGGCGGCATCGCGCGCCGCCAGCCCACCGCGCGCTGCCTGGTTATGGTCACGCCGGACGGGCAGCGGACGATGAACACCTATCTGGGCGCCTGCGTGTCGTTCGGGCCCGAAGACGTCATGGCCGACATCGTCGCCGGCGCCCGCGTGACCTATCTGGAAGGCTATCTGTTCGATCCCCCCCACGCGCAGGACGCGTTCCGCCATGCCGCGGCGCTGGCGCACGGTGCCGGGCGGCAGGTGGCGCTGTCCCTGTCCGACCCGTTCTGCGTCGCGCGCCATCGCGATGCCTTCCGCGCGCTGGTCAGGGGACATGTCGACATCCTGTTCGCGAATGAAGAGGAAGTCTGTTCGCTGTACCAGACCGAGGATTTCGCGGCCGCCGCGGCCCATGCCGCGGCCGACACGCATTTCGCGGTCCTGACCCGTTCGGCGCAGGGCAGCGTGATCATCAGGGGGAATGAGCGGATCGACGTCGCCCCCGTGGCGACCCAGGTCGTCGACACGACCGGCGCGGGCGACGCCTATGCCGCGGGCTTTCTGGCCGGCTGGACGTCGGGCCGGACCCTGGCGGAATGCGGTCGGCTGGGCAGTGTGGCGGCGTCGGAGATCATCTCGCATTTCGGGGCGCGCCCGCTGCTCAACCTGCGGCAGGATATCGCGCTTTAGGGCAGGTCGTGACCGGGTGGAATCGCCTGGTGTCTTATGTTCCGTTCGAGGCGTGGCGGCGGACCGCCGCCTGCCATATGCCCAGCATGAGCGCCAGGAAGGCGAAGCCCGCCGCCGGCGCCAGGCAGGCCAGCGCGGGCTGCCGCGCGCGGCCCAGGATCGCCAGTACCGGCGCGTAGCTGATGGCCCCCAGCGGCACGACATAGGTCATCAGCACGCGAAACCAGCGCGCATACAGGTCGAACGGATATTGCCCGGCCTCGACCCCGCCATAGGTCAGTACGTTCGCGACCTCCAGGCTTTCGATCGTGCGGAAGGACAGGGCCGCCTGCCCGACCAGGACCCCCAGGAAGAAGGCGACGCCGCCCGCGATCGTCCAGGCCAGCATCGGCAGGCTGAACAAGGCGGGCCGCACCTGCGCCGTCGCCAGGCCGATGGCGAGGATCGCGCCGCCCTGCGCCAGGCGCGCCAGCGGCCGCAGCCGGAACTGGTGGCCCAGGACCTGCAGCACCGTCCAGCGCGGGCGCAGCAGGACGCGGTCGAATTCCCCGGTGCGCAGGAACTCCTCGCCGAACGCCTCGAAGCCGCGCCCGACCATCTCGGCCAGGGCGAATTCGACATTCACCAGGCCGTAGAACAGCGCGACCTGTCCGACGCTCCAGCCATGCAGGGTGCCGAAGCGGCGGAACAGGATCAGGATCGCGGCGAAACCCATCAGCGTGGTGGCCAGGTGCCCCGCGAGCTGCAGCGCGAAGGCGCCCGGATAGCGGACCTGACCGGCCAGCGAGGCGCGCAGATAGCGCAGCCAGAGCCTGGTCCCGTTCATCCGCACCTCGTTCATCCGCCCTGGACCTCCAGCCGGGTCAGGGTCCGCCGCAGGGCCGCCCGGCCGGCCAGGGTCAGCAGCGCGACCCAGGCGGCCTGCTGGCCCAGGGCCATGGCCGCGCGCGGGCCGTGCAATGTGCCCAGCCAGAACCGGCAGGGCAGGTCGCCCAGCCCGGCGAAGGGCTGCAGCAGAAGCAGCACCTGCGCCTTGTCCGGAAACAGGGCCAGCGGCAGCATGTTGCCCGACAGGATCAGCGACAGCGGCGTGATGACCGCGTTCGCCCCCAGCGGCGAGAGGGTGCGCACCGTCACGATGTTCAGCAGCACGGTGATGCCCGCCGAAAGCGCCAGGCCCAGCAGGATCGACAGGGTGAAGAGGACCGCGTCGGCGGCCGAAGCCGGCGCGTGCAGCGCCCATGCATCCAGCCCGGCCAGCTTCAGCGCCAGCCCGGCGAAGCCCGCCATCAGCACCGCGCGCGGCACCAGCCGCCCGAGGATGCGCGCGGCGGCGCGGCAGAACCACCACCACCAGATATCCACCGGCCGCAGCAGGTCGTGCGACACCGCGCCGCTGCGCACGGCCAGCGCGATATCCGGATCGCACCCCCACGGCATCAGGGCCAGCGCGCCCTGCATGATCCAGACATAGGTGACGGTCTGGCGCAGGGTGAACGGCCCGTGGCTGGCCGTCCCCCCATACCCGGCATAGAAGGCGGCATAGATCATGATATTGACCGCCCCCCACCAGCATTGGGTGACGAAGCCGGCCAGTGCCGCGGCGCGGTGGCGCGTCGTCACCTGCCAGCGGGCGCGAAAGGCGGCCAGATAAGGGCGTGCGGCCATCATTCCGCGGCGCCGTGGCGTTCGTAGAAGCGGCTGATCACGTCCTCGATCGACGGGCGGACGATGCTGATGTCGGCCAGCATGCCCCCGGCCGTGTCCAGCAGCCGGACCAGGTCGGCGGCCGGGACGCGGGCAGGGTCGAAATCCAGTTCCAGCACGCCCTCGCCGTCCGACAGGCGGGTCACGCCGTCCGGCAGCGCGATCGGGGGCACCGCCCCGTCGAAGCTGGCGACCAGCCGCCGGCCCGACAGGGTGGTGGCGCGCAGGGTCTCGAACGGGCTGTCGGCCAGCACCCGCCCATGGCCGATGACGATGACGCGCCGGGCCAGCGCCTCGATGTCGTGCATGTCATGGGTGGTCAGCAGGACGGTCGTCCCCTCCTGCCGGTTGAGGTCGTGGATGAAGGCGCGCACCGCCAGCTTCGACGGCGCGTCCAGGCCGATCGTGGGTTCGTCCAGGATCAGCAGCGGCGGCGCGTGCAGCAGGGCGGCCGCCAGTTCGGCACGCATGCGCTGGCCCAGCGAGAGCTGGCGCACCGGCTGGTCCAGGATGCCCTCCAGCCGCAGCGTCTCGACCAGCCGGGCGCGCCGGACGCGATAGGCGTCGGGCGGCACGCGATAGATGTCGCGCAGCAGGGCGAAGCCGCCATCGACCGGCAGGTCCCACCAGAGCTGCGAGCGCTGGCCGAAGACGACGCCGATCCGCCCCACATGGCGGATCCGGTCGGCCCAGGGGATCAGGCCGCCGATGCTGACATGGCCGGCGCTGGGGCGCAGGATCCCCGACAGGATCTTGATCAGCGTGGATTTTCCGGCGCCGTTCGGGCCGATCAGCCCGGTGATCGTGTGCGGCGCGATCGTGAAACTGACGCCGCGCAGCGCCTCGATCACGCGCCGGCGCCGGGGGGCGAATGGCAGGGCCAGGGAAAAGCCCAGGGGAAAGCCCCGGGAAAAGCCGAGGCGTCGCCCGGCGTCGGGGGACTTGGCGGGGGCGGCGATGCGGTAGCTCTTGCATAGATCTTCGACGACGATGCGGGCGGGCGGCAGGGTCATGGGGTCCGGCGAGGGCTGTGTCGGGCGCGGGGCGGCCAGGGTAGTATTTCTGAGAGTAGCATTTGGGGGGCGGCGTTGCGCGTGGTGAAGTTTCGCGTGCAATCCGCGCCGCTCCACTCTATCTACCGCCGGGAATACGGAATCATCCGTCGGTCCGCTCCGTGACGCAAGGGCACGCGGGCGGCCCGGCACGCCCGTCGGGTGCCCGCGAAGGAAGTCAGGTCACACACGTTATGGATATTCGCAATATCGCCATCATCGCCCACGTCGACCATGGCAAGACGACGCTGGTGGACCAGTTGCTCAAGCAGTCCGGTTCGTTCCGCGAGAACCAGCATGTCGCCGAACGCGCCATGGACAGCAACGACCTGGAGCGCGAGCGCGGCATCACCATTCTGGCGAAATGCACGTCGGTGGTCTGGAAGGACACCCGCATCAACATCATCGACACGCCGGGCCACGCCGATTTCGGCGGCGAGGTCGAGCGCATCCTCAGCATGGTGGACGGCGCGGTCGTGCTGGTCGACGCCGCCGAGGGCGCGCTGCCGCAGACCAAGTTCGTGGTCGGCAAGGCGCTGGCCCGCGGGCTGAAGCCGATCGTGGTGGTGAACAAGATCGACCGTGGCGACGCCCGCCCGGACGAGGTGCATAACGAGATCTTCGACCTGTTCGCCGCGCTGGGCGCGAATGACGAGCAACTGGATTTCCCGATGCTCTACGCTTCGGGCCGCCAGGGCTGGGCGGATGAGGAACTGGAAGGCGCGCGCAAGGACCTGGCGCCGATGTTCGACCTGATCGTGCGGCACGTGCCGCCGCCGCAGGTGGACAAGGACGCGCCCTTCGCCATGGTCGCCACCATCCTGGAAAACGACAATTTCCTGGGTCGCGTGCTGACCGGCCGGGTGGAGCAGGGACGGGCGAAGGTCAACATGCCGGTGCGCGTGCTGCGCCCCGACGGCTCGGTGGTCGAGACCGGGCGCCTGACCAAGCTGCTGTCCTTCCGGGGGCTGGATCGCGTGCCGGTGGAGGAGGCCGAGGCCGGCGACATCGTCGCGGTCGCGGGCCTGTCCGAGGCGACCATTCCCGAAACCATCGCCGCGCCCGAGATCACCGAGCCGCTGGCCTCGACCCCGGTCGATCCGCCGACCCTGTCGATGACCTTCCGCCTGAATGACGGCCCGCTGGGCGGCCGCGAGGGCAAGAAGGTGACGTCGCGCCAGATCCGCGACCGCCTGTTCAAGGAAACCGAGGGCAATATCGCCATTCGCGTGACCGACAGCCCCGAAAGCGAGGCGTTCGAGGTCGCGGGCCGCGGTGAGTTGCAGCTTGGCGTGCTGATCGAGACGATGCGCCGCGAGGGTTTCGAACTGACGATCGGCCGGCCGCGCGTGCTGTTCCGCACCAACGAGGAGACGGGCGAGCGCGAGGAGCCGTTCGAAGAAGTGCTGATCGACGTCGATGAGCCCTATTCCGGCGTGGTCGTGGAAAAGATGGCCCTGCGCAAGGGCCTGATGCAGGACATGCAGCCCTCGGGCGGCGGCAAGGTGCGCCTGACCTTCCTGATCCCCTCGCGCGGGCTGATCGGCTATCACGGCGAGTTCCTGACCGATACGCGCGGCACGGGCATCATGAACCGCCTGTTCGCGGGGTACCAGCCCTGGGCCGGGCCGATCGAGGGACGGCGCAACGGGTCGCTGATCTCGTCCGAAGACGGGGCGACGACCCAGTATTCGCTGTTCTCGCTGCAGGATCGCGGCACGCTGTTCGTCGATGCCGGCGAAAAGGTCTATGTCGGCATGATCATCGGCGAGCATTCGCGGGAAAACGACCTGGAAGTGAACCCGATCCGCGAAAAGAAGCTGACGAATATCCGCGCCGCCGGCAAGGATGACGCGCTGCTGCTGACGCCCCCGCGCAAGATGAGCCTGGAACAGGCGATCGCTTATATCGAGGATGACGAGCTGGTCGAGGTGACGCCGACGGCGGTGCGTATCCGCAAGCGCTACCTGGACCCGCATGAGCGCAAGAAGCGCGAGCGCCAGGGCGCTTCCGCCTGATCGCGACGCGTCGTCCAGGCGCGCCCGGCCAGGATGTGCGGACGGGGGGTCCCGGCCGCGCGGATCGGCCGGGTGCGTGGGGCATTTCCCAGGGAAGACATATTTCGTAATCCTTTTAAAATTGCGATTGCGTTGCAATTGAGGCAAAACTTACAAAATATCGTTTCCTTATATGATTTTAATACGAGACGAGGGCGGTCCGGCGTGCTAGCAACGGCGGGCACGGACCGTGTACGGTGTCGCTTACTCGCCCGAATCGGCAAGATAATCCCCGGCTCGCGGTCCAGGCATTGGGATGACGTCCTGATTTCTGGAGAGATTCAATGATCGTTTCGACTCGTCGGTTCCTGGCCGCCCTGTCCACCGTTGCCTTGATCGGCGCCGCCGTTCCGGCGATGGCGCAGGAAACCCCGGCAGCTCCGGCCGCGCCCGCCGCCCCGGCTGCTCCCGCGGCCCCGGCGGCGCCCGAGGCTGCGCCTGCCGCTCCGACCGCCCCGGCTGCTCCGGCCGCCCCGACCGAAGCGCCGAAGAAGCACGGCCACCACAAGCATCACAAGAAGAAGGCCGCCGCGCCCTCGAAGTGATCGCCTGATCACGCCACGGCCGGATTGCGGTCCGGCCCGGATGGAAGAGCGGAGACGCAGTCGCGTCTCCGCTCTTTTCATTTTGCGGTATAGATCCGGTGATAGCGCGCGCCCAGCCCGGTCAGCAGTTCGTACCCGATCGTGCCGGCGGCCAGGGCGGCGGCCTCGATGGGGCAATGCGGGCCGATCAGGTCCAGCGCCGTGCCGGGGGGCAGCGGCGTGTCGTCCAGCTCGGTCACGTCCACCGCCAGGCAGTCCATGGACATCCGGCCGACGATCGGCAGCCCGATCTCGGGCCGGGCTGGCAGGATCGCGGTGCCGTGGCCGCCGATCGCGCGGGGGAATCCGTCGCCGTAGCCCACGGCCAGGGTCGCGATGCGGCTGGGCCGGTCGGCGATGAAGGCCGCGCCGTAGCCCACGGCCGTGCCGGGGCCGATCATGCGCGTCTGGACGATCCGTGCCTGCAGGCGCACCACCGGCCGCATCGGGTTGGGCCAGCCGGGCGTGGGATTGATCCCGTACAGCGCGGCGCCGGGGCGCACCATGTCGAAATGCCACACGTCGCCCATGAACAGGCCCGACGACGCCGCCAGGCTGGCCGGAACGGGGGGCAGCAGGTCCCGCAGGCGCAGGAAGGACGCGCGCTGGGCGTGATTGGCCGGGTGCGCGGGCTCGTCCGCGCAGGCCAGGTGGCTCATGACCAGCAGGGGGGTGATGCCCGCCAGGGCGTCGGGCCGGTCCGCCATCGCCCGCAGATCGTCCTCGGACAGGCCGAAGCGCGACATGCCGCTATCGACCTGCAGCACGGCGGGCAGAGACGTGCCGCGCACCCGTGCCAGGTTTCGCCATGCCGCAACCTGCTCGACGCTGTTCAGGACGGGCACCAGCCCGTGCGCGTGCAGGTCGGCCTCGGTGCCCGGCATGGCGCCGTTCAGCACGACGATGGTGCTGTCCGCGTCCAGCAGGGGACGGATTTCAACCCCTTCGGCCAGGTGGGCGACGAAGAACGTCCGGCAGCCGGCGGCATGCAGCACCGGCACCACCTTCCGGGCCCCCAGCCCGTACGCGTCGGCCTTGACCGCGGCGGCGCAGACGATTCCAGGCGCGAGCCTGTCCCGCAGCGACCGGTAATTGGCGGCGAGCGCGTCGAGGTCGATGGTCAGGATGCCGCCGGCCCAGGATGGCGGCAGCGGGGACGGGTCGTCCGCCGTCAGCATGGAAGGACGGGCCGCCGGCCGCTGGCCGGCCGGCGCTGGGTGGAACGCATCGCGGGCTCCGGGGCGGGTCGTGCGGCGATCGTATTACAAATCCACCCCGTGACAAATCCCGCGTTCAGGTCCGGGGTTCGGGCCCGGGATTCAGGTTCGGGAGTCAGGTGCGGTGCGGCACGCCCTTGCTGGTGGAATATTCGAAATGCAGCGCGGTGTCGGGCCGGACGATCGGGTGGATGGCATGGGCCGCCATCGCGCCCTCGCTGAAACCCTGCAGAATCAGTTTCAGCTTGCCCGGATAGGCGGCGACGTCGCCCACCGCGAAGACGCCCGGCAGGCTGGTCTCGCAGCTCGACGGCACGACGGGAATGGTGCTGCGGATCGAATCGATCCCCCATTGCGCGATCGGGCCCAGATCGGTCGACAGGCCGAAGAAGGGCAGCAGCCGGTTGCCGGGCAGGAATCGCCGTTCGCCGTCCAGCGTTGCTACCTCGACGCCGTCCAGCTCGCCATCCGCGCCGTGCAGGCCATGCAACTGATAGGGCACCACCTTCTCGATCCGTCCGGCCGCCACGGCCGCGTCGAGCTGACGCAGGCTTTCCGGGGCGGCCCGGAAACGGTCGCGGCGATGGACCAGCCAGATCTTCTCGGCCACGTCCTGCAGCGACAGGGCCCAGTCGATGGCGGAATCGCCGCCGCCGGCGATGACGATGCGCGTGCCGGCGAATTCGGCCCGGCGCCGGACGTAATATTGCACCGCGCCGCTGGCCTCGAATCCCTCCAGCCCGGCCAAGGGCGGCCGGTTGGGGCCGAAGGCACCCGCCCCGGCGGCGATGATCACCGCCCGGGCATGGATGACGTCGCCTCGGTCGGTGCCCAGGGTGAAGGCGCCGCGATGGCCTGCCAGCCGCTCGACCCGGCGGCCCAGCAGGCGCGGCACGGCGAAGGGGGCGATCTGCCGGTCCAGGGCCTCGACCAGGGCCGCGCCCTCGATCGCCGGATGCGCCGGGATGTCGTAGATCGGCTTTTCCGGATACAGCGCCGCGCATTGGCCGCCGATATGGTCCAGCGCGTCGATCAGCACGCAATCCAGTTTCAGCATGCCGCATTCGAACGCCGCGAACAGGCCGGTCGGGCCCGCGCCGATGATGGCGACGTCGGTCGAAAGAGGGTGGGCGTCCGTCATGGTCGAAATCCGTCCTGATGCGCTGCTGCAATCCTGCCGACGGGTTGTGCGGCCTGCGCGGGCCGAGTGCAAGCGGGAACGGGGTCTTGTGCGCCGGCCGCGCGGGCGCGCACTATGGGCCCATGGAACAGCTCGCCGTCACCCTGCCCAGCCAGGACGCGACCGAGGACCTGGCGCGCCGTGTCGCATCCGCCGCCCGGCCCGGGGACGCGATCCTGCTTTCCGGTCCGCTCGGCGCGGGCAAGACGGTGTTTTCCCGCGCCTTCCTGCGTGCCGCCTGCGCCGATCCGCAGATGGAGGTGCCCAGCCCGTCCTATACGCTGGTGCAGGCGTACGACTCGCCCCTGGGGCCGATCGCGCATTTCGACCTGTGGCGCCTGGGCGGCCCCGACGCGCTGTACGAACTGGGCTGGGACGATGCGTGCGACGGCATCGTGCTGGTCGAATGGCCGGACCGGCTGGGCGCGCTGACGCCGGCCGGGGCGCTGCACGTCACGCTGGCGGTCGCGGATGACGGCGCCCGCCAGGCCACGCTGGCCGGCTGGGCCGGCCGCCCGGTCTGGGCCGAACTGGCCCAGGGAACAGTCGGGGGAACGACCTGGGGCGCGGCGTGAGCGATCGGCCGCGTCTGCCCGCGCGGGCCATGGTGTTCGCGGCCGGGCTGGGGGGGCGCATGCGCCCGCTGACCGATGCCGCCGCCAAGCCGCTGCTGCGGGTCGACGGACGCGCCATCCTGGACCATGTGCTGGACCGGCTGGACCGCGCGGGCGTGCCGGAGGTGGTGGTCAATGCCTTCTGGCAGGCCGACCAGGTCGAAGCCGCCTTGCGGCGGCGCGCCGCATCGGGCATCGGCCCGCACGTCGTGGTCCGGCGCGAGGCCGCGCTGTTGGAAACCGGCGGCAGCGCCGCGGCCGCCCTGCGCGACGGTGCGCTGGGGCCGGCCCCGTTTTTTCTGCTGAACGGCGATTCGCTCTGGCTGAACGGTCCGGTGCCCGCCCTGCACCGCCTGGCCGCCGTCTTCGATCCGGCACGCATGGATGCGCTGCTGCTGCTGGCGCGGACCAGCCTGGCGGTGGGCGAGGTCGGGCGCGGCGATTTCGTGATGGACGCCGCGGGCCGGCTGCGCCGTCCGGCGCCGGGGGCGGTCACGCCCTATATCTTCACCGGGGTGCAGATCGCGGCGCCGTCCTTGTTCGCCGACGCGCCGGCCGGGGCGTTCAGCCTGAACGGCCTGTGGGATGCGGCGATCGGGCGCGGGCGGCTCTATGGCATCGTGCATGATTCGGTGTGGTGCCACCTGTCGCGGCCGCAGGACCTGCCCGCCGCGACCGCCGCCCTGCGGGTCGCGCGCGATCCGGACGGGGTGGACCAGGACGTGATTCCATGAGCCGCATTCCATGAGCCGCGTGGCCAGCGTGCCGCCGCACGTGCCCTTTCTGGATCAGGTCGCCGACCGCTGGATGGCCGGGATCGCCGACGACCCGCAGCGCAGCGGCGACGGGCTGATCCTGCTGCCGAGCCGCCGCGCCGCCCGTGCCCTGACCGAGGCCTTCCTGCGCCGGGCCGATGGACGGCCCCTGCTGCTGCCCCGGATCGCGCCGCTGGGCGGGCTGGACGAAACCGGGCTGGCGGTCGCCGCGCCGGGCGCGCTGGACCTGCCGCCCCCCGTCGAGCCGCTGCGCCGCATGGCCACGCTGACGCGCCTGATCCTGCAGGCCGGCGACGCGTTCGGCGATGTCCGCACCATCGACCAGGCCTGGCCGCTGGCCCAGGCGCTGGCGGACCTGATGGACGACGCCGAATGGGCGGAATGCGACCTGGCCGAACGCCTGCCCCTGGCGGCCGAGGGCGATTTCGCCGAACATTGGCACCTGACCCTGCGTTTCCTGTCGATCGTGACCGGGGTCTGGCCCGCCTGGCTGGCCGAGCAGGGGGTGATGAACCCCGCCGCCCGGCAGGTTGCCCTGTTGCATGCCCAGGCCGCGCGCTGGCGCGACACGCCGCTGCCGGCCGGCGAACGGCTGTGGGCCGTCGGCTTTACCGCCGCGACGCCGTCGGTGCTGGCGGTGCTGCAATCGGTGCTGGCCATGGACATGGGGTCGGGGGAAACGGGCCGGCTGGTGCTGCCCTGGGTCGATCTGTCGCTGGATGAGGCGGACTGGAACGCCTTGCCGGACGGCCACCCGCAATCGGGCATGGCCCGCCTGCTGGCCGGGCTGGGCGTGGCCCGGGCCGACCTGGCGATCTGGGCTGATCCGCCCGCTGCCACACAGTTGGCAACGGGGCCGGCAACGGAAGCGGCAGCAGGGGCGGCCTGTCCGGCGCGGCGCGGCGCGGTGCTGGCCAGCGCGCTGCTGCCGGCGGCGGCGCTGGGCGAATGGCTGCGCGATCCGGCGCCGGCGGACCTGACGGGCCTGTCCGTCCTGCGGACCGCCGACCAGCAGGAAGAGGCGGCCGCCATCGCCCTGCTGCTGCGCCAGGCGATCGTCCGGCCCGGCCACCGTGCCGCCCTGGTGACGCCCGACCGCGCGCTGGCCGGGCGTGTCGCCGTGGAACTGGCGCGCTGGGGCGTGGTGGCGGACGACAGCGCGGGCGAGCCGCTGGGCGCGACGCCGCCGGCGGTCTTCCTGCGGCTGGTGGTCGCGGCGGTGGCGGGCGGCCTGTCCCCTGTCGCTTTGCTGTCGCTGTTGAAGCATCCGCTGGCCGCCTGCGGCCTGCCGCCGGGCGTGTGCCGGGCCTCGGCCCGCCTGCTGGAGCGCGCCGCCCTGCGCGGCCCGGCCCCCCGGCCGGGCATCGACGGGCTGCGCGACCGTCTGGCGGTGGCGCGCGACGATCCGCAGGGTGCCCTGGCCGATCGTCCCGATGCGCCCGAGGACCTGGCGGGGTTCGTCGACCGGGTCGAACGCTGCCTGGCGCCGCTGCTGCCGCTGGCCGACACGCCCGTGGCGCTGCCGGTCGCCGACCTGCTGGCGGCCCTGGTCGAGGCGGCCGAGGCGCTGGCCGCCACCGACCGGCAGGACGGGGCCGACCGGCTGTGGTCGGGCGAGGACGGCAACGCTCTGGGCCAGCACCTGGCGGCGCTGATCGCCTTCTGCGACGTGCTGCCGCCGCAGCGCGTGGCCGTGCTGGACGGGCTGCTGGCCGCGTCGATGAGCGGGCAGGCGGTGCATTCGCGCCGGGCCCTGCGTGGACGGGACGATAATACGCTGCATCCGCGCATCTTCATCTGGGGCCTGATGGAGGCCCGGCTGCAATCCGTCGAGACCATGGTGCTGGGCGGGCTGGTCGAATCGGTCTGGCCGCCCGCGACCGATCCCGGCCCGTGGATGAGCCGCCCGATGCGCGCCCGGGTCGGGCTGCCGTCGCCCGAACGGACGATCGGCCAGGCCGCCTATGATTTCGTCAGTTGCGCCTGCGCCGCGCCCGACATCGTGCTGTCGGTCCCCGGGCGCCGCGACGGCGCGCCCACCGTGCCGGCGCGCTGGCTGGTCCGGCTGGATGCGTATCTGGCGGGCCGCCGGCAGGCGCTGCCCGCCCATCCCGCCTTGTCCTGGCTGGCGCAGCTCGACCGGCCGGCGGACGCGCCGCGCCCCGTCGCCCCGCCGCGCCCCCGTCCGCCGCTGCCGCTGCGCCCGCGCAGCCTGACGATCACCGAGATCGAAACCTGGATGCGCGATCCGTACGCCATCCATGCGCGGCACGTCCTGGGCCTGCGCCGCCTGCCCGAGATCGAGGAAGCCGCGGATGCCGCCGATTACGGCAACATCGTCCATGGCGCGCTGGACCGCTGGTTCCGCCGCCCCGCCCCGGATCGCGCGGGGGCGGAAGGGACGGGGGCGGAAGGGATGGGGGCGGCCGGATTGCGCGCCCTGTTCGCCCAGGAACTGGCGGCGGCCCGGCTGCGCCCCGCCCTGGCGGCCTGGTGGGCGCCGAGGCTGGCGCGCATCGCCGACTGGGTGATCGGGGCCGAAGCCGCGCGGCAGGCCGGACGGGGTGGAGACGCACCGGTCCTGATCCGTACCGAGCAGGCCGGCCGTGTGCTGCTGACCGGCCTGCCGGGGGGCGATTTCGTGCTGCGCGGCCGGGTCGACCGCGTCGATCGCGCCGCCGACGGCGCGCTGACCCTGTTCGACTACAAGACCGGCACCCTGCCGCGGCGCAGGAGCGTCTTCGCCGGCTGGCAGTCGCAACTGGTGCTGGAGGCCGCGATGATGGAGCGCGGGGCCTTCGGTCCCGAACTGGCCGGCCCTGTCGCCGAACTGCTCTATTGGCGCCTGACCGGCGGGCCCGAGGCCGGCGAGGTGCTGCCCGTGGCGACCGGCCAGGAACTGGCGGACCTGATCGCCGCCGCCTGGGACAATCTGCGCGGGCTGATCGCGATGTATGACGACCCGGCCCAGCCTTACCTGTCGCATCCGCATCCGGACGAAAGCCCGCGTTTCGCCGATTACGCGCGCCTGGCGCGTGTGGCGGAATGGAGTGCCGCGCGCGACGAGGTCGGCCCGTGACGCCCCCGCGCGACGCGATCGGCCTGGCCAATCTCCGCCAGTCCGAGGCCTCGGACCCGGCGGCGTCGGTCTTCGTCTCGGCCTCGGCGGGCAGCGGCAAGACCAAGCTGCTGATCGACCGGCTGCTGCGCCTGATGCTGCCGCGCCCGGCGCCGGACGGGACGCTGGCCGCCGGGTCGGACCCGGCGCGGATCCAGTGCCTGACCTTTACCAAGGCGGCGGCGGCGGAGATGGCGATCCGCCTGCAAAGCCGCCTGGGGCGGTGGGTCACGCTGCCGGATGCGGCACTGGACCGGGAACTGGCCGGCCTGTCGGTCCCGGCCTGCGACCCGACGCGCCGGGCGGCGCGGGAATTGTTCGCCCGGGTGCTGGACCTGCCGGGCGGCATGCGGATCGGCACGATCCACGCCTTCTGCCAATCCCTGCTGTGCCGCTTTCCGGTCGAGGCCGCGATCAGCCCGCATTTCACCCTGGTCGAGGACACCGATGCGCGCATCGCGATGCGCGAGGCGGCGGAAAGCGTGGTCGGGACGGGGGGCGACGCGGTGGCGGTCCTGGCCGGACAGATCGGGGCGGGCGATTTCGCCGCCCTGCTCGGCGGCCTGCAGGCGCGGCTGCGGCAATTGCAGCCGGTGATCGGCGCGCTGGCGCGGGATCGCGCCGGGGTCGAGGCGGCGATGATGCGGGCGGTGGGCGCACGCGGCCGGGACGCGGCCGCCGTGCGGCTGGCCGCCTGTACGGTGCCCGGCGAATCCGGCCTGCGCGAGCGGCTGCGTCTCGTGGCCGAACTGGCCTCGCCCGCCATGCGCCGCACCGCGCAGTCCATGCTGGATTGGCTGTCGCTGCCGCCCGGGGAGCGTGCCGCGCAATGGACCGTGTGGCGCGGCGCGCTGGTCAAGCAGGATGGCGAGCCGCGCCGCCGCGGCGGCCTGAACGCGAAATTCGACGAAACCCACCCCGCGATCGGCGACGCGCTGCTGGCCGAGGCGGCGCGGATCATCGCGGTGGACGAGGAATGTCGCGCGATCGCCGTACTGCATGTCAGCATGGCGCTGCTGGATGTCGCGGTGCCGGTGCTGCAGCAATACGGCGAACGCAAGCGCGGGCGCGGCCTGGTCGATTATGACGACCTGATCGACCGTACCCTGGAATTGCTGAAGGATCCGGGCGCCGCCTGGGTGCTGTACAAGCTCGATGGCGGCATCGACCATCTGCTGCTGGACGAGGTGCAGGACACGTCGCCCGAGCAATGGGCGATCGCGGGCGGCCTGACGGCGGAATTCTTCGCCGGCGCGGGGACGCAGGATGCGGACGCGCCGCCGCGCACCCTGTTCGCGGTCGGCGACTACAAGCAGTCGATCTATTCCTTCCAGGGGGCCGACCCGGCGGCGTTCCGTCAGTGGCGCGGGCGCTTCCGCCAGCGGGTCCACGATGCCGGAAGCCTGTGGAAGGAACCGGCCCTGACCGTCTCCTTCCGTTCCACCGCGCCGGTGCTGAAGCTGGTCGACAGCGTCTTCTCGCTGCCCGAGGCCGCCAGCGGCCTGGTCGAGCCCGGGGGCGGCGTGCCCGAGCATCTCTCGGCGCGGCCGGGGCAGGGGGGACGGGTGGAATTATGGCCCCTGACCCCCAGCGACGAATCGGGGCAGGAGGCCGATCCCTGGTCGGCCCCGCGCGAGAATGGCGGACAATCGACCGCTGCCCAGCGCCTGGCGGACTCGCTGGCGGCCTGGATCGTCGCCGAGCTGCGGCGCCCGCCCGAGCCGGGCCGGGCGCCGCTGACCCCCGGCGACGTGCTGGTGCTGGTGCCCAGGCGGTCGAATTTCGTGCGGTCGCTGATCCGGGCGTTGAAGACGCAGGACGTGCCGGTGGCCACGCTGGTGCGGACCGGCCTGGTGGACCAGTTGGCGGTGCAGGACCTGATGGCGCTGTGCGATGCGCTGCTGCTGCCCCAGGACGATCTGACCCTGGCCTGCGTGCTGACCTCGCCGCTGGGCGGCGTGTCGGATGACGGGGTGCTGGACCTGGCGGCCGGGCGCGGCGGCCGGCCGCTCTGGGCCGTGCTGCGCGACCGGCATGCGGAACGGCCCGATTGGCACGCCGCCTGGACGATGCTGGCCGCCTTGTTCCGCCGCGTCGATTACGCCTCGCCCTACGGCCTGTTGTCCGAGGCGCTGGGCCCGCAGGGCGGCCGCGCCCGGCTGCTGGCCCGGCTGGGCCCCGAGGCGGCAGAACCGGTGGACGAATTGCTGTCGGCCGCGCTGCGCTACGAATCCCTGCATCCACCCTCGTTGCAGGGGTTCCTGCATTGGCTGCGTGCCTCGCAGGAGACCGTCAAGCGCGAGCCGGACGCCACCGCCGACATGGTGCGGGTGATGACGGCCCATGGCGCCAAGGGGTTGCAGGCGCGGCTGGTGATCCTGCCGGATACGGCAGGCACGGCGAAATTCGATGGCGGCATCGTCTGGGCGCGCGACGACGTGGACGGGCTGGACCTGCCGCTGTGGGTGCCGCGCGCCGAGATGGGGATCGGCGTGACCCGGGCCCTGCAGCAGAAGCTGCGCGACGCGGCGACCGAGGAATATAATCGCCTGCTCTATGTCGCGCTGACGCGGGCCAGCGACCGGCTGGTGGTCTGCGGCTGGCAGCAGAAACGCACCATTGCGGACGAAAGCTGGTACATGCTCTGCCGCCGCGGCTTTGAACGCGCGGGCGCCGAGGAACGGCCGTTCGATCTGGGCGGGGGAAGTTGGGGCGAGACCTGCCTGGTGCTGGAGGAAGCGGCGCGCGTCGCCTCGACCGAACGGCCCGCGGCGCTGCCTGCCCCGGTCTTGGCGCCGCTGCCCGGCTGGATGGGCCGGGCGCCGGACTGGATCCCGGTTCCGCCCGCCCCCGAATCGCCGCTGCTGCGCCCGCTGGTGCCCAGCCGCCCCGACGACGCGCCGCTGGGGCCGCAGCCGGCGGTACGTTCGCCCCTGGCGATCGCGCGGGCCAGCCGCCCCGCGGCGCGGGAACAGGCCCTGCGTCGCGGACAGATCATCCATGCGTTATTGCATTACCTGCCCGGGCAACCGCCCGCATCGCGGGCCGATGCGGCGCGCGCATGGCTGGCCCGTCCCGGGCACGGGCTGGATGCGGCCGAGCAGGCCCGGCTGGCCGGACAGGTGCTGGCGGTGATGGAACATCCCGCCCTGATCCCGCTGTTCGGCCCGGCAAGCCGCGGCGAACAGCCGGTGGCGGGGGTCGCGGGCGGCGCGGTGATCGTGGGGCAGGTCGATCGCATGGCGGTGCTGCCGGATGCGGTGCTGCTGTGCGATTTCAAGACGAATCGCCGCCCGCCCGACGATGTGGCGGCGACCCCGGTGCTGTATCTGCGGCAGATGGCGTCCTATCGCGCGCTGCTGTCCGCCCTCTATCCGGATCGGCCGGTTCGTTGCACCCTGGTCTGGACCGAAGATGCCCGAATCATGGAACTGCCCGATTCGCTGCTGGCGTGCCATGCTCCGGACGACCCGGCCCCGGGTGGGCCCGGAGGATGGCAATCTTGAAACACGGCGGCCCGGCGCCATGTCCAGATGGAACCCGCCACTGGAACCCCCATTGGTAATCAAGGAGTAATGTGATGAGCGAAAATACCGTGGCCGTCAGCGATGCCACTTTCGAAAGCGATGTCCTGAAGGCCGAGGGGCCTGTGCTGGTGGATTTCTGGGCCGAATGGTGCGGCCCGTGCAAGATGATCGCCCCGGCGCTGGACGAGATCGGCGCTGAACTGAAGGGCAAGCTGACGGTCGCGAAAGTCAATATCGACGACAACCCGTCCACGCCCAACAAATATGCCGTGCGCGGCATTCCGACCCTGATCCTGTTCAAGAACGGCCAGCCGGCCGCGACCAAGGTCGGCGCCCTGCCCAAGAGCCAGTTGAAGGAATGGGTCAAGGGCAGCCTGTAAGGCCCTTATGGCGGAGGGTCATGGGGCCGAACCTCATGACCCTCCGCCATAAAGAGTCCCCGGCGCGTCAGGCCGGCCAGTTGGCGAGGGTGGCGTGGCCGTGCGCCAGCCCGGCCCGGACCCCGGGGCTGCACAGCGCCGCCAGTTCCCCCTGGTGGTCGTAGGTCGGCATCAGCCGGTTCAGCAGCGCGTTCTTCGCGGTCGCCGGGTGGAAATAGATTTCCGACAATCCGTCGGGCAGGTGCGCGGCCAGGGCGGCGACCCGGTCTGCGGTCATATGGCCGCTCCAGGCGATGCCGAAGCACCAGTCATTGGTGCGCAGTCCCGCGCGGCGGGCCTGATGGCGCAGCAGGCCGGTCCAGCGGCGCAGCGCCGCCGATCCCAGCGAATCGCTGTAGGTCCCGGCCGCGATCAGCGGTTCGGGCGGTTCCAGCGGCACCCGGACGGCCCGCAGCCCATAGCGCAGGCCGGTGCGGATCATCATCCGTCCGACCGTGGGGTGCAGGTGCATGTGCTTGTGGGCGTTGGCGTGGTCCAGCCGCAGCCCGGTCCGGGCGAAGGCGGCGAATTGCGCCTCGATCTCGGCGGCCAACTGGCGGCGCACCGCCGGGCGAAAGAAATAATCGACGCCCAGCCTGAGCTGGTTGCCGGGAAACTGCCCGCCCCGGCCGACCAGCAGCGGAATCGCGTCGTGCGGCAGGACCGAGGGCCCCTCGATCGCCACCAGATGCAGCCCGACATGCAGCCCCGGCAGACGCCGCGCCCGCGCCACCGCATCGGCCGCCGCCGGGCCGGCCACCATCAGGCTGGCGGTCGAGAGCAGCCCGTCGCGGTGGGCGATCTCGATGGCTTCGTTGACCTCTTCCGACAGGCCGAAATCATCGGCGGATACGATGACGCGCTTCATGGGATGGGTCCCCGTCGCGCGCCGGGGCGGCCGCCCCGGCGCGCGACCGGGCTCAGGCCGCGCGGCGGTCGCGCAGGAACTGGAAGAATTCCACGCCCTCGCGCAGGCGGCGCTTCATCATCTGCGGGCTGCGCACCATCTCGCCGACGATCGAGGCGATCTTGGGCGCGCGGAAATAGAATTTCCGGTAGAATTCCTCGACGCTGCCGAAGATTTCGGTGTGCGACAGGTGCGGATAGTGCAGCGGCGCGATCTGCACGCCGTTCTCGTCGATCAGCTCGGCGTTGCTTTCGTCCAGCCAGCCATTCTCGGTCGCCTGGCGGTGCAGGAACGTGCCGGGATAGGGCGCGGCCAGCGACACCTGCAGCGTGTGCGGGTTGATCTCGGTGGCGAACTTGATCGTCTCCTGGATCGTCTCCTTGGTCTCGCCGGGCAGGCCCAGGATGAACGTGCCGTGGATCTTGATCCCCAGCTCGTGGCAGTTCCTGGTGAATTCGCGCGCCACTTCGACGCGCATGCCCTTCTTGATGTTGTGCAGGATCTGCTGGTTGCCGCTCTCATAGCCCACCAGCAGCAGGCGCAGCCCGTTATCCTTCAGCACTTCCAGCGTCTTGCGGGGCACGTTCGCCTTGGCGTTGCACGACCAGGTGACGCCCATCTTGCCCAGTTCCCGCGCGATCGCCTCGGCGCGCGGCAGGTCGTCGGTGAAGGTGTCGTCGTCGAAGAAGAATTCCTTGACCTGCGGGAAATATTGCCGTGCCAGGCGGATTTCGGCCGCCACGTGCTCGGGGCTGCGGGTGCGGTAATGATGGCCGCCGACCGTCTGCGGCCACAGGCAGAAGGTGCAGCGCGACTTGCAGCCGCGGCCGGTATAGATCGAGATATACGGGTGCATCAGGTACCCGATGAAATAATCCTCGATCTTCAGGTCGCGCTTGTACACTTCGGTGACGAAGGGCAGGCTGTCCATGTTCTCGATCATGGCGCGATCGCGGTTATGGACGACGACCCCGTCGGCGTTGCGCCAGGAAATGCCGTCCACGTCCTTCAGGTCGCGGCCCTCGGCGATCTCCTTGATCGTGAAGTCGAATTCGTTGCGTGCCACGAAGTCGACCGGCGCGCCCTTCAGCAGGCTTTCCTCGGGCTGGACGGCGACCTTGGCGCCGACCATGCCGATCTTCAGAGACGGGTTGGCGTCCTTGAGCATCTGCGCCACCCGCACGTCCGACGCGAAGGACGGGGTCGAGGTGTGCATCACGACCAGATCGCGGTTGCGCACGTCCTGCAGGATCGGCTCCATCCCCATGCGGGCCGGCGGCGCGTCGATCAGGCGGCTGCCCGCGACCAGGGCGGCGGGCTGCGCCAGCCAGGTCGGATACCAGAAGGACCGGATTTCCCGCTTGGCCTGATAGCGGGACCCGGCGCCGCCGTCGAAACCGTCGAAGGAAGGGGGTTGCAGGAATAATGTCTTCATCATGATACGCAGATCCTCGGGCGTGGGGATTGGGGGTCCGGCACGGCCTGCTTTGCTATGTCCTTGGTCGCGTGGGCATGCGCTACTCGCCCGGCGCGACGGGGTGGGATGGAGGCGTCATAACCGAATGTGGCGCGAGATGCATCGTCTGTCCACGCCATGCCACGCGCGTGCCGCTGACGCTGCCGACCATGACGCCCGCCGAGATCCAGTCCCGCACCGGCAGCATCAGCAGCGGCAGCAGGCTGCGCTGGGCCAGCAGCCGGTCCATCACGAAGGCGGTGACGGCGCGGCTGAACCAGACGGCCAGGAACACGCCCCAGCTCCAGCGCGCATGGGGTTGCAGCAGGACGGCCAGCGCGGCCCAGAACAGCGGGAGCTGGATGGCCGACGCGGCATAGCCGGCTGGCTCGAGCGTCTTCACCGTCCGGCCCCAGCGCAGTTCGTGCGTCAGCACGTCGCCGAGTCCCGGTTCGCCGACCGTGGTCCAGGTCATGCACGAGGCGATCGCGATCTCCAGCCCGCGCTCGCGCACCAGCCGCCCCAGCATCGCGTCGTCGGCGACGTGGTGCACCAGGGCCGGCAGGCCGCCGACATGCTCCAGCGTCTCGCGCCGCAGCGCCATGGTGGCGCCCAGGCAGTCCTGCCGCCCCAGATAGCGCGACAGCATCACCCCGGGCAGGAAATTATGGTTGATGTGGCAGGCCGCCAGCAGGCGCGGCATGCTGGGCGTGGCCGGCAGGCCGGCATAGAGTGTCGTCGCCAGCCCGACCCCGGGCTGCGCCAGCGCGTGGACGACGTGGCGCAGATAATCCGGCGCGACATGGATGTCCGAGTCGGAGATGACCAGCACATCGTGCCGCGCGCGCGGCAGCATGTTGATCAGATTGCCGATCTTGCGATTGACCCCGTGATAGGTCGGGTCGATCACCAGGTCGATCGCAACCCCGGGATGGCGTGCGCGCAGGCGCTGCACGATGGCGATCGCCGGGTCGCCCGCATCCTGCACGCCGAAGACGATCTGCACATGCGGATAATCCTGCGTGCAGAAGCTCTCCAGAGCCTCTTCCAGCAGGGGCTCGTCGCCATGCAGGGGCTTCAGGATCGTGACCGGCGGCAATGCGTCGCCAGCGGGGACGTGCCGCTCGTTCCAGCGGAATCGGGCGACCAGCCCCGTGCCCAGCGCCGCCTGCATGCAACCGGCTGCCGCGACCAGGGTGGCCAGACCGGCGGGTGAGACAAGGACATGCAGCGGCGCGAACATTCTCTTTCCGGCAGGGGGACGCGGGCCGTCAGCAGACGGAGGCGGGGTCGACGAAGGGGTGGCACATAGGATTCGGGCCGGCGCCGGCGGGGGCGGTCAGCCCTCGGAGAACGCCTTGACCTTCTTCTCTAGCAGCGAGATCAGGTTCTGCACATTCCCCGACGCCAGTGTCGAGCTGAAATCGGAGCGCTGTGCAGCAACTTGGCTGATGTGTGCATTCAGCAACACATCGACGATGTGCCAGCCCTGGGGGCCGGGACGCATCACGTAATCGATCTCGGTGCCGTCGGGATCGTCGGTCGAACCGATATGGGTGGTCACGATCTGGTCGCTGCCCACGGGCGAGGGGCGCGGCGCCGGATTGACGTTGAAACGGGCATCGCCCCCCGGCTTGAAGCTGGAGACGTAGCGCGCCACGGTGAACTGGCGGAACACGGCCAGCAATTTCTGCCGGTCGTCCCCGGACAGCCCGCCATAGCGCAGGCCCACCGATGCCCGCAGCACGGTTTCCAAATCATAGACCTTGTCCACCACCGGGGCCAGGATCTGGGCGCGCTGGGCGAAGGAACTGCCGGTCGCGGCCTGGATCTGCTGCAGCGCGGCGTAGAGCGCGCTGACGGGACCGGCCGCCGCGGCCTGGGTCCCGGCCTGGGCCTCGGTTTGGGCAGAGGCCGCGGCGGGACCAAAAACCGGCGCGGCGACCGGCAGAACCGCCAGGCCCACGCCCAGCGCCACGGGGAGGGAAAACGTCAAGCGTCGCATCACCATCATGATTTCGGTCCGATTGTCGCCTTTAGCAAGGGTGGGGATACGCCCGCGGCGTTGCCGGTTCGAACGCCCAGGGCGTTTCGCGCGCATGCGGCGATGGCCTGTGCGTCGAGACCTGCCTCGCGATATTGGGCGTCCTGAGTGTTGTGGTCGATGAAGCGGTCCGGGAGTGTCATGGGCCGGACGCGGACGGTGTCGAGCAGTCCGTTGCGGGCCAGATGGTGCATGACGAAGGCGCCGAATCCGCCCTCGGCGCCGTCCTCGACGGTCAGCAGCACGGCATGGTTGCGGGCGAGGTTGTCGATCAGCGCGGTGTCCAGCGGCTTGGCGAAGCGCGCGTCGGCGACGGTGGGCGGCAGGCCCCCGGCGGCCAGCAGGTCGGCGGCCTTCAGCACGTCGGCCAGGCGGGTGCCCAGCGACAGGATGGCGATGCCGCCCTTTTCGCGCCCGGACTGGCGGCCCATCTCGCGGATGATCCGTCCGCGGCCGATTTCCAGCACGCTGCCCTGTTCGGGCAGGGCCAGGCCCAGCCCGTTGCCGCGCGGATAGCGCAGCGCGATCGGCCCGTCATCGAAGGCGCATGCGGTGGCCGTCATGTGCAGCAGCTCCAGCTCGTCGCTGGGGGCCATGATGGTCATGCCCGGCAGGCAGCCCAGATAGTTCAGGTCGAACGACCCGGCGTGGGTGGCGCCGTCGGCGCCGACCAGGCCGGCGCGGTCGATGGCGAAGCGCACCGGCAGGTTCTGCAGCACCACGTCGTGCATCACCTGGTCGTAGGCGCGCTGCAGGAAGGTGGAATAGATCGCGCAGAACGGGCGCAGCCCCTCGGTCGCCATGCCGGCGGCGAAGGTCACGGCATGCTGCTCGGCGATGCCGACATCGAAGAACCGCTCGGGGCAGGCGCGGGCGAAGGCGTCCAGCCCGGTGCCCGACGGCATGGCGGCGGTGATGGCCACGATCCGTTCGTCCTGCCGGGCGCAGCGCACCAGTTCGCGGCTGAACACCGCGGTATAGCTGGGCGGTCCCGGCGGGGCCTTGCTCTGCTCGCCGGTGACGACGTTGAACTTCGCCACGGCGTGGTATTTGTCGCCCGCCGCCTCGGCCGGGCGATAGCCGCGGCCCTTCTCGGTGACGACATGCAGCAGGATGGGGCCCTTGTCGTCGGCGTCGCGCAGGTTGCGCAGGATGGGCACGAGCTGGCTCATGTCGTGGCCGTCGACCGGACCGACATAATAGAAGCCCAGCTCCTCGAACAGCGTGCCGCCGGTGATCATGCCGCGGGCATATTCCTCGGCCTTCTTGGCGGTGCGTTCCAGCCGGTCGGGCAGGCGGCGCACCATCTTGCCGGCCAGGTCGCGCAGGCCGAGGAACTGGCGCGAGGACATCAGCCGCGACAGATAGGCGGACATGGCGCCGACCGGCGGGGCGATCGACATCTCGTTGTCGTTCAGCACCACGATCAGGCGCGAGGCGCCGGGCCCGGCGGCCGCGGCATTGTTCATCGCCTCATAGGCCATGCCGGCCGAGATCGAGCCGTCGCCGATCACGGCGACGACATTGCGCTCGCGATAGGCGGGATCGTGGGCGGCGCGCAGATGGTGCGCCACGGCCATGCCCAGCCCGGCGGAGATCGAGGTCGAGGAATGGGCGGCGCCGAACGGGTCGTATTCGCTCTCGGAGCGGCGGGTGAAGCCCGACAGGCCGCCCGGCTGGCGCAGGGTGCGGATGGCCGCGCGCCGCCCGGTCAGGATCTTGTGGGGATAGGCCTGGTGGCCGACATCCCAGACGATCCGGTCGGCAGGCGTGTCGAACACCGCATGCAGCGCCACCGTCAGTTCGACCACGCCCAGCGACGCACCCAGATGCCCGCCCGTCGTCGATACCGCGTCCACCGTCTCGGCCCGCAATTCCTCCGCCAACTGCCTCAACTGCTCGACCGACAGGTTGCGCAGGTCCGCCGGATACGAAACCCGGTCCAAAAGCGGAAAGCGCCCGCGCGTCGGCTCGCCGCCGGGCCCGGTACGGCCGGCTCGGAATCCGGCCGTGCCGGCGGGCTGGTGGGGGGTCGGCTGATCCATGACGTTTACGCTCATTTTATGTTTGCCAGGTTGCCGCCCGGGGGCGGGCGATTCCTGATCCGGTCTGTTTGCGACGTCACCGAGCCGGATACGCGTAACGCCTTCTGGTCCGATGCGGTTTGCTTTTACTCCCGGAGCCGCAGCAAATACAGAGTCTCCCTGAAAGGTGTGGTGATTAGGGCACAGTGCGTGCGTTGGGAATTGAGTAAAGCCCCCGAATTGTCCTATACCCCCCAAAACGGGATCGCGGCGCGTCGTTCGTCCGCAACCTCGATATGAGTCTCGCGCACGGCTTGGACCGCCCGCACTTGTTATCCTCCGTGCGAACGTGTCCATAATAAGGTCACATGTTTTGAAAAAGGCCGGCGCGCAGCCGGTTCAGGAGCTGAGGTTTCATGGCCGTTCCTTTAATGCAGGCTGTCAGGGTGGGTGCTTACGTCGTCAGGCAGCACATCACCGGCCGGAAGCGCTATCCGCTCGTGCTGATGCTCGAGCCGCTGTTCAGGTGCAATCTGGCCTGCGCCGGGTGCGGCAAGATCGACTATCCCGCGCAGATCCTGAACCAGCGCATGAGCGTGCAGGAATGCCTGGACGCGGATACCGAAGCCGGCGCGCCCGTGGTCGCCGTCGCGGGCGGCGAGCCCCTGCTGCACAAGGAAATGCCCGAGATCATCCGGGGCCTGATCGCGCGCAAGAGATACGTCTATCTCTGCACCAACGCGCTTCTCCTGGAAAAGAAGATGGACGACTACGAGCCGTCGCCGTTCTTCTCGTGGGACGTGCATCTGGACGGCGACCAGGTGATGCACGACGCTTCGGTCTGCCAGGACGGCGTCTATGAACGCGCCGTCGCCGCGATCAAGAAGGCCAAGGCCCGCGGCTTCCGCGTGTCGATCAACTGCACCCTGTTCGACGGCGCCGATCCCAAGCGCGTGGCCGCCTTCTTCGACGAAGTCATGGCGATGGGCGTCGACGGCATCATGACCGCGCCGGGCTATGCCTACGAACGCGCGCCGGACCAGGCGCATTTCCTGAATCGCCAGAAGACCAAGCAGCTTTTCCGCGACATCTTCCGCCTGGGCAAGGGCAAGAAATGGCGCTTCACGCAGTCGCCGCTGTTCCTGAACTTCCTTGCGGGGAACGAGCAATATCATTGCACCCCCTGGGGCAAGCCGCTGCGGAACGTGTTCGGCTGGCAGCGTCCGTGCTACCTGCTGGGCGAGGGCTATGCCAAGACGTTCCAGGAACTGATGGACGACACCAAATGGGATGATTACGGCACGGGCAATTACGAAAAATGCGCCGATTGCATGGTCCATTCCGGTTATGAATCCACCGCCGTGATGGACGCCGTGCGCCGCCCCTGGCACATCGCCAAGGTCGCCCTGTTCGGGCCCGAAACCGAGAAGCCGATGGCGCCCGAGATCTCGCTGGCCAACCAGCGCCCGGCCGAATACGTCTTCACCCAGCATGTCGAGGCCCGCATGGCCGAGCTTGCCGCGGCGAAGAAGCCGGCCAAGCCGCCGCGGGTCACGGTGGTGGACGCCCCGGTCGCGGCGGACGCCGCGGACTGATCTCCCCCCGGCCGGTATCCGGCCGGCGGTATCCGATCGCGTCGAGGGAATGGCGGGGGTGTCCCCGCCATTTTCCTATCGGGCGTCTTATATCGGCCGTCTTATATCGGGCGTCCGGCGCGCAACGTCGCCCAGGCGATTTCACCGCATCGCGATCTGCTTTAGGATGCGGCCATCATGATCGCGCCGCTCGTCGTCATTGTTCTTCTCGTCCTTCTCAACGGCGTCTTCGCCATGGGGGAACTGGCCCTGATCTCGGCCCGCCCCGCCCGGTTGCGGATCCTGCACCGCAACGGCGTCAAGGGCGCCCAGCGGGCCCAGCGCCTGGCCGAGGACCCGCAGAGCTTCCTTCCCACCGTGCAGGTCGGCATTACCCTGGTCTCGATCCTGGAGGGGACCTATGGCGGCACCCAGATCGAGGCCGGGCTGACGCCCTGGCTGGGCGGGTTCGCGCTGCTGCGCCCGTTCGCCCCCGAACTGTCGATCGCCATCGTCGTGGTCTCGATCACCTCGCTGATGCTGGTGCTGGGCGAACTGGTGCCGAAGCAACTGGCGCTGCGCCATCCCGAGATCATCGCCGCGCGCCTGTCGCTGCTGCTGGAAGGGCTTGCCCGGCTGGTCCGTCCGGCGGTCTGGGTGCTCGGCCGGTCGTCGAACCTGGTGCTGCGCCTGATGGGCGTGGGGTCGGTCACGCGCGAGGCCCTGACCGAGGAGGAACTGAAAGCCTATATCGCCGAGGGCGCGCAGTCCGGTGTGCTGGAGCAGGCCGAGCGCGACATGATCGAGCGCCTGCTGCGCCTGGCGGACCGGCCGGTGCGGGCGATCATGACCCCGCGGAACGAACTGGTCTGGATCGAGCGCAAGGCCAGCCGTGAGGAACTGCGCCGCATGCTGCGCCAGACCGCCTATACCCGCATCGTGGTCTGCGACGGCGGGGTGGACAATCCGGTCGGCGTCATTCTGGCCAAGGACATGCTGGATTGCCTGCTGGATGGGCGTCCCGTCTCGATCGAGGCCGGGCTGCGCAAGCCGGTGGTGGTACCCGATACGATTTCCGCCTTCGACATGGTGGAGCGGATGCGCACCGTCGCCGCAGGCATGGCCCTGGTCCTGGACGAGTACGGCTCGTTCGAAGGCGTGGTCACCGCCTCGGACCTGTTCGAGGCCATCGTCGGCGAGCATCACGAGGCCGGGGGCGCGCCCAGCGCCCATCTGGCGCCGGACGACGTGCTGGTCCTGGACGGGTTCATGCCGGTCGACGAACTGAAGGACCGGCTGGGCCTGGCCGACCTGCCCGACGAAGGCAGCTATCACACGCTGGGCGGGCTGATCCTGGCGCTGCTGCGCCGGGTGCCGGCGGCGGGGGACAAGGTGGTGTTCTCGGGCTGGCTGTTCGAGGTCCAGGAGATGGACCAGCGCCGGGTGATGCGGGTCAGGGCCAGCCGGCAGGCCTTCGCCGAAAACTGAAGGGCCGTCGGCCGGAGGCTCCTCCCCCTCTGTCCGGCGATCAGTGCACCGTGTGGAAACGGTGCCCGGCCAGGTCGCGCTCGGCCGCGAAGGACGGCCATTCGTCGTGGGCCAGGGCTTCCAGCGACGGGGTGGGCATGCCCAGCCGGTCGGCATAGATCCACAGATAGGTCAGCGCCCGGTGGACGTAGTCCCGCGTCTCGGTGCTGGGCAGGCTTTCGATGAACAGCAGCGGGTCGTCCCCGCAATCATTGGCCGCGTCCTGGCGGGCGATCGCCGTCGGGCCGGCATTGTAGCTGGCCAGCATCCGCACCAGGTCGCCGCCCGGCACGTGGTGGACATCACCGCGCTGTTCGGTCAGGTGCGCCAGGTAGAGGACATAGAGCTGCCCGATCTCGAGATTCACCGCCGCATTGTGCAGCAGGGCGGGGGAGGCGGCATAGCGCCCGGCGCTGCCGGTCACGAATCCGGCGGTGACGGGCATGATCTGCATCAGGCCATGCGCGCCCGCGCCCGAAATCGCGCCGGCGTCGAAATTCGATTCCAGCCGCGTCAGGGCATAGACCAGCGCCGGATCGACCTTGAAGCCATGGCGCGGCGACAGGGTCGGGGTGGGGAAGCGGGATGGCTGGGCGGGCCGCGTCCCGTCCCGGGTCGCCAACAGGCCAGCCAACTGCGCCGACAAATCCTTCAGCCCTGCTTCGTCGGCCACAAGCTGGATCGAGCGGCACAGGGCGGCGTCGCCCTGCACGTCCGGCCACAGGCGCCGCAGCGCGGCCTCGGCCCGTGCCGTCTCGCCGACCTGCAGCAGCGCGAAGGCCCGGCGTCCGGCGGGCGTCGCGGCCACCGCGTCCACGTCGATTTCGCCCATCACCGGCGCGCCGGCCTGCAGCACGGTCCGGTCATCGGCCGGGATCGGGGCATCGGCCATCTGGTAGGCGTCGCGTCCTGTCGGGCGCCGGCCCAGCAATTGCGCCGCCAGCAGGCCGTAGAACGTGTGGGGGGCCGCCGCCGCGCGATGCAGCCAGGGTTGGTAGGCGGCCAGGTCGCCGGTATTCCTGTGGGCCCGCGCGGCCCAGAAGGCCGCGCCGGCCCGCACGCTGGCCGAGGTCAGTTCGGCGCGCGATGCCCCCTCGAACAGGGGTTCGGCAATGTCGGGGCGTCCCCGGCGCCAGGCCGCCAGCCCGGCGACATAGCCCGCCAGCCCGATCCGCCCGCCGGACTGGATGAAGGCATCCTGCCCGGTCCGCAGCGCCAGGGCGATCTCGCCGGCGCTGAACAGCGCCATGGCGACCTCGGCGCGCAGTTGCGCGGCATAGAGCGTGCTGATCCCCGGCGTGATCTTGATCAGATGCAGGGCGCTGCGCGCGCCCTTCGCGCCCTGTCCGGCGCGTTCGCGCACCGTGCGGTCCAGCAGCGGATTGCGGGTGAAGGCCCGGCTGGCCGGATCGTCTTCCTCCGGCAGGCGCACCGGTGCGGCCTCGCCGCCCGCCACCAGCGCCACCGCCGCCGGGGCGGGCGGCACGCCGGCCCCGTGCGGCGACAGGCCGGCCAGCAGGGCATGGATCGCCGGCGCGTCGGCCAGGCTGGAAAAGGTGCGCAGCCACAGCCGCAACTGCCCCGGGGTCGCGTGATAGGCCGGGTTCAGATAGCGGTCGGCCAGGATGTCGCCCAGCAGCGTGTCGTCCGACAGGCGCGCGGTCTCCTGGATCGCGGCGTCGAACGCGTCGTCGCGCTGCAGCATGAAAATCCGGCGGACCCGCGCGACGTCGTCGGGCGCCAGCGGCCGGGCCAGCCCGACCGGCCCGCCGCCGGGCGGTGCGATCCGCGGCACGGCCAGCGCCGTTTCATCGGCCGGCTCGCCCCGTCCGGACGGGTGCCCGTCCGGCGTCTGGGCGGTCGCGCCCTGGGCACGCAGCGGACAGAAGGCCGCGCCAGCCAGAAAGGCCGCGCCGGCCAGCAGGGCCCGGACCGCGAACTGTGGGGGGGTGTGTGTTATCCCTCGCATGGCCGAGGGGCGTCTAAGGGGTTATGCGCCGAAAAGCAACCCTTTTTGGACCGCAGCGCCAGTATGACGCCAGAACAGAAAATTAAACGCCAGGAAAAACTGCCATTTAGCGCCTGTCATCGTCAGTGAATAAATCGTGTGTTTCGGCGCAATAGACACGGTTTTCGCCTTGGTTCGAACATAGTTCCGGCGGTGTCGCGCCATATTGTTTCAGGGTGTTTGCTTGTCCTGATCCAGTGTTGTGCGCAGCAACAGAATGTCCTTCCATGCGTCGCGCCGGGCGGCCGCGCTGGCGGTCAATTGAGACGGATGGCGCATCGGCAGGACGGGCAGTTTCTCGGCCGATCCGGGCACGGTCATCGCGCGCCAGCGTCCGCGCAGGCGGGCGATGCCGCCCTGTTCGCCGGTCAGCAGCCGGGTGGGTGTATTGCCCATCAGCAGGACCCGCCGCGGGGCGGCCAGGACGATCAGCCGGTGCAGGAACGGCGCGCAGATCCGCAACTCGGCCGCCGAGGGCGGGCGTTCGCCCGGCGGCCGCCAGGGAATCACCGGCGCCACCAGCATGTCGTCGCGCGTCAGCCCCACGCTGGCCAGCATGCGGTCCAGCAGGGCCCCGCTCTGTCCGGCGAAGGGACGGCCGCTGCGGTCCTCGGCGGCGTCCGGCGGCTCGCCGATCAGCAGCAGGCCGCTCTCGGTCCGTCCCTCGGGCAGGATGGTATGGGTCGCGGTATCGCGCAGGGGGCAGTCGCCGAACGCGGCGATCGCCGCCTGCAGCGCGGCCAGCGTGGGGGCCGCCGCCGCCTGTTGCTGCGCATGCCGCACCGCGCGGTCCAGCACCGTCAGGCCGTCTTCTCCGCCGCCCGTCCGGCCCGGTGTGGCCATAGGGTGGGCTGGGACGCGGGCTGGAGCGGTCGCGGGCGGGATGGCGTGGGCCTGCTGCCCGGCGGGGCGGGGCGCGTCGTCCGGCGGCCGGCGTTCCGGCCCGTGTGCGCGCAGGGGCACCGAGGGCGGCTCCGAGGGCGGCTCCGGGGGTAGCCCCGAGGGTAGCAACGACGGCGGCGGCGGCGCGTTCAGCCAGTCGGTCGGCCGCTCGGCGAAGGCCACGTCCGCGCCCCATTCGACATAGAGCTGCAACAGGGTGAGTGTATCCGTCATCCGGTTATATCCATGATCCGGTTTGGGCAGCCTTCCGCACGGGGTGGGTGTCCCTGGCCGTCGGCCGGGGTGGCGTCCGGGCGGCGTCCGGGGCGGCGTTTGGCAGTTTACCCGACGCAGGGTAGGGTCCGCCATCATGCAGCGTTTTCGCCTCGTATGCACGGCCATGCTGGCCACCGTGATGCCGCTCGCCGTGCCGTTTTCCTTTTGCGGGGCGCGGGCGGCCGCGTCCGTCGCCCCGGTGCCGTTTCCATCGACGCCGCTCTGGCCGGACGGGCTGTCGGGCGCGTTCCTCGTCGGCACCGTCGCGGCGATGGAAGGCGACGATGCCGTCGCGGGCGTGGCGTTCCGCCAGGCCTATCGCCTCGACCCGGCGCGTCCGGTCCTCTTGCAGCAGGCCTTTCTGTATAGCGCGCTGGCCGGCGATTCGGCGGCGGCCGGCTTGGCGGCCCGCCTGCCCGGGCAGTTGATGGCCGAACTGGTGATGGGCGACGACGCGCTGCTGGCGGGGCGCTGGGCGGACGCGCAGGCGCATTACGACCGCGCGCCGCGCAACGCGATGCTGGCGGTCATCCGGCCGATTCTACAGGCCTGGACGCTGCTGGGCAGCGGCGATGCCGGCCGCGCGCTGTCGGTGCTCGATCCCTGGACGGCGGACCGGTCACTGGGCGGGTATTATGCGGTGCATGCCGCGCTGATCGCCGATGCCGCCGGCCTGCATGTCCGGGCCGATGCCTATTTCCGCGCCGCCCTGGCCGCGTCGCCCGGGCATGACCTGTTCTCCACCCGGGCCGTGGGCCATTGGCTGGTCGGTCAGGGCCGCCGGGCCCAGGCCCTGCAACTGGTCGACCGGCTGGCCGTGTCCATCCCCGCCTTGTCCCTAGCCAAAGACGGGATCGTCGCGTCGCTCGCCCGGACGCCCGCCGCCACGCCGCGCCAGGGAATCGCCCAGGCCTATGCTTTCCTGTCCGCCCTGATCGGCCAGGAAGCCGAGCGCCTGCCCGATCCTCCCGGCCAGGACGCGCGGGTGGCGGGGCTGCGTGACCTGCGCATGTTGCTGCTGCGTTTCGCGCTGACCCTGGATCCGGCCTTCGGCCAGGCGCGCCTGATGCTGTCGGCGCTGCAATATGATGCCGGGCAGGCCGCCGCCGCCCGCGACACCATCGCGCAGGCCGCGTCGTCCGATCCGCTGGGGACGGTCATCCGGGTGCAGCAGGCGCGGCTGGACGCGGCCACCGGCAGAGCGGACGACGCCGCGCGCATCCTGCACGACCTGGTCCGGGCCCAGCCCGGGCTATCCCAGCTATGGCAGGTGCTGGGCGACGTGCAGTCGGCGCGCCAGGACTGGCCGGGGGCGATCGAGTCCTACAGCCACGCTGTCGCCGCCCGGGGGCGTCTGTCGGGCGACGACTGGACGCTGCTGTTCGGCCGTGCCGTGGCCCTGGATCGCGCCGATCGCTGGCCCCAGGCGCAGGCGGACCTGCAACATGCGCTGGACCTGGCGCCGAACGAGGCGATCCTGCTGAATTACCTGGGATATTCCTTGGCCGAGCGCGGCAGCAACCTGCCCCGGGCCGAAACCATGCTGCGCCGCGCGGTCGCGATCGACCCGCAGGATGCGGCGATTCGCGACAGTCTGGGCTGGGTCCTGGTGTGCCGGGGCCAGGTGGCCGAAGGGCTCGGCCTGCTGGAACGCGCCGCCGAGCAGACGCCCGAGGACCCGGCGGTCAACTACCACCTGGGCGTCGCCTATTGGAAATCGGGCCGCAAGCTGGAGGCCGTCAATCAATGGCACGTGGCCCAGTTGTTGCCCGCCGAGCCCTCGGACGCGCGAAAGATCCGCGCGGCCCTGGCCGATGCGGCCCGCGAGGGCCATGACGTGTCCGCCGGCCAGGGCCGCGCGGACCGGAAGAAGGACTGAACCGACCGTGATTGGCCCGCTGCACGAATCCGCCCACGCCAAGATCAATCTCTATCTGCATGTCACGGGGCGGCGTCCGGACGGCTATCACCTGCTGGACAGCTTGGTGGTCTTCGCCGACGCGGGCGACGTGCTGAGCCTGCATCCCGCCCAGAGAAGACCGGAGATGGGAAGACCGGAGTTGGGAAGACCGGGGGCGGTCGGCCTGGATATCACCGGCCCGTTCGGTGCCGGCCTGGTCGCCGACGGCGACAGCAACCTGATCCTGCGCGCCGCCCGGCTGCTGCGTGCCGAACTGGACGATACGGATCTGCTGGCGCCGGTGCGGATCGTGCTGGAAAAGAATCTGCCGGTGGCGTCGGGCATCGGCGGCGGTTCGGCCGACGCGGCGGCGGCGCTGCGCCTGCTGCTGCGGGCCTGGCCCGGCCGCGCGCCGACGCGCGAGCGGCTGATGGCCCTGGCCGTCGAACTGGGGGCCGACGTCCCGGTCTGCATCGATCAGCTTCCGGCCCGGATGGGCGGCGTCGGCGAGAGGCTGGGCCCCGCGCCCGCCCTGCCGGCCTGCGGCCTGATGCTGGTCAATTGCGGCGAGGCCGTCGCCACACCGGCGGTCTTTCGCGCGCGCGCGCCGCATTTCACGCCCCCGGCCGCCCTGCCGGCCGCCTGGCACGACGTAGCGGCCATGGTGCGCGACCTGGCGGCCCTGACGAATGATTTGCAGGATGCCGCCTGCATGATCTGCCCGACCATCCGCACGGTGCTGCAGGTGCTGGAGACCGCGCCGGGCTGCCGCCTGGCGCGGATGAGCGGCTCGGGCGCCACCTGCTTCGCCCTGTTCGACACCCCCCAGGCGGCGCGGGACGCCCGGGACGCGGTGCGCCGGCCGGGCTGGTGGGTATGGGCCGGCGGGCTGCATGCGCCGGCCGATCAGCGGGTGACGGCGTGATGCCCCGCTTTTCGGCTGGCCGCTGGATGATGACCTGACCGCCGGAGGGAAGGCGTCAGGCGCGGCGCCGCATGGCCGCCGCCAGCACGCCCAGCCCGGCCGCCAGCGCGGCCCCGGCCAGGACGCTGCGAATCGTGGTGGTGACCAGGATCGGCATGGTCTTGCGCACGTCCAGGTCGAACCGGCCATGCGCGGCATAGGCCCCGGTCACCGGGGCGAACAGATTGTCGGGCGCGTCGGCTTCGGCGGCGTCCTTTTCCAGTTGCCTTGCATAGGCATGGAGCGATTGGCGCCGGTCCATCAGAGACGGGACCAGCAGCCCCGCCGCGCGGCGCCCCAGCCCCGAAAGCCCGACCCGGACATCGCGATGCCGCCCGAACGCGGCGCGGCTGATCGCCTCGGCGGCGATTTCGGGTTCATAGACCGGCGCGGTCGGCTTCAGGCGCTTGCCGGTATGGTTGCGGGTCCAGGAGAAGCGCGGGGTGTTGATCGCCGGCAGATGCACCAGCGCCAGGTGGATCCGGTCGCCGTCGCGCAGGATTTCCGGCCGCAGGCTTTCGGTAAAGGCGCGGATCGCCGCCCTGGCGCCGCTTTCGACCGCGCGCAACGGCAGCGGCAGGGACAGCGCGGCCAGATTGACGATGGTGCCGCAGCCCCGCCGCCGCATGCGGGTCAGCGCGACCTGCGTGCCGTGGACCGTGCCCAGATAGGTGACCTCGGTCGCGCGCCGGATGTCCGCGGGCGGCAGGGTGACGAACTGGCCGCAGACGTCGGCGCCGGCGCAATTCACCCATAGTGTGATGGGGCCCAGGCGGGATTCGATCGATTCGGCGGCGCGGTCCAGGGCGGCCGCGTCGGCGACGTCGGCGGTCACGGCCATGGCGCGGACATGCAGTTCCGCCAGTTCCGCCGCCGCGGCCTCCAGCCGGCCGGAATCGCGGCCGATCAGCGCGACGTCGCATCCGGCGCGGGCCAGGGTGCGGGCCGTGGCGCGGCCGATTCCGGCGCCGGCTCCGGTAATGACGGCGACCTGGTGGGGCATGGCTGGATGGCTCCGGGCTGACGATCACGTGCCCGCCGTGTTTGCGCCGGGATTCGCCGCGCCGCAAGCCGCCTGCCGCCCAGGGCGAGACGCGGCTTCCGAGGCGTGGCTTCAGAGATATTTCAGCGCGACGAAGCCGCCTACCAGAACCAGGCCGAAGGCCGAGGCGACCAGGGTCAGGCGCTGTTCGATGAAGGTCTGGATCGGCGCGCCATAGGCCCGCAGCAGCCCGGCGACCAAAAAGAAGCGCATGCCGCGCGTGACCAGGCTGGCCAGCAGGAAGGGCACGATCGGGAAATGCGCCGCCCCGCTGGCGATGGTCACGATCTTGAACGGGATCGGAGTCAGGCCCTTGACCAGGATGATCCAGACGCCCCAGTGGCGGAACTGCTCCTGCATCGCCGCCAGCCGGCCTTCGGCATGATAGAAATGCACGATCGGCATCGCCACGTGCTGCAGCAGGAAGGCGCCGATATACCAGCCCAGCAGCCCGCCGCAGACGCTGGCCACGGTGCACAGCCCCGCCAGCGCCCAGGCGCGGTCGCGATGCGACAGCACCATCGGGATCAGCAGCACGTCCGGCGGCAGGGGGAAGACGCTGGCCTCGGCGAACGAGACCGCCGCCAGCCACAAGGGCGCATGCGGACTGGCCGCGAGGGTCAGGGCGCGGGCATAAAGTCGATCGAGCATCTCGGGCCGCCTGGTCGGGTGTTCGGTCGGGCGCCGCGGCATGCGGGCACGGGTCTTTGTGGCAATGCCATGCCCGGACCGGCGGCGGCAAGACGCGTCCGACGTGCTGGCGCGATCGTGTGGAAATCGGGCAGCCGGGCATTGGCCGCTGGGGCTTTGACTGCCTTGGGTCGGCGCCGCGTCAGCACACCAGGGTCACGGTGACGCGCAACCCGTGCGGGGAGCGGTTGCCCAGCCGGATATCCCCGCCCAGGCCCCAGATGATGTTGCGCGCGATCGCCAGGCCCAGCCCGGTGCCGCCGGTTTCGCGGTTGCGGCTGGATTCGGCCCGCACGAAGGGTTCGAACATTCGTTCGAGGTCCTCGGGCGGCAGGCCCGGCCCGTCATCCTCGATCAGGATGGTCGTCACCATCTCTCCCCGGGTCTCGCCCGCCTCGGACGGGCGCGGCGGCAGCAGCGTGACCCGCACCCCGTGGCCATAGGTGACGGCGTTGACCACCAGGTTGTTCAATGCGCGCTTCAGGCCGACCGGGCGGGCATGGATCGTCACCGCCGGCGGTTCGGCCCGGAAGCCGATCGCATCGGCGATATCGGGGTGCATTTCCGCCGCCTCGTCCAGGATGGTCTGCAGCAGCGCCGTCAGGTCCAGCTTGCCCATCGGCTCGCGCCGCGACGTGTCCCGGCCGAAGGCCAGGGTGGCCGAGACCATCGATTCCAGCTCGTCCAGGTCCATCAGGAATTTCGCGCGCAGATCGTCATCCTCGATGAATTCCGACCGCAGCTTCAGCCGGGTGATCGGGGTGCGCAGATCATGGCCGATCGCGGTCAGCAGCAGGGTACGGTCGGTCAGGAAGCGCCGGATGCGGCTGGCCATGGTGTTGAAGGCCCGGCCGGCGCGCGCGATTTCCAGCGGTCCGTCCTCGGGCAGCGGCGGCGCGTTCACGTCGCGGCCCAGCGCCTCGGCCGCCGCGGCCAGCGTGCCCACCGGCGCCACCAGCCGCCGCACCCCCCAGACGATCAGGATGCTGCCTGCCACCGTCATCAGCAGGAAGGCGGTGGGAAAGGTCGGCGAGCGGAACGGGTTGGGCGGCGGCATCGTGTAATGGATGGTCAGCCAGCGCGTCTCGTCCGGCAGCAGGAAGGCCACGGCCCGTCCGGGCGTGCCCCGCTGGGCGCTGAACAGCACGTGCCGGGGCCGCAGATGCGGCGGCAGCGGCGGAATGTTCTCACGCGTGCGCATGAAGGCCAGCCACGACATGCGCATCCGGTCCGCCGCCGGGGGGTTGTCCACGGCCTGGTCGATCATGTCGGGTTCGGGTCCGGGACTGAGCGTCGCGCGGAAGCTGGGCGGCAGGTGCAGCGCGTCCAGTTCCGCCGCGCGGTCGGCCGGCGGCGTCTCGACGATCGAACGATAGATCATGCCGACCCGGTTCTGGGTCTCCTGCTGGACCATGCGGCGGTCGAAATCGATCCGGTCCAGCGCATGGATCGTCAGCCCGATCGCCTCGATCACGCCCAGTCCGACGATCAGCAGCAGGCTGGTCCGCGCGGCCAGCGACCGGGGGCGCAGCCAGTCGGCGATCCGCCGCAGCCGGCCGCGCCGCGCCGCGGGGCCGTCGGGCGCGGCGCCGGATGCCGCCGGGGCGGCAGGCTCCATCATGCGCGGCACGCCGCCGGAATCGACCGGGGCATCAATGGCGGAGGCATCAATAGCGCTCGACATCGGATGCCAGGACATAGCCGCCGCCCCGCACCGTCTTGATAAGCTGCGCGTTGCGCCCGTTATCCTCCAGCTTGCGGCGCAGCCGGCTGATCGCCACGTCGATCGCCCGGTCGAACGGCCCCGCCTGACGCCCGCGCAGCAGGTCGAACAGCATGTCGCGGGTCAGCACCCGGTTGGCGCGGTCCAGCAGCGCCATCAGCAGGTCGTATTCCCCGCCGGTCAGCGGCACCTCGGTCCCGTCCGGGTTCAGCAGCCGCCGGCGCGACTGCTCCAGCGTCCAGCCGGAAAAATGCAGGTTCCGCTGCTCGATGACGGTCTTGGACTCGGGCGTCTCGCCGCTGCGGCGGAGCACGGCGCGGATGCGCGCCAGCAATTCGCGGGGATTGAAGGGCTTGGGCACGTAATCGTCGGCCCCCAGTTCCAGCCCGATGATCCGGTCCGTCTCCTCGCCCATGGCGGTCAGCATGATGATCGGCACATTGGCCTGGCTGCGCAGCCAGCGCGCCAGTTCCAGCCCGCTCTCGCCCGGCAGCATCAGGTCCAGGACGATCAACTGGTAATGGCCGGCCTGCCATGCCTTGCGGGTCTCGCGCCCGTCGCGGGCGGTGGTGACGCGGAACTGGTTGCGTTCCAGGAAGCGGGCCAGAAGGTCGCGGATTTCACGATCGTCATCGACGACCAGGATATGCGGCAGAAATTCCATGCCTGTCATCCTATCGCCAAATCGCGGCCGCCGACATCCGGTGTTTCATTCGGTTGCAATGGGGATAGGGGACGAAAAACCGGCGCCGATGCGTCGAAGCCTGTGACAGCACGGCCGAGTTCGTGCAGGTATGGGGCATGGAATCTCGCCCCCTGTCCCCGGCCGTGCGTCCGTCCGGCCGTTTCGTATGTCTGGCGGTCGCGTGCGGCGTGCTGCTGGGCGCCTTTACGCTGCCGGCCAGGCCCGCCGACGCCGCCGGCCCCGCGCTGCCGGCCGGCGGTCCGCCCGGGGCTCTTGTGGGCAATCCGGTCGTCGGGGCCCCGCTGCCGGACGATCTCTTCCTGGGCGACGCGGCGCGCGACATGAATACGGGCGACGAGCCCGAACTGGCGGGGCCCGCCCTGCCGGCCGCGCGGCCGGCGGCGACGCCGGCCCGGCCCGCCGGCGTGACGAGCCTGGCCAACCGGCATCTGGGCAGCCTGATCGATCGCGAGGTCGTGGCGCCCGACGGCAGCCATGTGGGCCAGGTGATCGACGTGCTGCTGGACCAGGACGGCCATCCCGCGGCGGCGGTGGTGGATGTCGGCGGCTTCATGGGGGTGGGCAACCGGCGCGTCGCCATCGCCTGGGACCAGTTCGTGCTGGGCGGCATGACGGAGAAGAGCCCGGTGAAGCTGCGCCTCAGCGCGGCCGAGGTCCGTTCGGCGCCGTCCTATGACGCGTCCTCGATGAACGTGACGGTGGTGCACGGGCCGCCGCCACCGCCGCCGGCCGCTCCGGCCGCCTCGGCGCCGGCCGACGCCGAGCCGCCGCCGGTCTCGGTCGAGGCCCAGCCCCAGCCGGCGCCGCCGCTGCTGCCCGATTCCGCCGGTCAGGGCAGCCGGGGCGACGCGCCGGCCGAAACGCGCCCCGCGTCGCCGCATGCGGGGCTGATGGCGCGATGATCATGGTCCATCCATATCCATACCGTGGCGGGGGGTCTTCCGGCCGGGGTCTTCATGGTCCGGGGTGCGATGCGCCGCGTCCCGGGGGCGGGCCTGCGTGAGGGTGTTTCCACGCAATAGCCAGCGTGGGCTGGACGGGCTGAATTTCTTCGTTGCGAATCTGCAGGCCGCCTTCGGGTCGTTCATCGCCGTCTACCTGACCGGCGCCCACTGGACCCAGGGACAGATCGGCGTGGTGCTGAGCATCGGTTCGGTCACCGCGATGGTCAGTCAGGTGCCGGCCGGCATGCTGGTCGACCGGCTGCGCGACAAGCACCGTGTGGCCGGATTGTCGATCCTGGCCGTGATCTTCTCATGCCTGCTGCTGGCGCTGTTTCCGCAGCAGATGCCGGTCGCGGTGGCGGAAATCCTGCACGGCCTGGCGAGCTGCACGCTCAACCCGGCGATCAGCGCGATCACGCTGGCGGTCGTCGCGACGCAGATCGCCCGCTCGGCCGGCGCCGGCGTCGGCCTGCTGGGCGAGCGGTTCGGCCGCAATGCCAGCTTCGCGGCGGTGGGCAACGCGATCGCCGCCGGCCTGATGGGGGCGGTGGGCTACTGGGTGTCGCCCCAGGCCACGTTCTTCCTCGGCGCCGCCCTGGCGGTGCCGGGATTGCTGGCGCTGATGATGATCGAGCGCACCGAGCCCGCGGCCTCGGTCAATACGGCGGCCCTGGCCGAGGGGGAGCGCGCCCCGCGCGAGATGGGACGGGTCTGGGATCTGCTGCGGGACCGGCGGCTGTTCTCGTTCGCCGTCTGCGTGGCGTTCTTCCATCTTTCCAACGCCGGCATCCTGTCGCTGGCGGCCGGGCAGGTGACGAAGGATGCGGGCAATATCGCCGAAATCGTCATCGCCGCGTGCATCCTGCTGCCGCAACTGGTCGGCGCCGTCTTGTCGCCGCATGTCGGCCGGCTGGCCGAGACGATCGGCCGCCGCCCGGTGATGCTGGTCACTTTCGCGGCCCTGCCGTTGCGCGCCGCCCTGCTGGCCACGACGACCAATCCCTATCTGATCGTGGCGATTCAGCTCCTGGACGGGATCAGTTCGGCGTCGTTCGGGGTCATGATGCCGCTGGTCGCCGCCGACCTGACGCGGGTCAGCGGGCGGTTCAATCTGTGCATGGGCATCCTGGGCCTGGCCATGGGGGCGGGGGCCAGTTTCTCGACCACCCTGGCCGGCACCGTCGCCGACCGTTCGCCGCCGCTGGCGTTCGTGCTGCTGGCGGCGGCGGGGCTGGTCTGCGTGCTGCTGGTCTGGCTGCTGATGGGCGACACCAGGCGCCGGAACGGGGCGCCGGCCGCGTCGCTCAGCGATCCAGCCAGGCGGGAACCGGCAGGTTCCGTTCCCGCAGGAAGGACGGATTGAACAGCTTGGACTGATAGCGGCTGCCGCCGTCCGCCAGGATGGTGACGATCCGGTGGCCCGGGCCGAGGCGCCGCGCCACCCGGATCGCCGCGGCGACATTGATGCCGGACGATCCGCCGACCGACAGGCCCTCATGGATCAGCAGGTCGTAGATCAGGTCCAGGGCCTCGGGGTCGGGCACGCGCTCGGCGTCGTCGATGGCGATGCCGTCCAGGTTGGCGGTCACCCGCGACTGGCCGATCCCTTCGGTGATGGAATTGCCGGCGATGCCCAGGTCGTTGGCCTTCACCCAGCCGTACAGGCCCGATCCCTCGGGGTCGGCCAGGACGATTTGCGGCCGCGCGCGCCCTGCGGCCGCGGCGCAATCGGCCAGGCCCAGCGCCACGCCGGCCAGCGTGCCCCCGGTGCCGCAGGAGCAGGTGAAGGCGTCGATATGCCCGTCCGTCTGGGTCCAGATCTCGCGCCCGGTGGTGGCGCGATGCCCCTCGCGGTTGGCGACGTTGTCGAACTGGTTGGCCCACACGCCGCCGGTCTCCTCGGCCAGGCGGCGCGAGACATGGACGTAGTTGCCCGGATCGCGATAGGGCTTGGCGGGGACCAGGCGCAGATCGGCGCCGATCATGCGCAGGAAATCGATCTTCTCCTGGCTCTGCGTCTCGGGCATCACGATGACCGAGCGATAGCCGCGCGCATTGGCCACCAGGGTCAGGCCGATGCCGGTATTGCCCGCCGTGCCTTCCACCACCGTGCCGCCCGGCTTCAGCAGGCCGCGCCGCTCGGCATCGTCGATGATCGCCAGCGCGGCGCGGTCCTTGACCGAGCCGCCGGGATTCATGAACTCCGCCTTGCCCAGGATCTCGCATCCCGTCAGGTCCGACGCGCGCCTCAGCCGGATCAGCGGCGTATGGCCGATCGCCGCGGTCATGGTGGGCGAGGACGTGGTCCAGCCGACGGAGGACGGGTTTGCACTTTCGGCCATAAGGCAGCACCTTCTCTGCAACTGAGGCGGGATTCGCGCGCTCCGGCGCACAATGTGCATTCTTGCGATGGGAAACAAGATGATCGAGGACGTAACGCCGGCCGATAGCTGGACGGCCCTGAGGGAGCGCGGGCGCGCCCGGCTGGTCGATGTCCGCACCGAGGCGGAATGGATGTTCGTGGGCCTGCCCGACCTGGCCGGCATCGACAAGCAGGTCCTGCCGCTGTCGTGGCAGTATCTGGGCGGTCAGCCCAATCCCCGATTCGTCGAGCAGTTGCGGCAGGCCGGACTGACCGAGGACGACGAGATCTATTTCATCTGCCGGTCGGGCGCGCGCAGCCGGTCCGCGGCCATGGCGGCCCGCATGGCGGGATTCGCCCATGTCTTCAACGTGGCCGACGGATTCGAGGGGCCGCACGACGCGTTGGGCCATCGCGGCGCCGTGGCCGGCTGGAAGGCCGAGGGCCTGCCCTGGCGCCAGGGATAGAGCGGGCCGCGACTAGGCTCCCCGGTCAGGTTGCGCGGTCAGGCGCGCCGTTCAGCCGTGCTTCGGCGGGTCCACCAGGTCCGGCGGCTCGGCATCCGCGTCATAGAGCACCTGCAGCACGGCGCACCACGGATAGCGCGGGTCGTAGCTGTGGCCGGTTGCGTCCGCCAGCCTGCCGTCCGGCCCCACCGGCACGTGCGTCAGGGTGACCGCGTCGTCGACATTGCCGCCGATGATGCTGATCTGGCGGCCGAAGGGCGGGCCATTCTGGTCGGTCGCGACCACGATGCCGCAATGGGCCGGAAACCCGTACTGGGTCGGCAGGTCGGCGAAGCGCACCGATTTGCTGGCGCCGCGCCCGACACAGATCAGGTCGCCCAGCGCCGGGGCATAGGCCGCCGGGTCGCGTGCCCGCACCCCGCTTTCCGTCCCCGCCGCCGCGGCGTTGATATAGGTCGAATGGTTGGGCGAATAGGCGAAGCGGTCATTCGCTCCCGCCACCCGCATGACGTAGGAGATGAAGGCCGCCGACCAGGCATAGAAGCCGTCATGGACGAAATCGGTGATGTGGCCGCCGGCAGTGTGCTTGCCCGTCCAGGCGACCTCGGTTTCCCCGGGGTCCTGGCCGATCCACCAATATTCGCCCACGCGCTGCCACAGGCCGGGCATGCGCTCGGGCTTGACCGACGGGGTCTGCGGGTCGGGCCGCTGTTCGGGGTCGTCGTCATCCACCGGCCGGCCGAACAGCCGCCATTCCCGCATGGCGATCGCCACCACGTCCTGCCGGGTGAAGGGCTCGAAATTGCGGGTGGCGAATTCCGGAACATGCTCGTCCACCGCCAGCGGGCCCTGGCCGTTGGGATATTGGGCTGTCGGCGTGCTGGCCGGATGGGCGGACGGAAGATGCTGGCTGGCGCAGGCGCCCAGCAACAGCAGGGGCGCCATCACGACGGTCTTGCGCGGCATTGTCTCTCCATTCGGCGTGCCCCGTTCAGCGGGCCGGGCACCGCGAGCGGACGGGCCGGCACCCTACCCATAGGGCGCGCGGCCCGGCGGGGGAAGGGTGTCGTTCACCGGAAACCGGGCGGAAGGCGGGCCGCTTCACGAAAACGGCACATAACTAAAACCGTTTTTTATTGAGCCTCCGGCGATATCGGCGTCGAGTGGGGGCGACGGGTTATCCGTCACTTGCATACGAGGGAAAGACTTGGCCGGGGTGGTCTCGCCCCGGTCTTTTTTTTGCTTGCTGCCCATCGCGTCCGTCCGGCGCTGCGTTGCCGGGCCGGAGCGCCGTCCCGGTCCTTGATGGGGACGACAGGGCATTAGTATACGAAGGAGAGAACCATGCCGATGGAAACCCTAGCCATTGCAGGCATTCCCGTTCCCGTTTCGCGAATCGCGCTGGGAACCTGGGCGATCGGCGGCTGGATGTGGGGCGGCCCCGACGATCGGCAGGCCATCGCCACGATCCACGCGGCCCTGGATCTGGGCATCAATCTGATCGATACCGCCCCGGTCTATGGTTTCGGCCATTCCGAGGAAATCGTGGGCCAGGCCCTGGCCGGGCGGCGCGACGCAGTGGCGATCGCCACCAAGGCCGGACTGGACTGGAAGGACGGCAAGCCCTTCCGCAATGCCGCCCCTGCGCGCATCCGCCAGGAAATCGAGGATTCGCTGCGCCGGCTGCGCACCGACCGCATCGACCTGTACCAGGTCCACTGGCCCGACCCCGCGGTGCCGGTCGACGAGACCGCGCGCGAATTGGAACGGCTGCATCGCGAGGGCAAGGTCCTGGCGCTGGGCGTCAGCAATTTCTCGGTCGCGCAGATGGAACAGTTCCGCGCCGTGGCACCCTTGGCCGCGGTCCAGCCGCCCTATAACCTGTTCGAACGCGCGATCGAGGCCGATATCCTGCCCTGGTCGGTCGCGCACGGCCTGGCGGTGCTGGCCTATGGGCCGCTGTGCCGCGGCCTGCTGTCCGGGCGGATGTCGGCCGACACCAGCTTCGATGCCGATGACCTGCGCAGCGTGGACCCCAAATTCCGCGCCCCGCGTTTCGCCCAGTATCTGGCCGCCGTCGCGGCGCTGCAGGATTTCGCGCGGCAGCGTTTCGACCGTTCGGTCCTGGCGCTGGCGGTCCGCTGGGTGCTCGACCAGGGGCCGACCATCGCGCTGTGGGGCGCGCGCAAGCCCGAACAGATCGCGGGAATCGATCAGGCGGTCGGCTGGCATCTGTCGGCCGACGACAAGGCCGAGATCGACCGCATCCTGGCCACCCACGTCACGGACCCGGTGGGGCCGGAATTCATGGCGCCGCCCGGCGGCTGAACGCGGGAAGGCACGGCCGGCGATTGCGGCCGGCCGCGTCAATTGCCGGGCTGGTCGCCCGGCTTCGGGGTCTCGATGCGCTGCCAGGCGCCGCGGCTCTCCATGCAGCGGGCGTAATTCTGGCGCAGCCGCCGGAACTGGTTGCCCCCGCCGCCCGCCTGCAGCGCCGATCCCGACGGCGCGGCGGCAACTGAGGCGTCGGTCTGGCAGAAGGCGTCGTCCGATTTATATTCGGCGCTGTCGCGGTCCAGGGTGGCCTGGTAGCCGCTGACCGAACCATAGACCGTATGTTCCTTGTGCCGGGCCTGCGCCGGATCCGTAAGGCCCGCAAGCGCGGCGAGGATCGCGCCGAAGACCACGCCTGGAACGGCGATGCGAATGGCCGGACGCTGCGGCCGCTTGCGTTCGATGACGGTCATTCTCTCTCCTGGCCGCGTCCCCGTGGCGGTATCCGTTCTATCCCTGCCCGCCACGCGGGTGAAGGGGGCGCCGGGCGTGCGGGGGGAGGGGGGACATTGACCCTTTGCCGGGCTGTCCCCATTATTTTGCCGATATGGGGTCTCCGGCGCAGATCGGAACGGCAGCGGCGTGCCTGCCGGCGTACCCGGGCCAGTGGCAGGGAGATGACGCACCGTCGTGAGCACCGATCCTTATGAGATCCTCGGCCTGTCGCGTACGGCCAGCCAGGACGATATCCGCAAGGCATACCGCAAGCTGGCCAAGAAATGGCATCCGGACCTCAATCCCGGCGACAAGGCGGCCGAAGAGAAGTTCAAGGCGATCGGTACGGCCCACGCGCTGCTGTCGGACCCCGAACAGCGCGCGCGCTTCGACCGGGGCGAGATCGACGCAGCGGGGCAGGAGCGCGGCTGGGCGCCGCCGGGCGGCGGCTATCGCGACCAGGCCGAGGGCGCGCAGGGGTTCCGCTATTCCTCCGGCGGGTTTTCCGAGGATGATCTGGGCGACATATTCGGCTCGATGTTCGGGCAGCAGCGCGGATTCCGCCGCCGGCCACAGGGGCCGACGCGGGGCGAGGACCGCCATTTTTCGCTGACCGTCAGCTTCATCGACGCCGTCAACGGCAGCACGGCCCGTATCACCCTGCCGGGTGGGGGCACGCTGGATGTCCGCATCCCGCCGGGGGTCGAGGACGGCCAGGTCATGCGTCTGCGCGGCAAGGGGGGCGAGGGGCATCAGGGCGCGCCGCCGGGCGATGCGCTGATCACGCTCAGCATCGCCCCCAGCACGCAATATACCCGCGACGGCGACGATATCCGCATGACCCAGCCGATCGGGCTGAAGACCGCCGTGCTGGGCGGCTCGGTCACGATCCCGACGCCGGGCGGCCCGGTGGCGATGAACGTGCCCGCGCACTCCGACAGCGGCCGCGTGCTGCGCCTGCGGGGGCGGGGGGTCAAGGCCCATGCGGGGCGCGAGGCCGGAAATCTCTACGTCACGCTTCAGGTCACGATCGGCCAGCCGGACGCGGCGCTCGAGAAATTCCTGAAATCATGGACGCCTCCCGGCGGGCCGGATGGCGGGGCGGCATGACGATCACGATCGAAACCCTGTGCCTGCGCCTGGGCGGCGTTACGGTCGCGGATATCGAGCATTGGATCGATTCCGCATGGCTGCGGCCCGAGGGTGCGCCGGGCGACTACCGGTTCCATGACATCGACGTGGCGCGGGCGCGGCTGATCGCCGAACTGCGCGCCGATCCGGGCATCGGCGATGACGGCATGGGGGTGGTGCTGTCGCTGCTGGACCAGCTTTATGACGCGCGGCGGCAGATGATCCGCCTGCGCACGGTGCTCGACCAGCCGCAGGCGGCGGACCTGCGTATCCGCCTTGCCGGCCTGCTGGAGCAATGCGTCATCTGACGGAATCGGCCGGCTTGCCCTGCAGCGCGCGGCGCTGATTCTGCAGGTGTCGGCGATGGCGGGCATGGATGGCGCGTACCGCCTCGGACATGGCGGGGCGCGGCCGGCGGGACCGTGCCGCGGGACGGGAAGCCGGGCGGACGGCGGGCGGAGGAGCCATGGAAAGACCTTGAACCTATCTGCGAACCTGCAAGGGCCGCGCGGCGGACCTGCCGGGCGGTGTGATGCAGGATCGCCCAGGCCCGTGTCGGAATTGCGGCGGGGTGTCGCCGGGTGTCGCCGGGGCGGCGGCATGGAAGCGCGGCGCCGGCCTCTGGCCTGGCGCGCCGCTTCGGGCGATAAGGCGTCATGCGCCTGATTCACACGTCAGACTGGCAGATCGGCAAGGTCTTCCGTTTCGCCGATGACGACATCCTGTCCGTCCTGCAGCAGGAAAGGCTGGAGGCGATCGGCCGCATCGGCCGCCTGGCCCGGAGCGAGGGGGCGGACGCGATCCTGGTCGCGGGCGATGTCTATGATTATGCCCGCCCGGCCGAACGGACCCTGCGCCAGCCGGTCGAACGCATGCGGCAATTCCCCGACCTGCGCTGGCACCTGATTCCCGGCAATCACGATTTCCACGAACCGGACGGATTGTGGGACCGTCTGCTGCGGATGGGCCTGCCGGACAATATATCCGTGCATCTCGGCCATGATCCGGCGCCGCTGGATGCGGCGGGCACGGCCTGGATCATTCCCGCCGGGCTGGGGCATCGCCACGTCATTGGCGACCCCACCGCGCGGATGGATGCGGCCCCGACGCCCGAGGGCGCGATTCGCCTGGGCCTGGCCCATGGTTCGGTCCGCGATTTCGGCGACGGCGCGCCCGACCATAACCGGATCGCCATCGACCGCGCCCGGCAGGCCGGCCTGACCTATCTGGCGCTGGGGGACTGGCACGGCGCGGTGCGCATCGATTCGCGGACCTGGTATTCCGGCACGCCGGAAATCGACGGGTTCGACCTGGGCGGCGCGGGCGGCGGCCAGGCGCTGCTGGTCACGCTGGACGGGCCGCGGGCCGAGCCGGCCGTCGCCGTGCATGATGTCGGCCGGTTCCGCTGGGCGCGCGAACAGGCGGTGCTGACCGGCCTGGCCGATATCGACGCGCTGGATGGCCGCCTGCGCGCCATCGACCGGGACGATCCCAGCCGCGTGCTGGTGCGCCTGGCGGTCAGCGGCGCCCTGCGCCTGTCCGAGCTGGAGGCGTACCAGGCGCGGATCGTGGGCGCGCTGGGTTCGGCGCTGCGCCTGTTGCGGATCGACGGCATGCCCGGCCTGGCACCGTCGCCCGACGATCTGGACGCGTTCGGGCCGGCCGGCGCGGTGCGCGCCGCCGCCGACGCCCTGGCCCATCAGGCGCGCGAGGGCGCGGGCGAGGCCGGCGAGATCGCCGCTGCCGCCCTGCAGCGCCTGCATCTTCTGGCCCGCGAGGGCGCGGCATGATCCTGACCGGGCTGGAAGTCGAGCAGGTCCGCCGCTTCGGCGATCCGGTGCGCCTGGCGGGGCTGGGGCCCGGGCTGAACCTGCTGGCCGCGCCGAACGAATCGGGCAAATCGACCCTGCTGGCCGCGCTGCGCGCCGTCTTTTTGCTGCCCCATGGCTCCAAGAGCCGGCCGATCGCCGAGTTGCTACCCTATGGCGGTCGCGGCGCGCCGCGTATCACCGTAGATTTTCTGTGTGACGGCACGGCCTGGCGTCTGGAAAAGCGTTTTTTCGGCCGCCCCTTCGCGGAACTGGTCGGCGACGGCGTCACCCTGCGCGGGGACGAGGCCGAATCGCGCCTGCACGCCCTGATCGGCGTCGAGGCCGGCAAGCGCGGCGCCGAGGCGCTGGGCCTGCTGAACGCGCTGTGGGTCGGGCAGGGGCAGAGCCTGGTGCAGCCCGATTTCTCCGACCCCGCCCGTTCGACCCTGCGTGCATGCCTCGAGGCCGATCTGGGCGCCATGACGGGGGGCGAGGCCGCGCAGAAGATCCTGGCGCGCGTCCAGGCCGATCTTTCGGTCCTGCTGGATGGGCGCGGCAATCCCAAGGGCCGCTATCGCGCCGCGATCGAGGGCGAGCAGGCGGCGGCGGCCGAGCTGGCGCGGCTGGACAGCCGCCGCCAGGTGCTGGAGGACGATCTGGAGGCGATGGAGGCGCTGCGCCGCCGCCTGGCGCATGAGGACGACGCCGACCGGCGCGAGGCGGAACGCGCCGCGCTGGCCGAGGCCAGGCGCCACCGCGACCGGCTGCGCGACCACGATAATCGCCGGCGCGAGGCCCTGGCCCTGCGCGACCATGCGGCCGGCCGCCTGTCCGCCGCCCGGCAGGATGCCGCCCGCCGCGCGGAATGGCAGCGCGAGGGCGCCGCGCAGGCCGCCCGCCTGGATGAACTGACCGCTGCGCTGGATGCCGCCCGCGCGGCGCATGCCCAGGCCCGGGCCGCCCATGCCGCGCGTTTCGCCGCCCTGCAGGACGCCGATGCGCTGCGCCAGGCCGCGCGGCGCCTGCTGGATCGTGCCGCCGGGCGGGTCGAGCGCACCCGTCTGGCGCAGGAACGGCGCGCGGCGGCCGCCGCGCGCGACCGGCTGGACCAGGCGGCGCAGAGCGTCACGCGGGCCGCCGCGCGGCTCGCGGCCTGTACGATCGACGAGCGGAGCATGGCGGCGATCCGCGCGGCCGATCATGCGCTCCAGGCCGTCCGCGCCGCCAGTCAGGCCCGGGCCACCGTGCTGGACGTGGGGTTCGAACCCGGCGGCCAGGGGCGTATCCTGCTGGATGGCCGCGTGCTGGCCGACGGCCGGACGGAACTGACCGACAGCGCCGTGCTGCGCGTCGCCGGGATCGGCACCCTGCGCATCGAACCGGCCAGCCATGGGCGCGAGACGCTGCGCGCCGACCTGGCCGCGGCCGAGGCCGCCCTGCGCGAGCGGTTGCATGAGGCCGGCTGCGCCGACCTGGCGGCGGCCGAGACGGCGATGGCGGAGCGGCGTCAGGCCGAGCTGGCCTTCCAGACGGCGCGCAGCGTGCTGGGCGGGCTGCTGGCCGAAGGGGGCCGGGAGCCCGCCACCGCCCTGGCCGAGGCGACGCGCCGCGTGGCCGAGCTGGATGCGCGTATCGCCCGGCACGCCGCCCAGGCGGGCGAGGACAGCGATGCCGGCGCGGCCGCTGACGATGGCGATCCGGCCGCAGCCCTGGAGACGGCCCGCCAGGCGATGCAGGCGGCCGAGGACCGGCACGCCGCCGCGCAGCAGGCCCTGTTCGCGCCGGACGAGACCTTGCGCCGCGCCGAGGCGGATACCGCCCGGCTGGATGCCGAGGCCCGCGCGGCCCGGGACGCGGCCGGGCGGCTGGCGCGCGACCTGGCCGCCGCCCGCGCGGTGGAACCCGACGACGCGCTGGCGCAGCGCCTGGCCACCGAACAGGACGCGTTGCGCCAGGCCGAGCACGCCGTGCTGCGCATCGAGGAGACGCGCCCCGAAGGGACCGAGGCCCTGGCAGACGCGGCGATCCAGCGGCTGGACCGCATCATCCAGGATGGCCAGTCCCGCCTGACGGCGCTGAAGCAGGACATGGCGGCGCGCGAAGCCCGCATCCGCGCGGCCGAGGGCGACGGGCTGGACGAGCGGATGGCGGCGCAGGAGCGGCTGCGCGATTCCCACGCCGCCGAGCGCGCCGCCTGCGCGCGTGAGGTCGCGGTCCTGCATTGCCTGCGCGATGCGGTCGGCACGGCCGAACGCGCGGCGACCGAACGCTATCTGGCCCCGTTGAGCCGGGCGATCCAGCCGGCGCTGGCGGCCTTGTTCCCCCGCGCGGTGGCGAGCCTGGACCCCGATTTCGCGGTGTCCGGCCTGACGCGGCGCATCGACGAACCCTTTGCCGCGCTGTCGGACGGCACGCGTGAGCAGATCGCCGTGCTGGTCCGGCTGGGACTGGCCGAATTGCTGCAGGCACGCGGCCGTCCGGCCATGCTGGTGCTGGATGATGCGCTGACCTATGCCGATACCGGCCGGCTGCACAGGATGTTCGATATCCTGACCGATGCCGCCACCCGCATGCAGGTCCTGGTCCTGACCTGCCGGACGGAGCTTTTCACCCCGCTTGGGGCCCGCCCGCTTGCGATTGAACCGGTGATGGGCGAATCGGTGACGGGCGAACCGGCGGCGCGCGCGCCGGAATAGCTGGCCGTTTCGTTCACGAATATGTTATCATTAACAATCTTTCGTATACCGGTCATGCCGATGTTATACGGGGCGGCATGCCGCATGCCTGGATCGGGCTTCGGCCGGCCGAAAGACTGAAAAAGATCGAAACAAGAAACGATCGCTTCGGAAACGATCGCCTCGGTATGATGCCCTTTCCGGACGGTGCCCGGCGCCCCCCGTCCGGTTCGTTTGTAGATGGATCCGAATGACCCGCACCTTGTTCGGGACGGCGCTGCTGCTGTCCGTTTCCAGCCTTACCCTGTCCCACGCCTATGCCCAGGCGGCGCAGCCAGTTGTCCAGGCGGCGCAGCCATCTGTCCAAACGGCGCAGCCAGGTGTCCAAGCGGTGCAGCCGGTCGTTCGGTCGGCGCAGCCGGGGGGCCAGCCGGCTGCGCGGCCGATGACGGTCGGGGGATATGCCAACCGCGTGCCGGCGCGGGTCGTGACGCCGGCGCAGCCCGCCCCGGCGGGCGCCACCGCCGCTTCGTCCGGACAGGGCGGCTTCTTTCCGGCCAGCTATGACGACTGGATCCGCGGCAGCACCATGACGGGCGATTGGGGTGGCGCGCGCACCAACCTGGAAAATCACGGCGTGCATCTTCAGGGCCATTACCTGGAAGACGCGGCGGGCAACCCGGTGGGCGGCAAATATGCGGGCGTGCGCTACGCGCATGAATTCGGCATCGGTGCCGATATCGACCTGGCCAGGCTGATCCATCACGACCTGGGCATCTTCCATATCCTGATCACCGAGCGCGCGGGCCTCAGCCTGGCGAACGGGCCTCTGGGCGGCGCGGTCGATTCGGTGCAGCAGATCTTCGGTTCGGGCGAGACGGTGCGCCTGACGCGCCTGTCGCTGGAAAAGCACTTCAATCCCTATGTCTGGATGGAAGCGGGCTGGATCAACACCGAAAATGATTTCGGCCAGTCGACCCAGCATTGGGGCATGTCGCTGTACTGCCAGTTCCAGACCAACGCGATCTGCGGCATGCCGCAGGGCATCGCGATGAACAGCGGCTACGGCTTCTATCCCACGGCCCATCCGGGCGCGTGGATCAAGCTGTTTCCCGCCGGGAACGACCATTACCTGGTCTCGGCCGGGATCTATAACGTCGACAATACGATCGTGAACACCCATAACGGCTTCAAGCTGGGCCTGGGGGATTCGACCGGCACCTACCTGCCCTTCCAGTTGGGCTGGCATCACGGCAACGATTACCACGGCGAATACGAAGGCAACATCAAGGTCGGCGGCTACTGGGACACGTCCGAAGTGGCGATCGTGACCACCAAGATCGGCGGCTATCAGCCCAAGAACGTCGATCTGCTGGACCTGCCCACCGACCAGGTCCGCGGCCGCTTCGGCGGCTGGGTGGAAGCCGACCAGATGATCCAGCGCGACGGTCCGGGCAGCAGCCGCGGCACCGTGCTGTTCGGCTCGTTCGTCTGGGGTGATCCCCGGACCGCGCTGACGCCCTATTTCGCGACCTGGGGCCTGGTCCGCAAAGGCACGTTCGTCGACCGGCCGAACGATACGATCAGCTTCGGCGGCAAGATCGCGGTGCTGAACCCGAAACTGGCCGAATATGCCGAGACGCTGCAGCAGCAGGGGCAGAAGGCGCTGCGCCCGTCCAACGAGCCGGGCATCGAGCTGAATTACGGCTGGCGTCCGACGCCGTGGGCCACGCTGCGCCCCGGCCTGCAATATGTCTGGCATCCGGGCGGAACCAACCGTTATGCCAACGCGCTGATCATCGACATGGAAACCGGCCTGACCTTCTGACGGGCGGGTCCGGGGCCGCCGCCGGCCCCGGTTGACGGCGGATCCGGTTGACGGCGGGGCCGGCGGCAGGGAACATGCCGGCATGTCACGTCTGGATCATACACGCCCCTTTCTTGCGGTCCGCATCGCGGTGCTGACCGTCTCGGACACCCGCGTGCCGGAAACCGATACGTCCGGCACCATCCTGGCCGAGCGGATCGTCGCCGCCGGCCATCATCTGGCCGACCGCGCCATCGTGCCCGACGACGTGGACCGCATCGCCGCGCGCCTGGCCGCCTGGGTGGCCGATCCGGCGGTCGACGTCGTCATCTCGACCGGCGGTACCGGGGTGACCGGCCGCGACGTGACGCCCGAGGCCTTCGCCCGCGTGGTCGAGAAGCCGATCGAGGGGTTCGGCGAATTGTTCCGCATGCTGTCGTACCAGAAGATCGGCACCTCGACGATCCAGTCGCGCGCGACGGCCGGGGTCGCCAACGGGACCTATCTGTTCGCGCTGCCCGGCTCGTCCGGCGCGGTCAAGGACGGCTGGGACGACATCCTGGTCTGGCAGTTGGACAGCCGCCACCGTCCCTGCAATTTCGTGGAATTGATGCCCCGCCTGCGCGAACACCTGCCGCCCTCGCACGATTGAGGCGGTCATTCGCGCCATTCACTTCCGCGCCATTCACTTCATGGAGGGACGATGCGATGCGCGACAGAAAGCTGCTGATCCTGGCCGGCGATTATGTCGAGGATTACGAAATCATGGTGCCGTTCCAGGCACTGTCGATGCTGGGCTTTGCCGTCGACGCGGTCTGCCCCGGCAAGCGGGCCGGGGACTATGTCCTGACCGCGATCCATGATTTCGAAGGCGCGCAGACCTACAGCGAAAAGCCCGGCCATCGCTTTGTCCTGACGGCGGATTTCGACCGCGTCAATGCCGCCGATTATGCCGGGCTGGTCATTCCGGGCGGTCGCGCGCCGGAATATCTGCGTCTCGATCCGCAGGTCATCGCCCTGGTCCGCGCCTTCGTCGACCGGCCCATCGCCGCCATCTGCCATGGCGGGCAATTGCTGGCCGCGGCCCGGATCATCGAGGGGCGTACCATCTCGGCCTATCCGGCCTGCCGTCCGGACATCGAACTGGCGGGCGCCATCTATGCCGACATCGCCGTCGACCAGGCCGTCACTGACGGCATGCTGGTCACGGCGCCGGCCTGGCCGGCGCATCCGCGCTGGCTGGCGCAGTTCATCGCCGCGCTGGGGGTGCGCATTTCCCTGTAACGTCGCCGGCCCGGCTTCGGCGCGGGCGTGCCATTGGGGCAGGTGACATTGGCAGGGGCGGACAGGTGTGCATCATTACGCACCTGGGCGCCGCGCCTGTCGTGCGGCGATCGCCCGTTGACAAGGGAGAATTCCGTCTTGCGCACCACCCGTCACCTGCTGGCCCGTGCGGCCCTGGCCGTCGCTGTGGCGACCGGCACCGCCGCGGCCGTCCTGCCGCAGACCGCCGCCTTCGCCGCGGCGCCGCCGGCGCCCAATGCGCCGCTGAAGCTGAAATCCCTGGTCGTCACCGGCAACAAGCAGGTCACGACGGACGAGATCCTGGCCGCGATTCCCTTCCACCAGGGCGATACCGTCACGCGCAACCAGATCGACGCCGCCGTGCAGGACGTGATGGGCGTGTACCAGAAGAAGAATGTCGGCCTGAAATTCGGCGAGAAGCTGAAATTCGCCGGCAACGCGGTCAATATCCAGTGGATCATCGAGGAGCAGGCCCCGCAGGCCCCCGCCGCGCCCGCGGCGCTGGTGGTCGACAAGATCGTCTTCGAGGGCAACAAGAAGATTTCCAGCGACGATCTGGCGGCGGCGATTCCGCTGCATGCCGGCTCGCCGATCGACCAGGCATCGATGGCGGCCGCGCAGACGGCGGTGCAGAAACTGTACCAGAAGCGCGACATCACCGCGTCGATCCAGGCCGTGCCCACCCAGCCGCAGGGCGACAACCATGTGATCCTGACGTTCCAGATCTCGGAAAAGTCGGGCGACTGATCCCGGCGGGCGCCCCTCGCGGGCGCCCATTGCCGGCCGCAGGGTAATTACAGCAGGGTAATTACATGTGGGAATCGGCGACCGACGGGCGGTTCAGCATCGCCATCAATTCGCGCCGCGTGTCCGAATTGGTGCGAAACACCCCCAGCATGCGGCTGGTCACCATCGACACGCCCGGGCGGTGTACGCCGCGCGTGGTCATGCATTGATGGCCGGCTTCCAGGATCACCGCGACGCCGTGCGGCTGCAGCACGTCGTTGATCGTGTTGGCGATCTGCGCGGTCAGCCGCTCCTGGATCTGCAGCCGGCGCGCATAGGCCTCGACCACCCGTGCCAGTTTTGAGATCCCGACCACCCGCTTGTTCGGCAGATAGGCCACATGGGCCACGCCGATGATCGGCACCATATGGTGTTCGCAATGACTCTCGAAGCGGATGTCGCGCAGCAGCACGATCTCGTCGTAATCATCGACTTCGGCGAAGGTGCGCGACAGGATCGCGGTCGGATCGACGCCGTACCCCTCGAAGAATTCCTCATAGGACCGCACGACGCGGCCGGGCGTGTCCAGCAGCCCCTCGCGCGACGGGTCCTCGCCGGCCCAGCGCAGCAGGGTACGGATCGCGTCTTCCGCCTCCTCGCGTGAGGGGCGGGGCAGGGAAGCCGGATCGGTCATGGTCATGGAAGGTGTCTTGCCAACGTGTCTTGTTCAGGGGGCGGCGGCTTCAGGCGGCGGTGCGGCCGGTGTCGCCCGGACCGGTCGCCGGGGTGGATCGAGGACCGGATCAGACGCCCGGATCAATGGATAATGGCGCGGTAATAGGGACAATCCAGGCTGAAAGGCGGGATCTCGACGTCGAACTGCCGGTGGGTCAGGGGATGGATCATGTGGAACAGCCCCCGCATGAAGCCGGTCGGCGTCTGCAATGCCGCGCCCGAGGTATATTCGAAAGCCTGGCTGGGTTCCAGGGTCGGCTGCTCGCCCACCACCCCGTCGCCATGGACATGTTCGATCCGCCCCGCCGCGTCCGTGATCTCCCATGTCCGCCGCAAGAGCTGGACCAGTTCGCTGCCGTGATTTTCGATCCGGATGCGATAGGCCCAGGTAAAGCGGTGCTCCTCGGGATGGGACTGGTCGTCCAGCCAGAAGGTCCGGACGATGACGCGGATCGTCCCCGTGGTCGCCTCATAGCAGGGGGCGTGTTCCATGGCCTCGGCCAGGGCGGCATCCGGGTCGGGGTTCATCCCGGGCGGCGGCGGTCTGTCTTGGGCCATGGCGCGTGTTCCTGCCTGCCTTATCGTGCGCGGACCGCCGCCAGGCCGCGGTCCAGGTCGTCCTTCAGATCCATAATATCTTCCAGCCCGACCGAAAAGCGGATCACGCCGTCGGTGATGCCCAGCCGCGCGCGTTCCTCGGCGCTGATCTTCATGTGGGTGGTGGTCGCCGGATGGGTGACCATCGAGCGGGCATCGCCCAGATTGTTCGAAATGGCGATCAGCCGCAGCGCGTTCATGAAGGCGAACGCCGCCGCCTTGCCGCCCGAGACCTCGAACGCCACCAGGGTCGAGCCGCCGCTCATCTGCCGGCGGGCCAGTTCATGCTGCGGGTGATCGGGCCGTCCGGGATAGAACACGCGCGCAATTCCCTCGGCCCCGGCCAGGTGATCGGCGACGGCGGCCGCGTTGCCGGTCATCGCCCCGACGCGCAGGGCCAGCGTCTCCAGCCCCTTCAGCATGACCCAGGCATTGAACGGTGACAATGCGTTGCCGGTATTGCGCGTAAAGGGCTGCAGCGTGTTGGCGATCCAGTCCTTGCGGCCCAGCACGGCCCCGCCCAGCACGCGGCCCTGGCCGTCAATATGCTTGGTGCAGGAATAAACGACGACATCCGCCCCCAGTTCCAGGGGCTTCTGCAGCAGCGGCGTGGCGAAGACATTGTCCACCACGACCAGCGCCCCGGCCCGGTGCGCCAGTTCGGCGATCGCGCTTATGTCCAGGATGTCCAGCATTGGGTTCGACGGGCTTTCCAGCAGCACCGCCGCCGTCGGCCGGGACAGCGCGGCCTGCCAGGCCTGCAGGTCGCCCCCGTCGACGAACGCCGTCTCCACGCCATAGCGCGGCAGCAGGTTGGCGACGATCCAGTGGCACGACCCGAACAGGGCGCGCGACGCCACCACCCGGTCGCCGGCCTTGACGTGCGACAGCAGGGCCGACGATACGGCGCCCATTCCCGTCGACGTCGCGATGCAGGCCTCGGCGCCTTCCAGGTCGGCCAGGCGGCTTTCCAGCGCCGCGACCGTGGGATTGCCGAAGCGGCTATACTGGTAATGCGTCACGTCGCCGAGAAAGGTCGCCTCGGCCTGCTCGGCATCGTCGTAGACGAAGCCCGACGTCAGGAACATCGCCTCGCTGGTCTCGCCGAACGGCGTGCGCTCCAGCCCGGCATGCAGCAGGCGGGTCGCGGGGCGATAGGCAGGGGTGGTCGAATCGTTGCTCATCATGAGCTCCCGGGAACAGAATCGTCAGAAGGGCCGGGGCAGGGGGCGTCCGGTATCGAACCGATCCGGCCGTCCCGCGTCCCGACGCGGCAATCCGACCGTGGAAACCATGACGCCCGCGGATTCTGGCGGAGTCAGGCCTCTTTAGCGCGTCTTTTTAACCTCGCCGCAAGCCGGCCGATCCAAATCACGAGGGCCCGCCGGACCGCGGTCCGCCAGACGTCTGGGTTATTGCGGATCGGGACAGGGCTCGTCAACCGTGCCGGCGGGCATGGGTCCGCCGGGTGGATTGCATGCGCGGCGGCGCTGGGTTATACGGACCGCAGCGCTGCGGGTGTAGTTCAATGGTAGAACGGCAGCTTCCCAAGCTGCATACGAGGGTTCGATTCCCTTCACCCGCTCCATAGCATCTTCCATGAATGTCCCACCGAGTTCCACAAGAGCTTGAAATCGTGGGAAAATGACCCGGTCGGCTTCCTCCGGCCTCCAGGGAGAGCTGCCCTGCAGCGCCGCGATTTAAGGCCCTCTTCGCACTGCCGGTGAAAGGACGCCGCTCGATCCGGTTTCACGGTCGTTGCGGCACCTGACTGCTGTCCTTGCGATCGTTCGGGCGACGTCCGGTCCGATGGCAGAATGGTCACGCGGGGGCGATCAGCCTCAATGTCGGGAAATATGTACGGTAGCGCGCCACGTCGCGGGTCAGCAATTCGTATCCGGCGATGGCGGCGTGGGCCCCGATGAAGAAGTCCGGCAAGGGGGAACGCTTCGCGCCGCCGCGCCGCTTATAGGCCAGGAAGGATTTGCCCGCGAGAAAAGCCGCTTCGTAGGGAAGATCCTCCCGGTCGAACAGGGGCCGGGGAAGGGCAGCCTCGAGGTCTTCGATACGGGAATAGCGGATCGAGACCTCGGCATAGACGATCGGGGGCATAGACGATCGGGTTGATGACCGGACGCGAGCGGTCGGCGGCGCGCGCGGTGGCGTCGGCCGGCCATTCAAACCACCGATCGTCTTCCGTCATGATGTCGAGCAGGGCATTGGCATCGACCAGGACCGATGTCATTCAGTCGTGCCGGGTCAGAGCCATGATGGCGTCGGTGCTCATGGACACGTCACCCCGGCCGCGCAGATGCGCGACAAGCCGCGCGCCGCGTGTGTCGCCGTGGCGAGGCGTGGCGCGTATCAGGCGTACGACCTCGCCGTCGAACTCGAAATCGACGTCGGTATGTGGCAATAGCCCAGCTTTCTCGCGAATTTCGGCCGGAATGGTGACCTGCCCCTTGGAGGTAATGCGCATGACCGGATCTCCATCTCTTACTGGTAAGAAATCCGCCTCTCTTCCGCAAGGACTGCCTTGAGTCGGGGGCATGGTGGCGCAGTAGCGCGGTGCACGCGCCAGCGGTGCGCGATGATGCGCGGTCAGTGCTGCGCGTGCGGGTGCGTCTTCTGGAATTGCTCGATCGATTGGCGCAAATCGTCCGTCCCGGCCGCCCGCATCGTGTCGCGATAGGCCGTGCCGCTCCATACCCACCGGTCGGTCCCGTTGATGATCAGGTCGTGCATGCCGCCATGCGTTCGGCGCGACAGGGCAACCGGGCCGCTGACCGAATCCAGCACCTTGACCCAATCCTGCTGCCCCTTGCGCAGATAGACCGACGTCGAACAGCCTGCCGACCCGCACAGGGCGGCCGATTGCAACTGCACGAACAGCGCGACCTCGCCCGCCCGGGTCGAAAGCGGGGCCGAGCCCACCAGTACCACGGGCGTGTCGCCCCGCTTCGCCGCCGCGTTCAGGTCGGATGCGCTCAGGCTGCGCGCGGTCCGGTCCAGCACGCTGCCCGGTTGCTGGGTCAGCGAGACCGGGCCGCCTGTCATGGCCTGGCGATGCGCCACATGGCCGGACGCGGCCGCGCTGCCCGATGCAAGCAGCAGCGGCGCCAGCAGCAGCATCGCCGCAGGAAACGCGGGCAGGATCGCAAGGGTATGACGGGGCGGGCGGTTCATGCGACAAGGTTCCGTCGGTTCGCGTCGGCCGGCCGGCGGGCCGCCGGCCAGGATCGGCCGGGGGGGCGGCCAAGGTCAGATTACCCCCGGATTGGCTGCCGGGCGGCAGACCACTAAAATTATTGTCTTATCCGGTGTCCACCGTGAATCCGACATCCGGCGGATTTCGGAATCCCGATTCGGAATTCCGATTTGGGGCGCCGGGCGGATCGGAGCGGAGTTGCGACACATGAACCAGGCTGAACGGACGCGGCCGGGCCTCTATCGGCATTACAAGGGCGGGCTGTACACGCTGATCTGCGTCGGCCGCCATTCCGAGACCGAGGAATGGCTCGTCACCTATCGCAGCGAGGCGCGCGGCGATTACTGGGTCCGGCCGCTGGCCATGTGGGTCGAGGACGTGGACGGCCTGCCGCGCTTCCAGCCGATCGATACGCCGGACCAATCATAGCGTCCTGCCCGGCCATGCTGTCGTTCTTTCAGGCTGTTGCCTTTTGGAAACGGCCGCAGCACCATCGCCGCATGGTCCGATCCGTCTTCGTCTCCCGTCTTGCCGTCTTTTGTCTCGCCGCCGGCCTGACCGTCTTGCCGGCCGTCCCCCCGGCGGCGGGTGCGGCCGAGCCGCCCGATCCCGCCGCTGCGGCCTTCACGCGTCTTCGCCAGGATCCGGCCCGGCTGGACGCGGTGCTGCGCGCCCTGCCCAAGGGGGCGGACCTGCACAACCATCTGGCCGGCGCCGTCTATGCCGAGAACATGTTGGACTGGGCCGCACGGGACGGGCTGTGCGTCGCCCCCGCCCAGGGGCGGATCCTGGCGGATAAATGCGCCCCCGGGCCCGAATCGGGCCGGGTGCCCGCTGCCGACCTGGCGGCGCATCCAGACCTGCGGGCCGACATGATCGACGCCCTGTCGATGCGCGATTACGTGCCTACGCCAGCCGATCGGTCCGGCCATGACCATTTCTTCGCGACCTTCGCCCGGTTCGGGCCCGCGCTGGCGGCGCATGACGGCGACATGCTGGCCGAAGCCGTCGCCCGCGCCGCCGAGGACCATGTCCTGTATCTGGAACTGATGATCTCGCCGCAGCTTGGTCCGGTCGCCGATCTGGGATCGCGTTTCGTGCTGCAGGGGGACGGTTTCGCCGATGCCGACCGGGCCATCGCGCCCGCCCTGCCGGCCCTGGTCGCCGCCGCCCGGCATCAGGCCGATGCGATGGAATCGCGCATGCGGGCCGTCCTGCAATGCGGCACGCAGGCGGCGCATCCCGGCTGCGGGGTTACGGTCCGCTATCTGTACCAGACCATCCGCACCATGCCGCCCGCCATGGTCTTTCCGCAGCTCGATTTCGGCTATGCCCTGGTCAAGGCCGATCCGCGTTTCGTCGGCATCAATATCGTGGCGCCCGAAGACGACGCGGTGGCGATGCGCGATTACGGCCTGCATATGCGCATGTTCGGCTGGCTGGCCCGTCGCGACCCGCAGGTGCGCCTGTCGCTGCATGCCGGCGAACTGGCGCCGGGGCTGGTCCCGCCCGAAGGGCTGCGCTTTCATATCCGCCAGGCGGTCGAAATCGCCGGCGCCCGCCGCATCGGCCATGGCGTGGACATTCTGCATGAGGACGACCCCGACGGGCTGATGGCCGAGATGGCCCGCCGTCGCGTCATGGTGGAAATCAACCTGACCAGCAATGACGTCATTCTCGGTGTCGCGGGGGCCGCGCACCCGTTCAACGCCTATCGCGCCGCCGGCGTGCCCGTCGCCCTGTCGACGGATGACGAGGGCGTGTCGCGTATCGACCTGACCCACGAATACGCACGCGCGGCCGCGACCTATCAGCTCGATTACGCGGCGCTGCGCGACCTGTCGCGCAGCGGCCTGGAACACGCGTTCCTGCCCGGCGACAGCTTGTGGGCGCGGACCCGTCCCTTCCACATGGTGGCGGCCTGTGCCGCCACGCCGTCCGGTCCCGTCCCTGCGGGCGGCGCCTGCCATGATTTCCTGGCGCACAGTCAGAAGGCCCGCCTGCAATGGACATTGGAGGCACGGCTGCATGCATTCGAGACCGGCATGATCCGCCAGGCTGCGCTGATGGACGACCATGCGCAATCCGCCGGGCAATGATTCCCTGGTGTCCTGCCCGAGACATTCTTATGAGAATTTCTCGGACCAGCAGGCCACTAAAATATTAATTCTAGTGTCCTGATTCCAAAATTCACTTGCGAATTTCGGAATCAGGACACTAGGGCAATGAAAAGAAACGCATGACGATGCCATTACGCTTCCCGCGCCTATCCCTCTCGCGTCGCCTGTCCGGCGCGGTCGCCGGCCTTGCCCTTGCATGCGGCCTGGCGGCTTCGGCGCCGGCGTGCGCCGCGCAGATTCCCGTCCGCGTCGTGGTCGTCACGACGTTCGAGATCGGCAAGGATACCGGCGACATGCCGGGCGAATTCCAGACCTGGGTGGAAAAGCTGCCGCTGAAGCAGGTCCTGCCGGCGCCGGGCACCTGGCATGGGGTCATGCGCTACAACCCCGGCCTGCAGGTCCTGGGCATCGCCAGCGGCGAGGGGCCGGAACATATGGCTTCGGCGATCACCGCGCTGGTGCTCGATCCGCGCTTCGACTTGCGCCATGCCTATTTCGTGCTGGCCGGGATCGCGGGGATCGATCCGAATTTCGGCCCGGTCGGCGCGGCGGTCTGGGCGCCGCGCGTCATCAATGGCGGTCTGGCCCACGCGATCGACGCGCGGGAAATCCCGCCGGACTGGCCGGACGGCTATACGCCGGTCCAGGGCAGCACGCCCGACGAACGGCCCGTGCCGCCGCTGCATTCGCTGTCGGGCGACATGGCCTATACGTTCAATCCTGCCCTGGTGCGCTGGGCCTATGACCTGACGCGGCAGGTGGCGCTGCCGGACACGCCGGCGCTGCAAGCGATCCGTGCGCGCTACGCGGGTTATCCCCGGGCGCAGAAGCCGCCCGCCGTGCTGCTGGGCGACACCCTGTCCAGCGAGACGTTCTGGGTGGGCGCGCGGATGAATCGCTGGGCCGAACGCTGGGTGGCATACTGGACCGCCGGACAGGGCGTATTCGCCACCACGGCCGAGGAGGATGTGGGCTTCATGCAGGCCCTGACCTTGCAGGCCCAGGCCGGGCGGGTGGATCCGGATCGCGTGCTGGTGCTGCGCACCGCCAGCAATTTCGACATGCCGCCGCCCGGCCAGACCGCCGCCGCCCTGCTGAAATCCGAGGCGAGCGAGGGCGGCTATTCGGGCTATCTGCCGTCGATCGACGCGGCCTATCGGGTCGGCAGCGTGGTGGTGCGCGAACTGGCCCTGCATTGGGACCGCTACGGCGCGCGCACGCCCGGAACGCCGGTCAAATAGGACAGGCCGGGACTAAACACCTAGCGGGGCCAGCTTGCCACGATCCGCGCGGCTAGCTGGTCCAGCACCGCTTCCGTCAGGCGGGCCGTATCATCATCGGTCGCCGCCGATCCGTCGCGGGTGACGAAGGCGCGCTGATGCAGGATCGGCGCCCGCGGATCGTGCGGAATGATCGACCAGTCCGCATCCAGCGACGCCGTCCCGTCGCGGGTGACGTCCAGGCGGCTGACATTCACCGCCAGCCGCCAGGCCGCGGGCAGCACCTGCGGCTGGTCGGTCACGAACAGGTCGCTGCGTGCCTGGCCCAGCCGGGCGGTGATCAGGTCGGTCGCCCCCAGCGACAGCCGGCTGGCCCAGCGCCCCCGGTCGCTGCGCAGGATCCGGTTGCCCGTGCGCACCACCAGGTCCTGCCCGTCCAGATAGTCCGGCAGCACGACCCGATCCACCGTGACCGTCCTGGCGGCGGGGCCGACGGGGCCCGCCGGCTCGGCGCCCGCCGCGATGGCCGGGGCGCCCAGCGTATAGAAGCGCACCGGCGGCGACGCGCAGCCCGCCGGCAGCAGCCCCGCCAACGCCAGCCCAACCAGCGCGGCCAGGAAGGCGGGCGGCCATGAAGCCGCGCGGCGGCACTCTCGGATCGTCATGGGCGGCGTCCCAACAGCAGAAGTTGCGGGTTGCGTTCGACGTCGCCGGCAAAGCCGCGTAGCGCGGCGGCGGCGGCCGAGAGGTCGCGCAGGGTGGAATCCAGATTGGCCCGTTCGGCCGAGCGGGGCGAGGTCATGTCCTGCAGGCCGGCCAGGCTCTGGCGCGCCTGCAGCACCGTCTGGTTGACGTTGTCCAGCAGCGCATGCATGTCGGCGCCGCGCGCCTCCAGTTGCTGGGTGCCGGTGCCGGCCAGCGTGTCGATCGCCTTCAGCGTGGTGTCCAGCCGCAATTGCAGGTCCACGATCGCCTGGGTCGCGGCATCGACGGCGGCGCGCGAATGGTCCGAGGTCTGGCGCACGCTGGCGACCAGCGGCGGCAGGTCGTGGTCCAGCCGTTCGGCCAGTTCCCGGATGTTCTGCATGGCGGCCCGGGCGTCGGTCGCCAGTTCCGTCAGCGGCAGTTCGGTCAGGGTTTTCTGTATTTTCTGGATCGCCGACTGGCGCATGGGGATTTCAGTCATCGTCGCGATGTCGGGGTGCAGCACCGCCGGCGCGGTGGGATCGAAATCCAGGTCGATCTCGGACTGTCCGGTCACGAAGCTCTGCAGGTTCAGCGACGCGCGCAGCCCCAGGCGGATCAGGTCCTGCAGGGTCAGCCGCACAGCGTGCCGTCCCTGGCCCGCCAGGCTGACGCGGTCGGGCCGCAATTCGACGGTCACGGGGATATAGGCCGCATGCGTCCTGGCGTCGAAGGTGATGCCTATCCCGTCCACCGCGCCCACGCGCACGCCGCGAAACGTGACCGGCGCGCCGAGCGAGAGGCCCGACGTCGATCCCTGGAAGATCACCACCGCGCGCGTCGTCCGGGAGAAAAGCGAGATGTTGCCGAAGAAGATCAGCGCCGCCAGGCCCAGCGCCAACCCTCCGATCACGAACGCGCCAACCGCTGTCTGTCTGTTCGCCATGGGTCACTCGTGCCTTTCGGCTGGGGTTTCGGGGCGGGCACGGTGCATGAAAGCGAAAACCTGCGGGTCGTCGCAATGATCGCGCAGCCAGGACGGCGATCCGCGCGCGATCGGTCTGTGGCTCTGCGCGTCCAGGAAGAGTCCGTCGTCGGCGATCGCGAACAGGCTGGGCAGTTCGTGGCTGACGATCACGATCGTCGCCCCCAGCCCGTCGCGCAGATTGACGATCAGCTCGTCCAATCGCGCCGAGGTGATCGGATCCAGCCCCGCCGAGGGCTCGTCGAAGAACAGGATGTCGGGGTCCAGCGCCATGGCGCGCGCCAGGCCCGCGCGCTTCTTCATCCCGCCGCTGAGTTCGGCGGGATACTGGTCGATGGCGGACAGCATGCCGACCAGTCCCAGCTTCAGTTCGACCAGCCGCCGGATGGCGGCGGCATCCAGTTGGGTGAACATCTGCATCGGCAGGGCCACGTTTTCGCCGACCGTCAGCGAACTCCACAGCGCAGCGCTCTGGAACAGCACGCCGAAGCGGCGGTTGACCGACACGCGGTGCGCGTCGTCGGCGCGCCAATAATCCTCATCCCCTACCAGGTAGCGGCCCGTCCGGGGGCGCAGCAGCCCGATCATGCTTTTCAGGACCGTGCTCTTGCCGCAGCCCGAGCCGCCCATGACGGCGAAGATGCTGCCCCGGCGCACCGTGAAGGAGACATCCTGCTGGATGACCTTCGGCCCGAAGGCCAGGGTCACGCCGTCCAGCGCCATCAGGATCTCGCGGCTGTCTTCAGCCGAAGGGGCGTTGGTCGAGGGGGCGCTGGCCGGAGGGGTATCGGCCGGAGGGACGTCGGTCATGCGTCAGATCCCGATCGTGGTGGCGATCACGGCGAAGATCGCGTCCACGGCAATGACGCCGACGATCCCCACCACCACCGCCCGGGTGGCCGCCACGCCGACGTCGGCGGCGCTGCGGCCGGCGCGCAGGCCGATCCGGCAACTGGTCAGTCCGATCAGGATGGCGAAGGCGATGCTCTTGGCGAACCCGAATTCGAACTGGTTCAGCGCCACGGCATTCAGCGTCTGATGCAGATAGCCCGGGCCCGTCACGGCCAGCATGCTGATCGAGACGGCAAAACCGCCCAGCATGCCGATCAGGCAGCCATACAGGTACAGAAACGGCATGGTCGCCACCAGGCCCAGAATCGAGGGCAGGATCAGATAGCTCGATACCGGAATGCCGAACACGGTCAGGGCGTCGATTTCCTCGTTGCCCTGCATGGTCGCGATCCGCGCGGCATAGGCCCCGCCGGTCCGGCCGGCCATGATGATCGCCGTCATCACGGCCGACATCTCGCGCACCATGGCGATCCCGACCAGGCTGGCGACATAGATGTCGGCGGCGAATCTGCGCAACTGCACCGCGCCGACGAAAGCCAGGATCGCGCCGACCAGGAAATTCACCACGCTGACGATCAGCAGCGCGGACGGCCCCGCGTCGCGGATATTGTCCATCAGGTCCGTCATGCGCATGCGGCCGCGCCCCGCCAGGGCCGCCAGGCCGCCGCGCGCCGCCTCGACGCCGAGTTCGGTCATCGTCCCGATTTCGGTCAGCCCGTCGAGCGTGCGCGCCCCCAGCGCGGTGACGGGCGCGAAGGCACGACGGTGCGGCACGGCCGGGGCGGGGGCGGATTCGGGCAGCAGATCCAGCAATTTCCGCGCCGAGTCCGGCAGCGTGTCGGCCTGTATCGCCAGGTGGTCCCGCGCGGCAAGCTGCTTGACCTGCCACAGGAACCCGACCAGCGCGGTATCCCACCGGCCCAGCGCGGTGGTGTCGAAATGGATGAGCCGGTCCGGCAGGGCCTGCCGCAACCCGTCGGACGGCAGCGCCGGAACCCGTCCCTGCTGCGCGATCCACGCGCCGGACAGGACGATCACATTGGCGTCGTCATCGGTGCGCAACTGCCAGGCGGGCCGGTCGTGATCGCTGTCCAAGACCTCTCTCCCCGCGCGGCGGCTTCATCCCGAGGCCATCTTCGTCGGATGGCGGCGCCGCGGCAAGGGGCGTGATGAGATCAGTATGCCGGCCGCAGCAGTACCCGCGCCTGGTCGGGGGCCACCTCGCGTCCGGCATAGGCGGCGGCCAAATCATCCATCACCATCCGCGCGACGGATTGGCGATAATGGATCGGATCCCAGAAATTGTCGCGCGTCGCGGTCACCGGGCCCGGGATGTCGAAATCGACCACCATCGCGCGCGGCGCGGCGCGGGCGGCGGCCAGCACGGCGGCGCGGCAGGCGGCGCGTTCCGCGGTCAGTGCGCCGCCGGGCATGCCCTGCATCTCGCGCGCACTGGGCGGAAACCACAGGATCTTGACGGTGGCCGCCGGGATCGCGGCCAGCAGGGCGCGCAGCATCGGCATGGATTGCGGCGCCGGCGCCGGCCCGTCCGCCATCCGCCGGTCGACCGGCCAGCCGGCGAACAGCGCATCGACCCGGCGCCGGTCATACTGGCTGTCGGGCGGCACGAAGCTGGTATAGCCGTCCGATCCGTAGCGCTGGCGCTTGTGCCCGATCAGCCACATGAACTGGTTCGCGGCTTCCTGCACCGCGTACAGGTTCATCATCTCGGCGTATCCCCGCCAGGGCGACCCGGCATACATCCAGTCCGGCATCGGCCTGTTGGGGCCGGACAGCGCCTGCGCCGAGGCCGAGCACCAGGCGAAATCGACGTCGATCAGCACCGCGCGCGGCGCCGGATGATGGCGCAGGAACAGTCGCAGCAGCCGGTCCTGCTCCCACGGGCTGGCACTGTTCATGGCCATGTTGGCGAAGCGCGCGCCGAACGGCCGGTCCATGATCGCGGGTTGCAGCAGCCGGCCGGTCGATGTCCCGACCATCGCGGAATCGAAACGCGGACTGACGGCCAGGGCCGGCATGGTGAAGCGCGCATTGGTGGAAATCGGGATCCTGTGCCAGCGCGGCGACAACGGCAGCATGTCCCACGGATCGACGATGACGACGAACAGGAAGACCACGAGACCCGCGCCGGCCAGCGCCGCCGCGAATGCCAGCGCGAAGCGCCGCCACGCCGCCTGTGCGGAATGTATCAGAGCGGCGGAATGGGCCGGGCCGGGCCGGGACATGTCAGAACTGGAAATAGATGAAGGCATCGGGAATCCGTCCGCCGATCAGCAGCAGCAGCAATACGAAGGCAATGCCCGCCGGCACGGCCAGCAGCCTGGTCGGGCGCAGCATCCGCAGCACCGCATCCTGCGAGGACGGGCCGATCAGGGCGACGCCCAGCGCGATCCAGAACACCGCCGCGTCGCGCGGCCAGGCACGGCCTACGCCCTGCAATCCGGCCATGGCGCGCAGCACGCGCCCCGCGGTGGGAAAGTCCGGCGCGCGGAACAGCACCCACCCCACGATGACGAACAGCATCGTCAGCGCCCAGGCCGCCACGGCCGGCAGGCGCAGCGCCAGGCGGCTCGCCAGCCGTGTCCAGGCATGGTTCACCGACAGGGCCAGCCCGTGCAGCACGCCCCAGGCCACGAAGGTCCAGCCCGCCCCGTGCCACAAGCCCCCCAGCGCCATGGTGGCGAACAGGTTGGCGCTCTGCCGCACCGCCCCGTGCCGGTTGCCCCCCAGCGGGATATAGAGGTAATCGCGCAGGAAGCGGGACAGCGTCATGTGCCAGCGCTGCCAGAACTGCCGGATGCTGGTCGCACGGTAGGGCACGTCGAAATTGAACGGCAGCCGCAGCCCGAACAGCAGCGCCATGCCGATCGCCATGTCGGAATAGCCGGAAAAATCAAAGAAGATTTCCAGCGTATAGGACAGCGCCGCCACCCATCCCTGCGCCAGGTTCAGCGCCGCGCCATGCGCCGCCTGGTCGAAGAGCGGATTGCAGGTCTGGGCCAGCGTATCCGCCAGCCCGACCTTCTTGGCCAGTCCCAGCAGCAGCAGCATGGCCCCGCGTGAAAGGTTTTCCCACAGGTCCGGCCCGTGCGGGTCGGTGTCGAATTGCGGCACGATCTCATGATGGCGGACGATGGGGCCCGCGATCAGTTGCGGAAAGAAGGTGACGAATTCAAGGAAGTCCAGCGCGCTGCGCACCGGCCGCGCGCCGCGCAGCAGGTCGGCGTGATAGGCGATCTTCTGGAACGTGAAGAAGGAAATGCCCAGCGGCAACGTGATCGCCCAGGCCAGGTGCCGCCAGCCGGCCAGATGCGCCATGCTGTCGGCGAAGAAATTGGCGTATTTGAAAAACCCGAGCGTCAGCAGGTTGATGACGATTCCGCCGATCGGCCAGATGCGCCGGCCGCTGGCCGCCCAGGCTCGGCCCAGTCCCCAGTTCAGCAGGGTCAGCGCCACCAGCGCGGGCACGAAGCGCCAGTTCCAGAACCCGTAGAACAGCAGCGACGCGCCCACCAGGACGAGCTGCCGTGCCATGCGGTGTCCGGCGCACAGATGAAACAGCAGCAGCGTCGCCGGCAGAAAGCCCAGCAGGAAAGACTGAGTCGTAAACAGCATCTATCGGAACGCGGCCTTATTGGTGGCGAAAGGTCACGACCAGGACGTCGCGATAGGCCGGCTGGGCGGGGTCGATCGGCCGTACGGCGGTGACCCCGTGATAGACGCGATTATCGTCGACCAGCGCCGCGTCCAGCGGCTCGGCCAGCATGAAATGCCCGATCTCGCGCCGATGCAGGTCGTGGATGGACGTCTCGCCGCTGGCCACGTTCTCGCGCCGCACCATCAGCACCAGCACCCAGTCCACGCCGTCGCGATGCAGGCCCTCTGGCGTGGGCTCGCCCGGCTCGTCCGGGCGGGCCTCGATGCGGAACTGGTGGATCTCGGCATGCCAGGTGTCCGGCTGCCCCGCCGGCGCCGTCAGGTCCGTCGCCACCCGCTGCATCAGGCGCAGGATGGCCATCAGCGCCGGGTGGGCGCCGATCGCGTCCTCGACGGGACGGAACCAGCGTTCGATTCCGCCATTCAACTCGTTGTAATCGCGGCTCTGGTAATGCGGCTGGTGCTTCTTGCGCTCGATCCCCTCCGCCGAGACGGCGAAGGTCGCGTGGCGCCGCCGGCGATACCGCCCGCCATCGGCCATGTAGCGATCCAGCCCCAGCCGGTTCCAGCTTGCGGCGAAACCCTCCCAGTCCGCCAGGCCGTACGACGCCAGCATCGGGCGGATATCGGCCGCCCGCAGGAAGCTGAATCCCTCGGTGCGCAGATGTTCTTCCAGCGGCGGAAGTTCGGGCAGCGGCGGTTCGGGCGTGGGCAGGGGCGGCGTGCTGTCTTCACTCATGGGTCTTGTCCGGATCGGGGGCGTTGGTGTTCGCGGGCGGGGCCGCGGGCCGATCCCCCTCGACGCGCAGCGGGCCGCCGCCGAAATTGCTCAGCAGGGAAACGGCGGTCGGCATCGGGAACTTGACCTTTTCCCTGACCATGCGCAGCCCCAGCCGGCGATTATATTCGCGTGACACCTTCCATTTGTTCCCCGCCGTGGTGCGGAACGAGCCGATCAGCTTGGCGCCGTTGCCGTCGGCGCTGTCCAGCCCCAGGAACGTGAAATCGGTCAGGATCATCGGCCCGAATGCCTCGTCGGCGCGCAGTTCGGCCACCTGGTCGGCCAGGATCGCCGCCACGCGGTCGGGGTCCTCGCCCAGATCCAGCATGAAGGTCACGATCACGACGTTGAAGTCGCGCGAGGTGTTGGCGACCGAGGTGACGGACGAGAACGGAATGATATGCACGTCGCCCGACGTGGTCCGCAGGCGCAGGGTGCGGATCGACAGGTGCTCGACCGTGCCGGACACGCCGCCCGCCGTCACCCAGTCGCCCACCTGCATGGCATTTTCCACCAGCATGAAGAAACCGGTGATGAAATCCTTGACCAGGCTCTGTGACCCGAAGGCGATCGCGGCACCCAGGATGCCCGCGCCGGTCAGCAGCGGCGTCACGTTCAGCCCGATCTGCGACAGGGTCGTCACCGCGACGATGATGATGATGACCGTCAGCAGCACCGTGCGGATGATCGGCAGCACGGTGCGCAGCCGCACCGCGCGCGACAATTGCTCGGTGTCTTCATAGCGCCTGACCTGCCGTTGCAGCGCCGCGTTCGCGGACTCCCACACCAGGGCGGCGACCGTGATGGCGACCAGGATCGACAGGATCGCCGCCAGGATCTGCGTGCCCAGCGTGCCGTGCAGGAAGAAGGCGACGCTGGGAATGCCCCAGGCCTGCATCAGGACCACGATCGTGACGAAGACCAGCAGGCTGGACAGCACGCGCCGCGCGAACGGGTAATAGTAATCGGCCCGCGCCTGCAGCCCCGGATAGCGTATCTCGGTCTCGTCACTGATGTGGAACAGCCGGTTCTGCGCGCCGAACGCCAGCACCGCCGCCACCCGCGACAGCAGGATGACCAGGACCGTCATCAGGGTGGTACGCCAGATCCAGCTATAGCCGCCGCGCAGTTGCGTGGCCCAGACCAGCCACAGCGCCAGGTCGAACACCATGGCGGGCAGCCACCAGAATCGCGCCATATGGGCCAGGACGCTCCAGAAGGTCCGCTTGCGCAGCCGTGACGGCGGTTGCAGCGCGTTGGCCACCGGCATGCGGATCCGCCAGATGAACACCGCGATCAGGATATGCTCGACCAGCACGATCGCGCGGATCAGTGCCTGGGTGCCGCGCGGCGGCATGTGGAACAGCACGCCCAGCGACGACAGGCAGACGACGATCGAGCCCACGGCGACCAGCAGGTTCCACCAGCGGGTGACGATCCGCGCCGTGCGGTCCGATGCCCGGCACAGCCGGATCGTCGGCGATTTCGGCACCATGACCATCTCGACCAGCAGGCAGATCATCCGTGCCGCGACATAGGCGTTGGTCACCATCAGCGTGACCAGTTCGGCCTGCTCGTCGCCCACGATCGCGGCGCCTGCATAGCCGATGCCCAGGAACAGCGCCACCGGCAGCAGCTTGATCAGCAGATGCAGCAGCGAGAAGGGCACCCGCCGCAGGATGCGCAGCGTCTCGTGCTGCTTGCGGTCGTCCTGCCGTCGCGTGTCCTGCGTTTCCTGCTGGGTCTCGTCCTGCGGGACGGGTTCGGGGCGCGCTTGCGCCTCTTCCTGCGCCTCGCGGTGGTTCAGCCGCCGTTCGGCCTCGATCGCGCGGCCGGTTACCGCCCGCAGGGGGCGGCGCAGCAGGATCGCCAGGCCCCGTTCCGCCGCCAGCGCCGCCAGGATGACCAGCCCGGCGGGGCCGAACGCGCCGAGCAGCGCCTGGCGCAAATCCGGGGTCGCGAATTCGGTGCGCACCCAATGCCCGACGAACGCCAGGTCGGAAAACAGGCCGGCGAACTGGCGGGCCTGGCGGGCCGTGGCCTGGCGCATCCCCGACAATTCGCCGATGATGTCGCTGCCCAGGCTGTTGGGCTCCAGCGCCATCTTTCCGCCGCCCGGGGCGGCGCCGGTCGCCGGCGCGGGGCCCGGTCCCGACGTTGGCGCCGGCATCGACCCTGCCTGGGGCAGGCCCCTGGCGATCACCGACAGGGTGCGGATGAATTCCTCGCGCCTTTTCGGATCGTTCAGGACCGCCAGCGCCTGCTGCGCCTGCTGGGCCGTGATCGCGGCGGCGGGCGCTTCGGCCAGGGCCCGCCCGCCCGTGATCGACAGGACCAGGACGGCGATTGCCGCCAGCACGCGTGCAAGGGCGAGGGGGCGTCGGGGGCCGGAGAGGCGGGCGGAAGGAACGGGCATGAATGCGGCTTGCCTCAAGCTGCCGCCACGGGGCGGACCGTGGCGGGGTGATGGTCGGGCGCCGCCGGGTGCGCGGCGCGGCTCAGAAGATGATCCCCGGGCGATGACCTCGGACGACGGCTCAATCCGCGACGATACCGATCCTTGCCCGTGCCGTCACGGTTCCGCCGTCCAGGCGGTACAGCGCGTCCAGGATGCCGGCCTGCAGGCTGCCGGGGCCGGCGGCCGCGTGTGCGGCCATTTCTCCCGCCAGGCCGATCAGCACCATGGCATGCGCGCAGGCGGCCATCGCGTCGGGTTCGACCGCCAGGCAGGCGCCGGCGATCGCGGTCGCGCTGCAGCCCAGGCCGGTGACCCGGGTCATCATCTCATGGCCGTTTTCCACCCTGGCCACGCGCGTGCCGTCGGTGATGAAATCGGTGGCGCCGCTGACGGCGACACAGGCGCCGCTGGCCCGTGCCAGGCCGCGCGCGGCCGCCAGCGCCTCGGCGGCTGCGGCCTGCGAATCGACGCCCCGGCCGGTCGGCGGCGTGCCCGCCATCCGCGCATGCAGATGCGCCAGGGCCAGGATCTCGGATGCATTGCCGCGAATGGCGCGGGGGGCGTCGGCCAGGCTTGCGACCGCGACTCGGGAGCGGAAATCCAGCACGCCCACGGCCACCGGGTCCAGAATCCAGGGCGTGCCGGCCTGTTGCGCCGCACGGGTCGCCAGCGCGATCGCACGGGCCTGCGGCGCGGTGATCGTGCCGATATTCACCACCAGGGCATCGGCCAGGGCGGCGAATTCCGCCACTTCCTCCTCGGCCCCGACCATGGCGGGGGACGCACCCGCCGCCAGCAGCGCGTTCGCGGTGCTGTTGGCGACGACCAGGTTGGTGATGTTGTGGACCAGCGGCGCGGCGGCGCGGATTTTCGCCAGCGTGGCGGCGGCGGCTTGGGGGGTGAAGAGGAAAGCGGACATGGGCAGGGCGCCTTTCGTCGGGATCGGCGGGTTCAGCCCGGGGGCGCGAAATTGACCAGCGCCTCTTCCTGCCGGCGAATGACGCAGGTGCCGGCCAGCAGATCGTGCAGCCCCTGCTTGCGCGCGGTCCACATGACCATCAGGAAACCGATTCCCATCAGGATGAAGGACAGGAACTTGCCGAAATACCGTCCGGCCGCGCGGCCGATGGTGATCCGGCTGCCGTGAATGTCGGTCACGCGCATCCGGCAGGCCATCTTGCCCGGGGTCGCCTGCAGGCGCGAGGATTCGAACAGGATGTAGTAAAGCGCCGGCAGAATGAACTGCACCAGTTCGTACAGTCCCGACCCATGCCAGGCCGGGTGGATGAACTGGTAGGAATATTCGGCCGGGATGTCGCTGACGCGGACCAGGTCGGAAATCTGGTATTTTCCGACCCCCGGTCCGCTGTTCATCAGCGTGACCGTCAGGCTGGGCGACAGCAGCAGGCCGACGACCCAGCCCGCGACGCTGATGATGCAGGCGTCGATGCCCCAGGCCAGCACGCGAAACCAGAACCCGGCATAGACCCAGACAGAGCGCGGCTCCATGCGGCCCGGCGGCACATAGGGCGATCGCGAAGCGAAAGGATCGCTGCCGGGCGGCAGATCGGACATGGAACTGTTTCCTTCCGGCAAGGGCCGCGCAATGGCCGCCAGCTACGCCAGTCAGCTACGATAGGACCCGTTGATGTCGATATAGCCGTGGGTCAGGTCGCAGCTCCATGCCACGCCGGTCCCGTTTCCCAGTCCCAGATCGATCTCGATTTCGATTTCGCTGCCCTTCATGTGGGCCACGACCGGCGTTTCGTCATAATCGGGCACGACGGTGCCGTTGCGCGCGATCCACACGCCGCCGATGGCGATCGACAGTGTGTCGCGGTTGGCGGGCTCGCCGCTCTTGCCCACGGCCATCACCACCCGGCCCCAGTTCGCGTCCTCGCCCGCGATGGCGGTCTTGACCAGAGGGGAATTCGCCACCGCCATCGCCACGCGCTGTGCCGAATCGTCGCTGGTGGCGCCCGTCACCTGGATGCGGATCAGCTTGGTCGCCCCTTCGCCGTCGCGCACCACCAGCAGCGCCAGTTCCAGCAGCAGGCTGTCCAGCGCCGCGGCAAATTCGGCCAGCGCAGGGTCGGTCTCGGACTCGACCGGCGGATTGCTGGCCTGCCCGGTCGCGAACAGCAGGACCATGTCCGACGTCGAGGTGTCGGAATCCACCGTCGTGCGGTTGAAGCTGCGCGCCGCGCCCGCTGCCAGCAGCGGCTGCAGCACGGCGGCCGGCAGGGCGGCGTCGGTGGCGACGAAGCACAGCATGGTCGCCATGTCGGGCGCCACCATGCCGCTGCCCTTGGCAATGCCCTGGATCCGCACGGTGGTGCCGGCGATCGTCGTCTCGCGCACCGCGGCCTTGGGGAAGGTGTCGGTGGTCATGATGCCGCGCGCCGCATCGGCCCACCCGGTCTCGGACAGGGTGGCGTACAGCCCGGGCAGCGCATCGGAAATCTTCTGGTAGGGCAGGATCTCGCCGATCACGCCCGTCGAGGCCAGAAAGACCTGGCTGGCGGCGCAGCCGACCAGCCGGGCGGCATCGGCCGCGTTGGCCTGCGTCGCCTCGAAGCCGGCGCGGCCGGTGAACACGTTGGCGTTGCCGGCATTGACCACCAGCGCCCGTGCCTCGCCCTGCGGCAGGGCCGCGCGGCACCAATCCACCGGGGCGCCGGGGCATTTGCTGCGCGTGAACACCCCCGCCACCGTGGTGCCGGGCGCGAATTCGGCCATCACCAGGTCGGTGCGCCCCGTATAGCGGATGCCCGCGGCGGCGGCGCCGAACCGCACGCCGGCCAGCGGGGGCAGGGCGGGCAGCGGGCGGGCTAATGGAGAATGGGGAAGGGATTGAGCCATCGGTCCGGTCTTCTTTCTGCGCGGCTTCGGGGCGATCCTGCCGGCCCGCCCCGGCTGGGGCGGGCGGCTGTGGGCGGATGGAAAACCACCGGGCCGCCCGCCCGGCTTGCGTCGTCTTACTTCGTCGCGGGCGCCGCCGGCGTGGCCGGGATCGGCTTGCCGGTGGGGTCGTAACGGACGACCTTCACCGCCGCCACGGCCTTCTCGACCGCATCGCGGACACCCTGCTGAATCAGCTTCTGGCGGATTTCATCCCGCACGTCGGCCAGTTTGGGCACGGAGGCGGTGCGCGTGTCCAGCACTTGGATGACATGCCAGCCATATTGTGTATGGACAGGGACCTGGCTGAAGCTGTGCGGCTTCATCGCGAACGCGGCGTCCGAGAAGGCCGGCAGCATGTCGCCCTTCTTGAACCAGCCCAGGTCGCCGCCATTCTGCTTGGCCGACGCCTTGTCGGTCGACAGCTTGGCCGCCAGCGCGCCGAAATCGGCCCCGCCCTTCAATTGCTTGATGATATCCTGCGCCTGGGCCTCGGTCGCCACCAGGATATGGCGCGCATGGATCTCGGGCTCGGGCTTCTTGTTCGCGTAATTCTGCGTGTAATAAGCCTGGATCGCGGCATCGGTCAGGCCGGGGGTGACCTGCTGCGACAGATAGGCGTTCTGCAGCGCGTTGGCCGCCGCCGCGTTCATCTGCTGCTGAACCTCGGGCTGGTTCTGCAGGCCTGATCGGGTCGCCGCCGCCTGGATCGCCTTCTGGTCGATCAACTGGTTCAGCAGCATCGGGAAGATCATGTTCGGCGGGAGCTGGCGCAGTTGGGCCGGCATGGTGGCCGCCGCCTGGCGCACGTCGTCCAGGTGGATATCCTGGCCGTTCACGCTGGCGACGACCGGGTTCGGATTGGCGGGCGCCGCCGGCGCCGCGGCCGGCGGCTTGGCCGCGGCGGGGGCCGCTGCCACCGCATGAGGGACGGAGAACGCAGGGACAAGCAGGGCCGCCGCCAGAATGGAAGCCGCCGGGCTGGAAAGCCGCATATGGAAAAACCCTAACAGAATAGGAAATAAGACGCGCGGCGCATCATGGCCGAGCCCGCCTGGTCCTGCAAGGCTGCCTCGGCGCCATCGCGCCGGCCGCGCCGGCTTTGCCTCGGCGGTGCTTCGACTTCGCCCGAGTTCGCCCGAGTTCGCCCGAGTTCGGTTGACCCGTGGCGGCGCGGGTCCTATCTCAGATGCCGCGCGAGAATGCCATTCCTTACAGTTCCTGCCCGCCCGGGGGTTCGGCCGGGTGCGGGGCCGCGCCATTCCGGAAGGTCTACATGTTCGCCAGTCTTGCCCGTGCCCTGTTTGGAACCGCCAACGATCGCTCGCTCAAGGCGTTCCAGCGCCGCGTGCCCGAGATCAATGCGCTGGAGCCCCAGGTCCAGGCGCTGGACGACGCGGCGCTCTCGGCCAAGACCGCCGAATTCCGTGCACGGATTGCGGCGGGCGCCACGCTCGACTCCCTGCTGCCCGAGGCCTTCGCCGTGGCGCGCGAGGCCGCGCGCCGCGTGCTGGGCATGCGCCATTTCGACGTGCAGTTGATCGGCGGCATGGTGCTGCATGCCGGGCGGATTGCCGAGATGCGCACCGGCGAGGGCAAGACCCTGGTCGCCACGCTGGCGGTCTATCTCAGCGCGCTGGCCGGCAAGGGCGTGCACGTGGTCACGGTCAACGACTACCTGGCGCGCCGCGACGCCGAGGAAATGGGCAAGCTCTACGGCTTTCTCGGCCTGACCACCGGCGTTATCGTGCCCAACCTGTCGGACGAGGAACGGCGCGCCGCCTACCATGCCGACATCACCTACGGCACCAACAACGAATTCGGCTTCGATTATCTGCGCGATAACATGAAGTACCGGATCGAGGACATGGTCCAGCGGCCCTTCTGCCACGCGATCGTGGACGAGGTGGATTCGATCCTGATCGACGAGGCCCGGACCCCGCTGATCATCTCGGGCCCGGCCGAGGACAGTTCCGACCTGTACCGCTCGGTGGACGCGATCGTCCGCGAGTTGGTCCAACTGCCCGACATGTATGAAAAGGACGAAAAATTCCGCTCGGTGATCCTGACCGACGCGGGGTCGGAACAGGTCGAGACGATGCTGCGCGCCGCGGGCGTGCTGCACGAGGGCGGGCTGTACGACATCCATAACATCGCGGTGATCCATCACGTGCAGCAATCGCTGCGCGCCCATACGCTGTTCGCGCGGGACGTCGACTATATCGTCCGTGGCGGCAAGGTCGTCATCATCGACGAATTCACCGGTCGCATGATGGATGGCCGCCGCTATTCCGACGGGCTGCACCAGGCCCTGGAAGCCAAGGAGCATGTCGAGATCCAGCAGGAAAACCAGACGCTGGCCTCGATCACCTTCCAGAATTATTTCCGCCTCTATCCCAAGCTGTCGGGCATGACCGGCACCGCGATGACCGAGGCCGACGAATTCGCCGAGATCTACAAGCTGGACGTGGTCGAGATCCCGACCAACCTGCCGGTGGCGCGCAAGGACGAGGACGACGAGGTCTACCTGTCCGCGCGCGAGAAATACGAGGCGGTCAGCAATCTGATCGAGGACATCGCCAAGACGCCCCAGCCGGTGCTGGTCGGCACCACCTCGATCGAGAAGAGCGAGTATCTCTCGGAACTGCTGAAGAAGCGCGGCATCCGCCACAACGTGCTGAACGCCCGCTTCCACGAGATGGAGGCGACCATCGTCGCCCAGGCGGGCGCGCCGGGCGCGATCACGATCGCCACCAACATGGCCGGCCGCGGCACCGATATCAAGCTGGGCGGCAACGTGGAGATGCGCATCCGCCAGGAACTGGCCGAGATGACGGACCCCGAGGAACGGGCCCGGCGCGAGGCCGAGATCCGCGCCCAGGTCGCCGAATACCATCAGATCGTCACCCAGGCGGGCGGGCTGTACGTCATCGGCACCGAACGGCACGAGAGCCGCCGCATCGACAACCAGTTGCGCGGCCGCGCCGGCCGCCAGGGCGATCCGGGCAATTCGCGCTTCTTCATCTCGCTCGAAGACGACCTGATGCGCATCTTCGGCAGCGAGCGCATGGGCGGCATGATGCAGCGCCTGGGCCTGAAGGAAGGCGAGGCCATCGTCCATCCCTGGATCAACAAGGCGCTGGAGCGCGCGCAGAAGAAGGTCGAAGCCCGCAACTTCGACATGCGCAAGAACACGCTGAAATATGACGACGTCATGAACGACCAGCGCAAGGAGGTCTATGCCCAGCGCCGGGAATACATGGCGGCCGAGGACCTGTCGGCCACGGTGCAGGAGATGCGCGCCGACGTCATCCACGACATGGTGGCGCGTCGCATCCCCGAACGCAGCTTCGCCGAGCAATGGCAGAGCGCCGAACTGGCCGAGGATGTGCGCCAGCTCCTGGGGCTGGACCTGCCGATCGCCGACTGGGCGCGCGAGGACGGGGTGGACGAACGCATCATCACCGAACGGCTGGAACAGGCCGCCACCCAGCTCCAGGCCAGCAAGGCCGCCAATTTCGGCCCGTCGGTGATGCGCTATATCGAAAAGCAGGTCCTGCTCGGCACCTTCGATTCGGTGTGGAAGGAACATTTGCTGGCGCTGGACCAGATGCGCCAGGGCATCGGCCTGCGCGCCTATGGCCAGAAGGACCCGCTGAACGAATTCAAGCACGAGGCCTTCCAGCTCTTTACCTATATGCTGGACGATCTGCGTGCGCGCGTGACCTCGTCCATGGCGCGGGTCGAGATCGCGCCGCCGGTGCTGGACAATCCCTTCGGCGGCGTCGCCGAACTGCATGCCGACCCCGCGGTGCCGGGCCTGGCCTCCGAGCCCCCGCCGGGTGTCCTGGCCGGCGTCGGGCAGGCTTCCTTCGCCGCCCCGGCCGCCATGACGCTCGCCACCCCGATCGGCGCCGCGGCGATCATGCCCGACGATCCGTCGAGCTGGGGCGAGACGCCGCGCAACGCGCCGTGTCCCTGTGGCTCGGGCAAGAAATACAAGCACTGCCATGGGCGCCTGGCCTGATCCGGCGGGCGGTGAGCGGCAGGGCATTTTTTCAGGACGAGAGTTAGAGACGAACGATGGCGGGTCATTCCCAATTCAAGAACATCATGCACCGCAAGGGCGCGCAGGACGCGCGCCGTGCCAAGCAGTTCGCCAAGGTCATTCGCGAAATCACCGTCGCCGCCCGTTCGGGCATGCCTGACCCGGCGGCCAATCCGCGCCTGCGCGCCGCGATCTCGGCGGCGCGCGAGGTCAACATGCCCAAGGACACGGTCGAGCGCGCGATCAAGAAGGCCACCGGCGCCGGCGGCGGCGACGATTATGTCGAGGTCCGCTACGAGGGCTACGGCCCGGCCGGGGTCGCGGTGATCGTCGAGGCCCTGACCGACAACCGCAACCGCACCGCCTCGGACGTCCGCGCCGCCTTCTCGAAACATGGCGGCTCGCTGGGCGAGACGAATTCCGTCTCCTTCATGTTCACCCGCCTGGGCGTGATCGCCTATCCCGCCGCCACCGCCGGCGAGGACGCGATGCTGGAGGCGGCGATCGAGGCCGGCGCCGACAACGTCGAAACCAGCGCCGAGGGGCATGAGATCACCTGTCCGGTCGAGTCCTTCTTCGCCGTTCGTGACGCGCTCGAGGCCCGGTTCGGCGAACCGGCCAGCGCCAGGTTCGACTGGCGTCCCGGCACGGTCGTGACCCTGGACGAGGAAAAGGCCCGGGGCGTGCTGAAGCTGATCGACGTGCTGGACGAAAACGACGACGTCCAGGCCGTCTATGCCAATTTCGACCTGCCCGACGACGTGGCCGAGAGGCTGTCCGCCTGAGCCGGCGCATGGTCCGGCTGCTGGGCATCGACCCCGGCCTGCGCTTCACGGGCTGGGGGGTCATCGATGTGGACGGCAACCGGCTGTGCCATGTCGCCGACGGCGTGATCGCGACCGACGGCGACGCGGCGGTGCCCGATCGGCTGCGGCGGCTGCATGACGCGCTGCTCGACCTGGTGCGCGTTCATGCCCCGGCCGAGGCCGCGGTCGAGGAAACCTATGTCAACCGCAACGGCGCCTCGACGCTCAAGCTCGGTTATGCCCGCGGGGTGGCGCTGCTGGTGCCCGCGCTGGCCGGGATCGGGGTTTCCGAATACGGTGCCATGGCGGTGAAGCGGGCGGTGGTGGGCACCGGCGCCGCCAGCAAGGACCAGGTCGAGATGATGGTGCGCCGCCTGCTGCCCGGAGCGACGATCCGCCGGGCCGATGCGTCCGATGCCCTGGCGGTGGCGATCTGCCACGCCCATCACCGGGCCAGCGCCCTGCGCGTCATGGCCGGGACGCGCATGGCATGATCGCGCAGTTGACCGGCCTGGTGGGACAGGTCGAAGCCGATCGCTGCGTGGTCGACGTTCATGGCGTCGGCTATCTGGTCCATGCCTCGACGCGCACCCTCGCCGCGCTGCCCCACCCGCCCGAGGTCGCGCGCGTGCTGGTCGAGACCGTGGTGCGCGAGGATGCGTTCCTGCTTTACGGCTTCGCCGAGCCGGCGGAACGGGACTGGTTCCGCCTGCTGACCACCGTGCAGGGGGTGGGGGCGAAGCTGGCGCTGGGGATTCTCTCCGCCCTGTCGCCGGCCGATCTGGCGGCGGTGATCGCCGCGGCGGACAAGGTCGGCCTGACCCGCGTATCCGGGGTGGGCGCGCGCCTGGCCGAACGGATCCTGTCGGAATTGCGCGGCAAGGCCGGCCGCATTGCGGTGCCGCCCGGCGCGGCCCTGCCGGCCGCTGCGGGCGGCGGGGTGGAGGCCGACGCGCTGCTGGCGCTGGCGGGCCTGGGCTTCCGCCGTGCCGAGGCGCAGCCGGTGGTGGCGCGCATCGTCGCGCGCCTGGATGACAAGGCGGATCTGGACGTCGTGATCCGCGAAAGCCTGCGGGATCTCGCGAAATGACCGAACTGCCCCCGCGCACCGTCGATCCCGCCCGTACCGGCGACGACGCGCTCGAGGCCGGGCTGCGCCCGCAGACCCTGGAGGATTTCACCGGGCAGAAGGCCAGCCGCGAGAACCTGGCGATCTTCATCGCCGCCGCCCGCCAGCGCGGCGAGGCCATGGACCATGTGCTGCTGCACGGCCCGCCGGGCCTGGGCAAGACGACGCTGGCGCAGATCGTGGCGCGGGAGCTGGGCGTCGGCTTTCGCGCGACCTCGGGCCCGGTCATCCAGCGGGCGGGCGACCTGGCGGCGATCCTGACCAATCTGCAGCCGCGCGACGTGCTGTTCATCGACGAGATCCATCGCCTGCAGCCGGCGATCGAGGAAGTGCTCTATCCGGCGATGGAGGATTTCCAGCTCGACCTGATCATCGGCGAGGGGCCGGCCGCCCGCTCGGTGCGGATCGACCTGTCCCCCTTCACGCTGGTCGCCGCCACCACCCGGGCGGGGCTGCTGGCGACCCCGCTGCGCGACCGGTTCGGCATCCCGCTGCGGCTGGTGTTCTACACGCCGGACGAACTGCGCCAGATCGTCTCGCGCGGGGCGCGCAAGCTGCAATTCGACCTGACGTCCGACGGGGCCGAGGAAATCGCCCGCCGTTCGCGCGGCACGCCGCGCATCGCCGGCCGGCTGCTGCGCCGGGTGCGCGATTTCGCCGCCGTCTCGCGCGGCGGCGGGCCGGTCGACCGTGTCCTGGCCGACGCCGCGCTGTCGCGGCTCGAAGTCGATGCGCTGGGCCTGGACGGGATGGACCGCCGCTATCTGCGCCGTATCGCCGAACACCACCATGGCGGCCCGGTGGGGGTGGACACCCTCGCCGCCGCCCTGGCCGAGGCCCGCGACACGCTGGAAGACGTCGTCGAACCCTATCTGATCCAGGAAGGATTGGTGCTGCGCACCAGCCGCGGCCGCATGCTGGGCGAACGTGGCTGGCGGCATCTGGGCCTGGTCCCGCCGCCCCGCCAGCCGGGCCAGGGCGATCTGCTGCACGGGGGGGATCCGCTCCGGGGGGATGGCCCGCCGGAGGACGGGGCATGATGCACAGCATCCCGTTCCGCATTTATTATGAGGACACGGATGCGGGCGGCGTCGTCTATCACGCCCGCTACCTGGCGCTGGCCGAACGCGCCCGGACCGAGGCGATTCGCAGCCTGGGCCGCCCGGTTGCGGCCCTGATCGACGAATTCGGCCTGGCCTTCGTGGTGCGCCGGGCCGGCATCGACTATCGCCGGCCGCTGCGGCTGGACGATGTCGTGACCGTGGTCACCCGCCTGACCGAACTCGGCCCGGCCAGTTGCCGCCTGGCGCAGGATTTCCTGCGCGACGGCACGCCGTGCGCGACGCTCGATGTCCATCTGGCCTGCGTGCGGGTGGCCGACGGCCGGCCTGCCCGATTTCCGCCTTCATGGCGTGATCTGCTGAACGGATTGGCGGATTAGGGCGGGCCCGCATTCCCGGGCATGACGGGCCGTCCATGCCGGTCCGGATTTATTCGTCGGGGCCGGCGCGAACTGCCGCCGGGGGTGCTTCTGCTTTCCTGCGGAAGCCTATAAGGAACGCACTGGAGTGCAGTGTCAGGCTGCCCCGACTCGGCCGCGGCACGCGAGGCGGCACGGCCATGGGCAGAAGGTGCAGGAGGCATTTTTGGACCAAGCGGTTAACGCGGCTAACCTGGGCGCGGCTGCGTCGGGTTTGTCGCTCTGGAGTCTGTTCATCCACGCGGCGATCGTCGTCCAGTTGGTGATGATCGGGCTGGCCATCAGCAGCGTGGTCGTGTGGGGCATCATCTTCGACAAGGTCGTGACCCTGCGGCGCGTCAATCGCCAGGCGACCGAATTCGAAGACAAGTTCTGGTCCGGCGGCAGCCTGGACGACCTGTACGAATCCGACGGCGCGAAGCCCCAGCATCCGCTGGCCGCCGTCTTCGGCGCGGCGATGGGCGAATGGCGCCGTTCGGCCCGCATTCCGGGCGTCGACCTGGTGCGCGGCGGGGTGCAGGAACGCGTGGACCGCGCCATGACCATCACCGTGACGCGCGAAATGGAACGGCTGGGCCGCTGGATGATCTTCTTGGCAACCATCGGGCCGGTGGCGCCGTTCATCGGCCTGTTCGGCACGGTCTGGGGCATCATGCATGCCTTCGGGTCGATCGCGGCGATGCACAATACCAATCTCAGCGTCGTGGCCCCTGGTATTTCCGAGGCCCTGTTCGCCACGGCCATCGGCCTGGTGACCGCCATCCCGGCGGTGATCGCCTATAACGTCATCAGCAACAACCTGGCGGTGTTCGAGGACCGGATGGCCGGGTTCGGCACCGAATTCGCCGCCATCCTGTCCCGCCAGTCCGAGGAAAGAGGCTGAACCATGGGCGTTTCTCTGGGCGGAGGGGGCGGTCGCCGGGGGCGCCGCCGTCCCATGTCGGACATCAACGTCACCCCGCTGGTGGACGTCATGCTGGTGCTGCTGATCATCTTCATGGTGACGGCGCCGATGATGACCAGCGGCGTGAATGTCGACCTGCCCAAGACCGACGCCGCCCCGGTGAATGCGGACACCAAGCCGATCACCGTGTCCATCCGTTCGGACGGCGCGCTGTATCTGGGCGACAATCCGGTTTCGGCCGATCAACTGGTCGACCAGTTGCGCACGGCCGCCGAGAATGATCCGGCGCACCGGATCTTCGTGCGGGGGGATGCCCATATCGATTACGGCCGGGTGATGGAAGTGATGGGCCGGATCACCGCCGGCGGCTTCACCCATGTCGCCCTGCTGGCCCAGCAGCCGCCCTCGGGCGGCGGCGCGCCCTGATTTTCCTCCGTCCTGGGAGCGTCCTCGTCGTGGTTCCGCCGCGTCGTTCCGAACGTATCCTGATGCGGCGCTCGATCGTCGCGTCCGGCGTCATCCATGCGGCGCTGCTGCTGGCGGTGATTCTGGGGCTGCCGATGCCGGTGCCCCCCGAACCGCCGCCGCCGCCGACCATCGAGATGGAATTCACCAGCTCCGACAATGGCGGCATGCCCCACAAGGCCGAGAAGCCGGCGACCAAGCCCGCGCCCGCCCCGGCCCCGGTGAAGCAGGAGGCCCCGCCGGCCCCCACGCCGCCGACCAAGGCGCCGAACGAGGAGCCGCCGCCGCCTCCGCCGCCCCCGCCCCCCATGCCGCCCCCGCCGGAGCCGAAGCCGGTGCGCCAGCCGCCGAAGCCGGTCCCGCCGAAGGTCCAGCAGCCGACGCCCGAAGCGGTGCATCAGCCGCCGCCCCCGCCGCGTCCCGCGCCGCCGCAGCCCACGCATACGACCAGCCCGCCGACGCCGCAGCCCGAACCGGCCGCGCCGCCCAAGGTGCGGCCGCCGTCGCGCATCACCCAGCCGAACGAGGCGAAGAAAGCGGTGCCGGACACGCATTCGCTGCTGGCGACCCTGGATGCCTTCCGCGCGGACCAGAAACAGACCCATCCGCCCAAGGCGCGGGCGAACCCGCTGCAGGGCGGCGCGCCCGAAGGCGGCGGGGCGCCGGACGGCGACATCACCAGCGCGCTCAGCGCGGCCCAGCAGGGCGCGATCGGCAATGCGGTCCGCCGCTGCTATACCGAGGACACGGCCGCGCGCGACTATGCCACTTTCGTCGCCCATCTGGTGGTGACGGTCGATGCGACGGGCATGGCCCGCATCGTCCAGTTCGCGCCGGAAACCCAGGCGCGGATGGCGGCCGACGGGTCCTATCGCGCCCTGGCCGAACGCGCGCGCGCGGCGGTGCTGAGCCCCACCTGCGCCCAATTGCCGCTGCCAAAGGCGATGCTGGGGCAAACGCGGCAACTGAAATTCGTTTTCCGCCCATGAGGCAGCCTGCCTGCCGGACTGTCGCCCGGCCCGGGGGAGGCCAGGCTAATGCAGGCCAGGATAGTGCAGGCCACCCTGGGCGGTGCGTACGAGGAGAAGATTATGCGTCCGAATGACCTTGCGTGGATTTCCGATACCGATGCGTCGTTTTTGGCGTCCCATCTCGGCCGGCGCACCCTGATGGGGGCGGGGGCCGGCCTTGCGGGCGGTATCCTGGCCGCGCCGCTTTCGGCCCTGGCGCAGCAGGCGCCCGCCCCCGGCGCCGCCGAAATCACGGTGGACCAGGCACGCACCGCGCCGATCCCGATCGTCATTCCCGTGCTGGGCGGCGACATGGGCCAGCAGATCAGCGGCGTCGTGTCGGCCGACCTGGGCAATTGCGGCCTGTTCGCCCCGGTCAGCGGCGCGCTGCCGGTGGGCGTGCCGGATTTCGGCACCTATAAGTCGCTGGGCGCCCGCGCGCTGGTCAGCGGCACCGCCACCAGCAGCGGCGGCGCGCTGCGGGTCGAATTCCGCCTGTGGGATGTGCTGACCGGCCAGCAGATCCAGGGCACGGCCTATACCGCCGGCGTGAATGAGGCCCGCAAGATCGCCCATATCATCGCCGACGTGATCTATGAGCGGATGCTGGGCGAGAAGGGCTATTTCAACACCCGCATCGCCTATATCGCCCGCTCGGGCCCCCGCGCGCACCAGACGACGCGCCTGGCGATCATGGACCAGGACGGCGCCAACAGCCATTATCTGTCCGGCGGGCAGTGGCTGACCCTGACTCCGCGCTTCAGCCCCACCAGCGACCAACTGGCCTTCATGTCCTACGCCAACAACCGGCCGCGGGTGTATCTGCTGAACCTGGCCACCGGCCGGCAGCAATTGCTGGGCGATTTCGAAGGAATCTCCTTCGCGCCGCGCTTCGCGCCCGACGGCCGGTCGGTCGTCATGTCGGTCACGCGCGGCGCGGGGTCGGATATCTATACGGTCGACCTGGTGTCGCGCGTCAAGCGGCAGCTCACCGCTTCGGGCGCCATCGACACCAGCCCCTGCTACAGTCCCGACGGCTCGCAGATCGTCTTCAATTCCGATCGCGGCGGCTCGCCGCAGCTTTATATCATGAGCGCGGGCGGCGGCGGCGCGCGGCGCATCTCCTACGGCACGGGCACTTATGGCTCGCCGGTCTGGTCGCCGCGCGGCGACCTGATCGCCTTTACCCGCATCGCCAACGGCAGCTTCTCGCTGGGCGTCATGGCGCCTGACGGCACCGGCGAACGGATCATGACCCAGGGTTTCACGGTCGACAGCCCCAGCTTCTGCCCGAACGGGCGGGTCATCGCCTTCTGCCGTCAGTCGGCGGCCGGCCCCGGCGGGGCCGGCTTCTCGACGGGCATCAGCACGGTGGATATCACCGGCTTCCATGAGCGGCCGATTCCGGTCGGCGGGGCGTCCGACCCGGCCTGGTCGCCGCAGAACGGTTAAGTTTTAAAGACCGGAAAGGCACATTACTGTGCTTTTCCGGTCAATACTGACAGAAGATATCCGCCGCGCGCGAAGGGCATCTTGACCTGCCACCGCGTCTGGCGTTAACGGGCGGGTGGTCTCCAGTGTTCGCAACGTTCTGTCGCCCGGTTGTTGACGGAACAAAACGAGTGTCGGGACCAAGTCCTTACCCGACTACTTAATCATAATGGTTCCGTGCGGGAACCGATCTCAGGATCTAAAATAATGAGACTGAAGCTTCTTGGTGCGCTTGGCATGGCCGTGCTTCTGGCGGCGTGCTCTGGAAATAAGGAAACGGGGGCAACGACGGGTACCGGGGCCGCCGCGCAGACCTCGGGCGTCACGCCGGGCAGCGAGGCCGACCTGGTCGCCAATGTCGGTGACCGCGTGTTCTTCGACTTCAACAAGAACGCGCTGTCCAGCGAGGCCCAGGCCACTCTCGATCGTCAGGCCGCCTGGCTGGCCAAGTATCCGCAGGTCACGATCGAAGTCGCGGGCAACTGCGATGACCGTGGCACCGAGGAATACAACATCGCCCTGGGCGAGCGTCGCGCCAATGCGGCGCGCGACTACCTGGTGGCGAAGGGCGTCGCCGCTTCGCGCATCACGACGATCTCCTACGGCAAGGATCGTCCGACGGCGACCGGCGACGACGAGCAGTCGTGGGCCCAGAACCGCAACGCGATCACGTCGGTTCGCTGAGCGTCTCGGCAGACTCTCCATCTGTCCGAACAAAACCGGCCAGGCGCACGTCGCCTGGCCGGTTTTGTTTTGCGCGCAGCGTTCCGTCCCCCATGTCCTTCCTTCGGGTCCGTCACGGAGCCCGCGCGGCATCTTCACGCCTTTGGGGCGCAGGTGCATAACAGGGGCGGTCTCTCTGACCTCGTATCGTCGCGTGCGATCATGGCCGGCCTGCGGGCGGTGCTGATCCACTCTTGGGGAATCTGTTCATGCGGCTTGCTGCATTCCGCCCTTCTTCGCCATTTCATGGTCGCGGCATCCGGCCCGCGCGGGCAGGGGGGCTGGCGCTGCTGGGTCTGCTGGCCGGCCTGACCAGCCTGTCGCCGCTGCCGGCCCGGGCGCAGGATGTGACCAGCCGCGAAGGCATCGCCCTGCAGGACCAGATCATGGATTTGCGCCAGCAGATCTTGCAGCTCCAGGGGGCCATGGCGTCCCAGCCGGCGGGCGGCGGCCTGCCGCCGCCCGCGGCGCAGGGCGCCGCCCCCGCGGCCAATGGCGACCTGACGGCGCAATTGCTGGAACGCGTCGCCACGCTGGAACAGCAGGTGCGCGACATGCGCGGCGAACTCGACCAGTTGACCAACCAGGTCCAGCAGCAGAACGCGGCGGTGACCAAGCAGATCGACGACATGAACTTCGCCATGCAGAATGGCGGCCATGGCGCGGCCCCCGCACCCGAATCGGCGCCGGCCGCCGCCGCCCCGGCGGCGCCCGCCGCGCCCGCGGCCAGGGCCACGCCCGAAACCTTGCTGCGCGACGGCAATGCCGCGCTGATCCGCGGTGACTACGCGGCGGCCCAGGCGGCGGCGCAGAAGGTGCTGGCCGGTCCGCGCAATGCGCGTCAGGTCGACGCGCAGTTCCTGCTGGCCCAGTCGCTGGCCGGCCAGAAACAGTACCGGCAATCCGCCGTAGCCTATTACGATACCTATAATCGCGCGCCGCATGCGGCGCGCGCGCCGGACGCGCTGCTGGGGGTCACGGCCACGCTGCTGGCCCTGGGTGACAAAAGCTCGGCCTGCCAGGCCCTGGCGAAGCTGAAGGCCGAATTCTCGTCGCCCGCCCCCCGGGTCAAATCGGCCGAAGCCATCTATCGCGCTCGCGCGGGGTGCCGCTGACCGCGTGACGGCGCCCGGCGAGACACCGCCCGGGGGCCAGGGCGGGGCGGGGCCGCTGGACGACGCGGCCTTCGCGGCGGCGATCGCGCCGCTCGGCCCGTGGCTGCCCGACCGGCCGGACATGCCGCCGGTCGGGCTGGCGGTCTCGGGCGGGGCGGACAGCCTCTGCCTGGCCTTCCTCGCCGGGCGCTGGCGGCGGCGGGTCCGTGCGCTGATCGTCGATCACGGTCTGCGCGCGGCCTCGGGGGGCGAGGCCCGGCTGACGCGCGACCGGCTGCATGCCATGGGCATTCCGGCCGACATCCTGGTGCTGGACGGGCTGCACCCCGGGCCGGGGCTGGCCGATCAGGCGCGCCGTGCCCGCTATGCCGCGCTGGCGCGGGCCTGCCGCGCATGCGGAATCGTCGACCTGCTGCTGGGCCACCATGCCGACGACCAGGCGGAAACCATCCTGATCCGCCGGCGTGCCGCCAGCGGCCCCGACGGGCTGGCCGGCATGGCGCGCGTCTCCATCCTGCCCGATATGCGGCTGGTGCGGCCGCTGCTGTCCTTCGGTCGCGACCGGCTGCGTGCCACGCTGCGCCATGCGGGGCTGGAGTGGGTCGAGGACCCGTCCAACGCGGACCCGCGTGCCGAGCGCGCGCGGGTCCGCGTCGCCCTGGCGCATGATTCCGATCGCGCGGCCCAGGCCCTGCTCGAGGCCGGCCGGCAGGGTGCCGCCCGCATGGCCCGCGACGCGGCGCGGGCCGCGCGGCTTGCCGATACCGCCACGGCCGCCGCCGGCGGCTGGGTGGCGCTGCGGGGCGATCCGCCCTGCCCCCGGGACCTGGCATTGCTGATCCGCGCGGTCTCGGGGCGCGACTATCCGCCATCGGCCCGTGCCGTGGCCGCGCTGTGCGCCGGTCCCAGGGCCGTCATATCGGGCGCGGCCACTTTGGGCGGGGTGTGCCTGGTTCCGGCGGGGGCCGCGCTGCGCCGGGCCGGCCTGTCCTGGCTGCTGGTGCGCGAGGAGGCGGCGATGCAGCCCCCGGTCGCGGCCCGGCCGGGCGGCATGTGGGATGGGCGCTTCGTGCTGTGCGCGCCGCCGGGCACGGACCTGTCGGGGGTGACGGTCGGCGCCGCCGGGCCGCCCGCTTGCTGGGCGCCGCGGCACTGGCGCTCCGTCTGGCCCGCCCGCGCGCTGCGCACGGCGCCGGCCCTGCACCGGGCGGGCCGGGTGGTCGCGGTGCCGGGACTGGCGATCTGCCATGCGCCGGATCTGGCGGCGGTGCGGCTGCTGCCGGCCGCGGGCGCGGCGGCGACCGAAAGCGCGCGCTTCGCCGGGGGGCCGGGTGCGGAATTCTGATGCCCGGGGCAAGAAAGACCGCTCATGGGGGTGTGAATGTGACCCGAAGCGCCTATGTATGGGTGAACATAAGGTTGAAAAGGCGCGTTGCCGCTGGTCAGAATAGAGCCGCCTCGCGTGCCCCGGCACCGTGCGGGAGCCGGGGGCGTCAGCGTATGGAACAATGGGCAAGATGAACAATTTTGGCCGGAACCTGGCCCTGTGGGTAATCATCATCGTGCTGCTGTTGCTGCTGTTCAACGTCTTCCAGCCCGGAAGCGCGCAGCACGCGTCGCAGCAGCTCGCATATTCCGATTTCATCGGGGATGTGAATGGCGGGCGCGTGCGCTCGGTCGTGGTGCAGGACCATAACATCTCCGGCACCCTGACCGACGGCACGTCGTTCGAGACCTATACCCCGCAGGATCCGACCCTGATCCCCCTGCTGACGGGCAAGGGGGTCGAAGTGGTGGCGAAGCCGCTGGACAGCGATTCGAACCCGTTCCTGCGCTACCTGATCAATTATGCCCCGATCCTGCTGATGTTCGGCGCCTGGATCTTCATCATGCGCCAGATGCAGGCCGGCGGCGGAAGGGCGATGGGCTTCGGCAAGTCGCGCGCCCGCATGCTGACGGAAAAGCAGGGGCGGGTGACGTTCGATGACGTCGCCGGCATCGACGAGGCCAAGGGCGAACTGCAGGAAATCGTGGATTTCCTCCGTGACCCGCAGAAATTCACCCGCCTGGGCGGCAAGATCCCCAAGGGCGTGCTGCTGGTCGGCCCGCCGGGCACCGGCAAGACCCTGCTGGCGCGCGCCATCGCGGGCGAGGCCAACGTGCCCTTCTTCACCATCTCGGGTTCGGACTTCGTCGAGATGTTCGTCGGCGTCGGCGCCTCGCGCGTGCGCGACATGTTCGAGCAGGGCAAGAAGGCCGCGCCCTGCATCATCTTCATCGACGAGATCGACGCGGTGGGCCGCCATCGCGGCGCCGGCCTGGGCGGCGGTAACGACGAGCGCGAGCAGACGCTGAACCAGATGCTGGTCGAGATGGACGGGTTCGAGAGCAATGAGGGCGTGATCCTGATTGCCGCGACCAACCGGCCCGACGTGCTGGACCCGGCCCTGCTGCGCCCCGGCCGCTTCGACCGTCAGGTCGTGGTGCCCAATCCCGACGTGGTCGGGCGCGAGAAGATCCTGCGCGTGCATATGCGCAAGGTCCCTCTGGCCTCGGACGTCGATCCCAAGGTGATCGCGCGCGGCACGCCGGGTTTCTCGGGCGCCGACCTGGCCAACCTGGTGAACGAGGCCGCGCTGATGGCCGCCCGCCTGGGCAAGCGCACCGTCGCGATGCTGGAGTTCGAGAACGCCAAGGACAAGGTGCTGATGGGCGCCGAACGCCGCTCGCTGGTCATGAGCGAGGACGAGAAGCGCATGACCGCGTATCACGAGGGCGGCCATGCCCTGGTGGCGATCCTGACGCCGGGGGCCGATCCGGTGCACAAGGCCACGATCATCCCGCGCGGCCGCGCGCTGGGCCTGGTCATGAGCCTGCCGGAAGGCGACCGCTATTCCAAGAGCCGCGCGAAATGCCTGGGCGAACTGACCCTGGCCATGGGCGGCCGCGCGGCCGAGGAAATCATCTTCGGCGCGGACAATGTGTCCAACGGCGCCTCGGGCGACATCAAGATGGCGACCGACCTGGCCCGCCGCATGGTGTCCGAATGGGGCATGAGCGAGAAGCTGGGCATGATCGCCTATGGCGATAACGGGCAGGAAGTCTTCCTGGGCCACACCGTGACCCAGAACAAGAACGTGTCCGAGGAAACGGTCCGCGAGATCGACGACGAGATCAAGAGCCTGATCGACGCCGCCTATATCCGCGCCCGCACCCTGCTGATCGAGCATATCGACCAGTTGCATCGCCTGGCCCAGGCCCTGCTGGAGCACGAGACCCTGTCGGGCGAGGAAATCCGCCAGGTCCTGCGCGGCGAGCAGATCGAGCGCATAGTGGTGGACGATCCGGCGCCGGAAAATCGCCGCGCCTCGGTACCGCCGACGCCGCCGGCCGCGCCGCTGCCCTCGCCCGGCGGCGGGGGGCTGGATCCGGCGCCGCAGCCGGGCTGAGGCACCCATCATCGGGTCTGAACGACAGGCGGGGCCCATGCTCCGCCTGTTTTCTTTCGGGCGCGCGTCTCCGCGTTTTCTTATGAGCGCGCGTCCCCGCATTTTCTTATGAGCGCGCGTCTCCGCGCGACGAAAACATGCCACGGAAACATGCCATGAGAACATGCCGGGAAGCACGTTGTGGATGATGCGCGGCTGATCGAGCCTGTGGGGCTGCTGTTCGGCCCGGATGCGCGCGACGCGGTGCGCGCCGGCCTGGCCCACGGGCTGGCCGGCGGTCCCGCCGCCTTCACCCTGGCCCGGCTGATCGGGGATGGCGCGGCGCGGCTGGTGGCGGCCGGCGATATCCCCCCCGGCTGGCTGACGGCGCTGGAGCGCGTCACCGCCCCCCTGCCATCGGCGGGTCTGCCCGATGGGTCGCTGGTGATGGGAATCCTGAACGCCACCCCGGACAGTTTCAGCGACGGCGGACGCCATGAAGCGGCCGCGGACGCGGTGCGCGCCGGCATGGAGATGGTGGCGGACGGGGCCGCCCTGCTGGATATCGGCGGCGAAAGCACGCGCCCCGGTGCGGCCGTCGTCACGCCGGGACAGGAATGGGCGCGCGTGGCCCCCGTCCTGGCCGGGCTGCGGGCCGAAATCGATCGGACAAGAATCGACGGGGCCGATATCGCCCTGTCGGTCGATACGCGCAACGCGGCCACCATGTCGGCCGCGCTGGCGCTGGGGGCCACGGTGATCAACGACGTCTCGGCCCTGGCGCATGATCCGGACGCGCTGGCGGTGGTGGCCGATGCCGCGTGCCCGGTGGTGCTGATGCATATGCGCGGCACGCCGCAAACCATGGCGCGGCTGGCGCATTACGACGACGTGGCTGTCGACGTCACGCGTGAACTCGCCGCCCGCGTCGCGGGCGCGGTCGCCGCCGGAATCGATCGCCGGCGCATCATCGTCGACCCGGGCATCGGCTTCGCCAAGAACGCGGCCCAGAATGCCGAACTCTTGTCCAGGCTGCCGATTCTGGCCAATCTGGGCTGCCGGGTGCTGCTGGGCACCTCGCGCAAGCGCACGCTGGGCGAATGGTCGGGGGTGGCGCGCGCCGCGGACCGCGACCCGGGCACCCTGGTCAGCAGCCTGCCGGGCCTGGCGCTGGGTAACACGATCCTGCGAGTCCATAACGTACCGGCGATGGTACAGGCCGTACGGGTATGGCAGGGCGCGTGGCGCTGCGATAATTGGGATCGCGGCGAAAGACAGGGACGGCCAGGGATGACCCAGGGATGACCAAGACGAGAAAATTATTCGGCACCGACGGCATTCGCGGCACCGCCAACCAGGATCCGATGACGGTCGAGATCGCCCAGAAGCTGGGGCAGGCGGCGGGGTTGCGCTTCATGCGCGGGGCGCACCGGCACCGGGTGCTGCTGGGCAAGGATACCCGCCTGTCGGGATACATGATCGAATGCGCCCTGGTCTCGGGCTTCCTGTCCGCCGGCATGGACGTCACCCTGGTCGGCCCGATGCCTACCCCGGCGATCGCCATGCTGACCCGCTCGCTGCGCGCTGATCTGGGGGTGATGATCTCGGCCTCGCACAACCCGTTCGGCGATAACGGCATCAAGCTGTTCGGCCCCGACGGCTTCAAGCTGTCCGACGAGACCGAGGCCGAGATCGAGTCCCTGATGCGCGCCGACCTGGGCGACCGGCTGGCCGCGCCGGAGAGGATCGGCCGGGCCTCGCGCCTCAACGACGCTGCCGGCCGCTATATCGAGAACGCCAAGGCGTCCTTCCCGCGCGGCCGGCGGCTGGACGGGCTGCGCATCGTCATCGATTGCGCCAACGGCGCCGCCTATCGCGTCGCACCGACCGCGCTGTGGGAACTGGGGGCCGAGGTGATTCGCATCGGCTGCGAACCAAACGGCGTCAACATCAATGAAAATTGCGGTTCCACCCGCCCGGAATCCCTCTGCGCCGCGGTGGTCGCGCACCGGGCCCATATCGGCATCGCGCTGGATGGCGATGCCGATCGCGTACTGATCGCCGACGAGCAGGGGCGCCTGATCGACGGCGACCAGATCCTGGCCCTGATCGCGCGGTCCTGGGCACGCCAGGGGCGGCTGCATTCGGCGCAGATCGTCGCGACCGTCATGTCGAACATGGGCCTGGCCCGCTGCCTGGAAGGAATGGGGCTGGAACTGGTGCGCACCGCCGTGGGCGACCGCTACGTGGTGGAGCGCATGCGCGAACTGGGCGCCAATGTCGGCGGCGAGCAATCGGGCCACATGGTCCTGTCCGATTTCGCCACCACCGGCGACGGGCTGGTCGCGGCGCTGCAGGTGCTGGCGGTACTGGTCGAAGAAGCCCGTCCGGCCAGCGAAGTCTGCCGCATGTTCACCCCGTTCCCGCAGATGCTGCGCAATGTCCGCTTCGCCGGCCGGAGCCCGCTGCTCGCTCCCTCGGTCCAGGATGCAAGCCGCCGGGCTGAGGCCACGCTGGGCACCGCCGGCCGGCTGGTGCTGCGCGAAAGCGGCACCGAACCCCTGGTCCGCGTGATGGTCGAGGCCGAGGACCCGGCGCTGGTCGAACGCGTGGTCGGCGAAATGTGCGCGGCGATCGATTCCGCCCAGGTCGCGGCATAAACGCATGAAGGGCCGCGTTCTGGTCGCAGCCGGCAGCGATTCCGGCGGCGGCGCGGGAATCCAGGCGGACATCAAGGCGATCACCGCGCTGGGCGGGTTCGCCATGACGGCGCTGTCCGCCCTGACCGTGCAGAATACGCTGGGGGTCGCGGCCGTGCTGCCCGTGCCGCCGGGCTTCGTGACGCAGCAGATGCGATGCGTGATCGACGATCTGGGGGTCGACGCATTCAAAAGCGGCATGCTGGACAGGGCGGAAATCATCCTGGCGGTCGCCGATATCGTCGCCGCCCATCCGGCGATCCCCTATGTGCTGGACCCGGTGATGGTGGCCAAGGGCGGGGCGCGCCTGCTGCAGGACAATGCGGTCGAAACGCTCAGGCGACATCTGGTGCCCCGGGCCAGCCTGCTGACCCCCAATCTGCCCGAGGCCGAGGTCCTGGTCGGCCGCCCCATCCGTACGGTGGCCGACATGCGCCGCGCGGCCGAGGAATTGCGCCAGGCCGGGGCCGCTTCCGTGCTGGTCAAGGGCGGTCATCTGGAAGGCGATGAGCTGACCGACGTCCTGGCGACCCAAGGCGGGATCGAACTGTTCACCGATACCCGCCTGCCGACGCGCCATACGCACGGCACCGGTTGCACCCTTGCCAGCGCGATCGCCACCGGCCTGGCGCAGGGCCTGGCGTTGCGTGACGCGGTCATCCGGGCCCGGACTTACCTGCGGGCCGCCATCGCCGCGGCCCCGGGCTATGGGGCCGGGGCCGGACCGCTGGATCACGGCGTCACCATTCGGCCGGAATGGCGCCCGGGAGGATGAAATCCGATCGTGACGGGGCGGAAACGGCCCGTCAGGCGAATATGCCCGGACGATGAAAGGCGCGCGCCGTTCAGACGTTTCCGGGGGAACGATTCGCGGCATCGGCCATCCGCAGGATCACCGGCACAAGGCGTGAGACGTGACACGGGCGCAGCACGCCCAGCCGGCGCAGCCCCTGGATGCTGCGCGCCGCCAGCCATGCGCAGCCCAGGGTCAGGTCGCGCGTCAGGCGGCCGCGCGCCGGAACGCCGCAGGGCGCGGCAGCGGCCGCATCGTCCGGAAGCGGTCCGTCCTCGGGTTGCCGGGCAGGGGGCGCGGCATGGCGCAAGGTGCCGGCCCGGCACCAGGCCTGCAGCGGAATGTCCGGCGCGGCCGAACGCAGCCCGCTCATGCGTGGACATCCGGCCGCCCGCGGGTCCGGGCAGGTACGAAGATCAAACAAAAAGCCATGAATCTGGCCTCCTGCCGTTCAAGCGGTTGCTCGAATCCAGGAGGCCGCCCGCTGTCAGCAGACAGACGGCACGGTCGCACCCGGACAAGGACATGGCCCGCGGGCGAACCGGACACCGGGCTGGCCGCCAGGCGCCGCGTCCCCGCAGGCGATTCTAGATCGGGGTTTCATCATCGTTTCTTGTTCGGTGTATCGACGCACGAACAGCGTTCGGCCGCCGATTTTAGTCGCAGCCGGTATAATGGATCCGCCGCCCCGTTCAAGGGGAAAAACCCGCGTCGGAACGAAATCGTATCATTGGCGTTCATAGCCGGTGGAAAACCGCCGCGGAACGCAAATGGCTAACTTCTGCGTGAAACCGCATGGCGACCCAGCCTTCCTCGCTCGGAATAATTGTTTTTGTTAAAAACTACACCTATAGGTAGAAATTGGTAACAGGTGAAACCTATGGTGGTTGGCATGCGCGTTTTACTCGTAGAAAGTGATGGCGTTGAAGTCGGCGATACGGCCAGCACCCTGCGTTCGATCGGTCACCCGTTCGATCATGTCGTAACGGGGCAGGCGGCCATCGCGATGCTTCAGCGCTTCGATTATGATGTCGCGCTGATCGAGCTGATGCTGCCCGACATCGATGGTTATGAAGTCCTGCGCAAGGCGCGGGCGGTGCGCCTGCACACCCCGATCCTGGCACTGTCCAGCGTCGCGACGCCCCAGGCCAAGGTGCGGGCCTTCTCCGCCGGGGTCGACGACTACATCACCAAGCCCTATCACACGTCCGAGTTGGCAGCGCGGATCCAGGCCGTGGTGCGCCGCTCGAAAGGCTACAGCCAGCCGGAATTGCGGGCCGGGTCGCTGAAACTCAATCTCGACAGCCGCGAGGTCACGGTGGGCGACCGCCCGGTACGCCTGACCGGCAAGGAATATCTGATCCTGGAACTGCTGCTGCTGCGCAAGGGAGTCGCGCTGAGCAAATATGCCTTCCTCGATCATCTCTATGGCGGAATGGACGAACCCGACATGAAGATCATCGACGTGTTCATCTGCAAGTTGCGCAAGAAGCTGCAGCAGGCGGGTGCCGGCAACCTGATCGTCACCGTCTGGGGCCAGGGCTATATGCTCAAGGACGCCCTGCCCGTCCGCCCGTCGCGGCATCCGGGGCGGGGCGCGCTGCAGCCTGCCGTTTAGTTGAGTATCTGCCATGAATCTGAAACTCTCCAGATTCATGGCAGATACTCCATAGAGCGACATCCAACCGCCCGCCGGCCATGGCGGACACGGCGTGCATTTCATCCGTGTCAGGCAAAAAAAACGCAGGATCCGAAGATCCTGCGAAGTTAACGTGATGGTTCACTGATGCGATGCCCCCATCGCCCTTTCCTTATGGCACCGCATGGCGGGATCCGACATGACCTGCATCAAGTCCCGATGAACATTTCGTAAGGTCCGCGTCACCCGGAGCGATCCCGCAACGAAGGGTGGTTGAGCCCACGGCCCGCTGCCCGTACAGTCCCGTACGGTCAGGGGCGGCCGCCGCGTGGTGCCGCTGCGGCCTTCGGGAGGCGGATGATTCATGTCGGATGCGGACAGGGCCGGGGCGGTTGGCGCGCCTGCCGGCGGCGGGCCCGCCACGTCGCGCGACCCGCGCACGCACGGGCTGTGGGAACAGACCGCGCCGGCCCCGCCCGTGACGGCACCGCTGGCCGGCCGGGTCGCCGCCCGGATCGCGATCGTCGGCGGTGGTTTCACCGGGCTTTCCGCGGCCCTGGCACTGGCCCGGTCGGGCCATGACCCGGTGGTGCTGGAAGCGGCGGAAATCGGGTTCGGCGGGTCCGGACGCAATGTCGGGCTGGTCAATGCCGGCATGTGGGTCAGGCCCGACGACCTGTCGGCGACGCTGGGGCAACCATACGGCGAACGGCTGCTGACTCTGCTGGGCGACGCGCCGGCCGAAGTCTTCGCCCTGATCCGCCGCCACGCGATCGCCTGCGAGGCCCAGCCGGTCGGCACGCTGCATTGCGCCGACACGGCGCGGGGCCTGCGCGAACTGCAGGAACGCGCCCGGCAATGGCAGGCGCGCGGGGTGGCGGTGCGGCTGCTCGATAAGGCCGAAACCGGCCGCATGACCGGCAGCCCCCTTTATCGTGCCGCGCTGCTGGATCCGCGTGCCGGCACGATCCAGCCTCTGGCCTATGCGCGCGGGCTGGCGGCGGCGGCGATCGGGGCCGGGGCGCGCCTTTTCACCGGCTCGCCCGTCACCGGCTGCACGCGGTCGGGCGGGCAATACCGGCTGGACCTGCCGCAAGGTCATGTGCTGGCCGACCAGGTGATCGTCGCCACCAATGCCTATGGCACCGGTCCCTGGTCGATGCTGGCGCGCCAGTTGGTGCCGGTCAGCTATTTCAACTGTGCCACGCCGCCGCTGCCCGCCGCCCTGCGCGCCACGATCCTGCCCGGGCGGCAGGGGGCATGGGACACCCGGCAGGTCATGCGCTCGTTCCGGCTGGACCATGCCGGCCGGCTGGTCGTCGGCAGTATCGGCGCGCTCGCCGGGCCGGGCCTGGCCCTGCATCGCGACTGGGCGCGGCGTACGATCGCGCGCCTTTTTCCGCAGCTTGGCCGTCAGTTCACGTCATCGGGCTTCGCGGCCGAATGGTATGGCACGATCGGCATGACCCATGACCATTTGCCTCGCCTGCACCGCCTGGGGCCGGGCATGATCGCGCTCTGCGGCTATAATGGCCGGGGCATCGCGCCCGGAACGGTGTTCGGGCGGGTCCTGGCCGATCTGGCGCGCGGCGCCCTGGACGACGGGGCGGCCCCGCTGCCGGTGACCGGCATCCGCCCGCCGGGCCTTCGCGCGGCCCGCCGTATCTTCTACGAAGCGGGGGCCTGCATCGCCCATGCGGTCGATGCGCGGTAAGAGGCTGTCTCACAAGCCCTGCTGTCGGCGATCCGACGCGCGTTTTCTGCGGGCCGCTCTCGCTCGACAGCAGGGCTTGTGAGACAGCCTCTAAGATCCGGCCCCGGCGGCCCGGAAATATGCCCTTTTTTGCGATCACCTGCCGACAGGATGGAAGATGACCGACCTTGTTGCCGAAACCCGTTCCCTGCTGGCCGCGCTGGGCGTCGCGGCCGATGCCCTGGCATCTGATAGCCTGGCGGGCGATCCATCGGCGGGCGGCCTGCCGGTACGCTCGCCCGTGACGGGGCAGGACATCGCGCGGGTGGTTACGGCCACGCCGCAGGTGGCGCGGGACGGCATTGCCGCCGCCCATGCCGCGTTTCGCGCCTGGCGGCTGGTGCCGGCGCCGCGCCGTGGCGAACTGGTCCGGCTGCTGGGGGAGGAACTGCGCGCCGCCAAGCACGCCCTGGGCCGACTGGTGTCGATCGAAGTCGGCAAATCCCCTTCGGAAGGCCTGGGCGAAGTCCAGGAAATGATCGATATCTGCGATTTCGCGGTCGGCCTGTCGCGTCAGTTGCACGGGCTGACGATCGCCACCGAGCGGCCCGAGCATCGGATGATGGAAACCTGGCATCCGCTTGGCGTCACCGGCGTGATCTCGGCCTTCAACTTCCCGGTCGCTGTCTGGTCCTGGAACGCGGCGCTGGCCCTGGTCTGCGGCAATCCGGTGGTGTGGAAACCGTCGGAAAAGGCGCCGCTGACCGCGCTGGCCTGCCAGGCGGTCTTCGCCCGCGCCGCCGCTCGCTTCGCCGAAAGCGGCGCCCAGGTGCCGGACGGGCTGCTGGTGGTGCTCAATGGCGGGCGCGAGATCGGCGAAATCCTGGTCGATCATCCCGACGTGCCGCTGGTCTCGGCCACCGGATCGACGGCGATGGGCCGCGCGGTGGGCCAGCGCCTGGCCGCCCGCTTCGCGCGCGCCATCCTGGAACTGGGCGGGAACAACGCCGCCATCGTCACCCCGTCGGCCGACCTGGAACTGACCCTGCGCGGCGTCGCCTTCGCCGCCATGGGCACGGCCGGCCAGCGCTGCACCACGCTGCGCCGTCTGTTCGTGCATGACAGCATCCATGATGCTTTCGTCGCCCGGCTGCGCGCCGCCTACCGGTCGGTCACGGTCGGCAGCCCGCTGGACGAAGGCAATCTGGTCGGTCCGCTGATCGATGCTGCGTCGTTCGCGCGCATGCAGCAGGCGCTCGACGCCGCCCGCGCGCTGGGCGGGGCGGTGACCGGCGGCATGCGCGAAGGCGCCGATCTCCATCCGGATGCCTTCTATGTCCGGCCGGCGCTGGTGGAAATGCCCGCGCAGGCCGGCCCGGTGCTGCAGGAAACCTTCGCGCCGATCCTGTATGTCATGAAATATTCGGACCTCGACCAGGCGATCGCGCTGCAGAATGCGGTGCCGCAGGGCCTGTCTTCGTCCATCTTCACCACCGATCTGCGCCAGGCGGAACGATTCCTGTCCGGCGCCGGGTCGGATTGCGGCATCGCCAACGTCAATATCGGCACGTCGGGGGCCGAGATCGGCGGGGCCTTCGGCGGCGAGAAGGAAACCGGCGGCGGCCGCGAATCCGGTTCGGACGCCTGGAAGGCCTATATGCGTCGCGCCACCAACACGATCAATTACGGCGCGACCCTGCCCCTGGCGCAGGGCGTGTCCTTCGATATCGGCTGAGGAGGCCACGGACGATGGAGGGCATGCGCGACCTGGACGCCGCGCGGACGGCGGCGGTACTTCCGTTTGCCGCTCTGGTCGAAACGCTGGAACGCGTCCTGCCGGATTATCTCGCCGGCCGTATCCTGTGCCCCGAGCGCCAGGTCACGCAGGCCCCGGTCGAGGGCGGGGTGCTGCTGTCCATGCCCTGTGCGGGGCCGGACCTGATGTGCCACAAGCTGCTGACGGTCTATCCCGACAATCCGGCGGCGGGGCGTCCCGCCATCCAGGGACAGGTGACCTGCATCGACGGCGCGACGGGACGGGTCCTGTTCGCGATGGACGGCCCGACCGCGACCGGCCGCCGCACCGCCGCGGTGACGCTGGTCGGCATCCGCCATCTGCTGCCCCAGGCGCCGCGTCGCGCCCTGATCTACGGCACCGGGGCGCAGGCCGACGCCCATGTGCTCGCCCTGGCCGAAACCTGGCCCGGGATCGGCCTGGTCATCCAGGGCCGTTCGGCCGGGCGCGAACAGGCGGTGGGCGAACGCACCGGGATCGCGGTCGAGGCCGCGTCGTCGGGCGCGGCATGCGATGACGCCGACGTGGTCATCCTGGCGACGACCGCCCGCGCGCCGCTCTATGACCAACCGGCGCGCGCCGGCCGCCTGGTGGTGGGGGTCGGCGCCTTTCGGCCTGATATGGTGGAAATCGGACCCGTCACCATCGGCGGCAGCGCGCTCTATGTCGACGACCCTGCCGGCGCCCCCTCCGAAGCCGGCGACTTCATCCAGGCCGGCGTCGACTGGGAGCGCGTCCATCCGCTGGCCGAAATCCTGACCGGCCACGCCCCGCCGCTGGACCGGCCGATCCTGTTCAAGAGCGTCGGCTGCGCCGCCTGGGACCTGGCCGCCTGCCAGGTTGCCCGGCAGGTCATGGCCCGGGGGACGATGGCCGTTTAGAGCATCATCGGATAAAGACGCCGGTGCCGGTCACATCAGGTCGCGGGCGATCCGTTCGGACCAGTCGCGCCGCGCGACCGGCCGGCCGTTCTCGAACGCCTCCAATTGTCCGATCAGGTGGAAATGCGTCGCATCCGACGTCATCTCCGTGCGGGTGACGATCTTCGTCATCCAGCCCTCGCGCCCGGTTTCATAGCTCTGGGTCAGGACATAGCGCGCCGAGAGCGGATCGTCGTCGCGAATCGTCAGGTCCCGCTTGAGACTATGCGAAACGATGCTGTCGATCCCGTCCAGGCGATAGATCCCTTCTCCGAAGACCCCACCCTGCGCATCGGTGACGTAGCGCATCGTGCCGGTCACGCAATCCTGCTGGCTGTACCGGGCAATTCGGCCGGGATTCAGGACCGTCATCGGTGTCGGCGGTCCATGGGCCGGCGGCGGAAAGGCGATGGCGGCGTCCTGCTCCGCCATCGCGCCGCTCCGCCGCGGCAGCAGCAGCCGTCCGTCCCGCAGTGACAGGGTCGCGGCGTGGGGGGCGGGCCAGATCATCGGCCAATAGGCGGTTCCGATCGCGATCCGCACCCGGTGCCCCGGGGCGAAGCGGTGCCCGCAATCGTTCAGAACGATCGTCAGGTCGAACCATTCGCCCGGCACCAGCGGTTCCGGCGTCTCGTGTCCGTTGCGATGCGTCAGGTTGGTCACCTGATAGCTGACACGCGTGACCCTGCCGTCGGGTGCGACGTCCGACAGGGTCACGACCGCCTGCGCCACGGGCACATCCACGGCGGCGCGCAGCTTCAGGCGCGGCGCGCCCAATATGTCGCAGGATTGTTCCAGTGCGGCGGTCTCGAAGACCAGCGCGCCCCCGTCATCCAGCCGCTGGTCGGTCGGCATTTCGCCGACGCAGCCGGTACCCATCCATTCGCCGCCGGCGCGGCCATGGCTCTGGGGCGAGCGGATGCGCATCGCCGCGTCGCCGCCATCGGCCGGGCCCAGCTCATGGTCTGCGCGCAGATGCAGGGTCAGCGGCGCGATCTCGGCCGACGGCCAGGCGGTTTCGGCCGCCCACCGGCCGGGAATGGCGGCGCATGTCCCGTCCGGCGCATAGAAATCGGTGATGTAGGCGCGCAGCATCGGCTCGGCCATGATGCGGGTGTCTTTTCCCTTCAGCCAATGGTCCCACCACCGCACGGCCTCCTGCAGGAAGCCGATCGCCGGCCCCGGCGCGCCGTCATGCGGATAGACATGTCCCCACGGACCGATGATCCCGCGCCGCGGCGCCGTCAGATGTTCCAGCAGGCGTGGTACCGCGTTGGTATAGCTGTCGACCCATCCGCCCACCGCCAGGACGGGGCAGGCGATATCGGCATAATTTTCGCAGACCGAGCCGTGCTTCCAGTAGGAATCATAGCGCTGGTGCGCCAGCCACTGCGCGGGAAAGAACGGCAGGGCGGCAATCCGCTCCAGCCATTGCGCGCGCCAGTCCGGTCCCACGATCTCGGGATAGGGCGGCCGCGCCTGGAAGGCCAGCATGATGCTGCCCCACCACAGATTGTCGTTCAGCAGGCAGCCGCCCATGTAATGGATGTCGTCGGTATAGCGATTGTCGGTGGAATAGACCGTCAAGATGGCCTTCAGGGCCGGCGGCCGGCGTGCCGCCACCTGCAGGCAGTTGAAGCCGCCCCAGGACTTGCCCATCATGCCCACCGCGCCGGTGCACCAATCCTGTTCCGCGATCCAGGCGATCACCTCCAGCGCGTCATCCTGCTCCTGCTTCAGATATTCATCCGCCAGATGCCCGTCGGATTCGCCGCTGCCGCGCATGTCCACCCGCACGCAGGCATAGCCCTGTTGCGCGAAATAGCCGTGCATCGGCTCGTCGCGCACGCGCGTGCCGTCGCTCTTGCGATAGGGAATATATTCCAAGATGGCCGGTACCGGCGTGCGTCCGGCATCCTCGGGCAGCCACAGCCGGGCGGCCAGGCGGCATCCGTCCGACAAGGGGATCCAGATATGGTTCTCGATATGGACGGACATCCCATATGCTCCCGCGGCGCGATGCCGATCTGAAAGGTCTTGAAACCGACAAGAAGGAAAAAAGGCGCCCGGATGCTAGGCGTCCTGGACGACGGCATGCGGGGTGCGCATGATCAGCGGCCGGCAGATCGCCATGGCGGCCACCCCCACGGCGGTCAGGGCCGCGATCAGCAGCCAATAGGCCGAAATTCCGACACTGCCCCACATGCCGCCGATCCAGCCGCTGGCCAGATTGCCGGCGAATATGGTCAGATACCATACCGCCATCGTCATCGATTCGTATCCCGGCCGTGCCAGGCGCGAGAACAATCCCATCGCCGCCGGGCTGAAATACAGGTCGCCGACTTCCCAGCCCGCGAAATACAGCGCGGCCAGCCAGGGTGATGGCGCCCGGCCGCCCAGCACGACCGACAGCGCGCCCAGCAGGCACTGCATCGCCAGGATGATCGCCGCCCCGATCAGCATCTTCGTGCCGGGGCCGGGTTCGCGCCCGGCACGTGCCTGCGCGGACCAGCGCAGGGTCAGGACCGGCGTGCCGATCAGCACCATGGCCGGCGGTATGGCCTGCAGCCACGCCATGCCGATATCCGACGGGCCGGTGCCCAGCCAGCGGACCAGGGCATTGGCCTGCTGTTCATAGCTGATCCACAGGAAAACGGACGATATGCTCAGCACTGTCAGAAGCGCGGCCGGGTGGCCGCCCGAGACGGCGCGGCGGCCGCGCGACGCCGTCCATTCGGCCTGCCGTTCCGGCAGATGCCGGGCCCCCAGGACATACAGCGCCAGGCCCAGGATCATGCCCGCCGACGTCGCCATGAAGGCCGCGTTCCATCCCGCCCTCTCGGCCAGCAGGGCGCAGACCAGGGGGGCCGCGGTGGCCCCGATATTGATCCCGACATAGAAGATCGAAAAGCCGCGTTCGCGCCTGGGATCGTCCGGTTCGTACAGATCCGCCATCTGCGCCGCGATATTGCCCTTCACCCCGCCCGTGCCGACCACGATCAGCAGCAGCGCCGCCAGGAACCAGCGCGGCGTGGTCAGCAACAGATGCCCCGCCACGATCAGCAGGCCGCCGCCGATGATCGTGGCCCGCTTGCCGAACAGGCGATCCGCCAGCAGGCCGCCGAGCAGCGGCGTCAGATAGACGAATCCCGAATATACGCCATAAAGTTCGGACGAGATCCGTACCGTTCCGGCCTGTGCGGGGTCCAGATGCAGCAGGGTGCAGACTGCCTGATATCCCGCGACATGCGTCGGCGCATCCGGCAGCACCACCGCCGTCATGTAGACGATCAGCATCGCGCGCATGCCGTAGAAGGAAAACCGCTCCCACATCTCGACCAGGAACAGCAGCACCAGTCCCGGCGGATGGCCGAACAGGATGCGCGGCGACGGTCTCGCGTCCGGCGCCGGCATCAATCCGTTGCCCGATATGCCGGAAAATATACCCTCTCACGCAAGGTCCGCCCTCCTGCAATCGATGCCGGCGACCCGGCATCACCTGTGGCGCCCCGGCCATCAGAGACCGGTCGTGCCGTTCACGACATATTTGCCGGCCAACGGATAGACGGTGCCGCCGCAGGTGATGGTGTCGGCATGGACCGAATGGTTGTAGCTGATGCTGCTATAGATCGACAGGCGCGCGCGACGCGCTGGATGTGACGATCTGCTTCGGCATGTCCTCCCCTGGCCCTATCGGCCCATCAGCGCCAGTCCTTCGGCCACCGAGACGAATTCGCCGCCCCGATCGACCCGGGCCGCGCCGAACCGGTCGACGAACAGGGCGCGCACCGCCGGGACGAAGGACGTGCCGCCGGTCAGGAACACCCGGTCGATTCCGTCCTCGGTCAGTCCCGCGTTGGCCAGGGCTTCGCCGATGGCGGCATCGAACTGCGCCAGGTCCGGCGCGATCCAGGATTCGAACTCGGCCCGCGCGATCGCGCGTTCGATCCGGATGTCCTTGTAGCTGAAGCGCAGGACCGTGCTGTCGGCGGCCGACAATGCGCTCTTCGCCGCGCCGACCGCGCGATACAGCGCCTGCCCCTGCTGGTCGGCGACCAGCATCGCCAGCGCATCCAGTTTCGCGGGGTCGGAGGCCGTGCGCGCCACCTCGGCGATCGCGCGCAGGGTCTGCGGCGTGCGCATCAGCGACAGGCGGTGCCAGCGCGCCAGGCTGGCATACCATTCGATCGGCACCGGCAGCGGCGCGCCGCCCATGATGCGATAGGTGCCGTCGCGCCCCAGTTCGGGTGATACCACCCGGTCGATGATCCGGTAATCGAACTGGTCGCCCGCGATCCCCACCCCGGCATGGCCCAGCGGAACGGCGCGCCCCGCCGCCGGGTCGAAGCGCAGGACCGAGAAATCGCTGGTGCCGCCGCCGAAATCGCCGACCAGAATGGTGGCCGGCGCCTGCAGTCGCTGCGCGAAGCGCCAGCCCGCGGCCTCGGGCTCCAGCGCCACCGCGATCTCGCCGAACCCGGCCGCGCGGAATCCGTCGCGCAGCCGCTGCTCGCCGAACGCATCGTCGGGCGCATCGCCGGCAAAGCGCACCGGGCGCCCGACAATGGCCTGCGCCTGCGCCGGATCGACCCCGGCCGCGCGCGCCAATCCGGCCACGAACTGCCCGACCAGCATTTCCAGTGTCAGGCGCCGCCCCACCAGCCGCGTCTCGCTGAACGAGGTCTGCGCCAGGTACGATTTCATCGACATGATCAGCCGGCTCTCCGCCGGATCGTCCAGATAGGCATCGATCGCGGCGGCGCCGATCGCCTCGTGCAGCATCAGCCGCCCGCGCTCTTCCTCCTGCCACAGGCACAGCAGCGTGCGGCAGGTTTCGGAGTCCGCATGACCGGGAAAGGCGAACCGCGCCGTCCGCGTGCCGCCATCCGGGGTCGCGACCACGACGACGCTGTTGGTGGTGCCGAAATCGATGCCGATCCGGGCGCGGGGGGAGGGCGCGGTGCTGGACATCCGGCGGTGCATAGGCGCGGCCGTCCATCCTGTCCACCCGCCCATTCCAGGCGTTCCGGCGGGCTATCCCGCCCGGCGGAAGGTCAGGTTCAGCCGCGCCCGCCCCGTCGCCGGATGCTCGCCCTCGGCCAGCGTGTGGATCCCGTGATGGGCCAGGCGCGCGGGCCCGCCCCACACCACGACGTCGCCATGCGCCAGCCGCACGCGCCGCACCGCATCGCCGCGCGCCGTCCCGCCCCACAGGAAGATCGCCGGCAGGCCCAGCGACACCGACACGATCGGCTGGCCGAAATCGCGCTCATTGCGGTCCTGATGCAGCGTCAGCCGCGTCCCGGGCTCATAACGGTTGATCAGGCAGGCATCGGGCAGGAAGCCGGAAAACCCGGCCCGCGCCGCCGCCCGCGCCGCCAGCGCGCCGAACAGCGCCGGCATGGCCGGCCAGGGCCGGCCCGACAAAGGATCCTCTGGCGTGTACCGATAGCCGCGGGCGTCCGACACCCATCCTTCGGCGCCGCAATTGGTCATGGCGACCGACATCATCCGCCCGCCCGGGGTGGACATGCGGCGAAAGGGCGCCAGATCCGCAATGTCCGCGATGGCGGCCAGCAGGTCCGGCGCCGCCGCGCGCGCGAAGCCCGCCAGCCTGACCGCCCCCGGTCCCAGCACCTCGTCCGGGCCGGGGCCCAGGTCCAGTTCCCCCAGCCCCTCCGGTTCCCGTCTTGTCCTACGCGGCATCGTGAAACACCATCCCCAGCACATGCCGTCGCCCCGACAGCACCGTGCCGACCCCATGGCGCATCGTCACGCGATATGGCCCGCGCGCGCCCCGTACCGGTCGGTGATGGACGGCAAACGCCACCGCATCCCCTTGCCGCAGCGGCACGCAATCGGCCCGGGACTGCATGCGCGGGCGCTGCTCGGTCAGGATGAAGGCGCCGCCGGTGAAATCCACCTCCGGCTGCGACAGCAGGATGGCGACCTGCAATGGAAAGACCAGCGCACCGTACAGATCCTGGTGCAGGCAATTATAATCCCCCGGCCCATAGCGCAGCAGCAGCGGCGTCGGCCGGCACTGTCCCCCCGCATGGCATGCCTGCAGGAAATCCTCGTGCCGCGCCGGAAATCGCGCCGCCTGGCCCAGCCGCGCCTGCCAGTCATTGGCGATGGTGGCCAGCGCCGGATACAGTGCCTGCCGCAATTGCGCGACCAGCGGCGGCAGCGGATAGGAAAAATACCGGTATTCCCCGCGCCCGAACCCGTGCCGTTCCATGACCACCCGGGCGCGGAACCCGTCCGCGCCATCATACAGCGCCGCCAGGTCCGCGGCCTGCGCGGCGTCCAGCAGCCCGGGCAGCACCGCCCAGCCCCGCGCGTTCAGGCCCTCGGCCAGTCCCGCCTGCATCATGCCGGCATCCGTCACGGCAGCACCGCGCCCTCTCGGGCGATCAGCGCCCGCTTGCGCGCGATCCCCCAGCGATAGCCCGACAGCGACCCGTCGGTACGCACCACCCGGTGGCAGGGAATGGCCACCGCCAGCGCATTGGCGGCGCAGGCCCCGGCGACGGCGCGCACCGCCTGGGGCGCACCGATCGCCCGGGCCACGTCGCGATAGGTCGCGACCTGGCCGGGCGGGATCGCCCGCAGCGCCGTCCAGACGCGGCGCTGGAACGCCGTGCCGCGAATGTCCAGCGGCAGGTCCAGCCCGGTTCCGGGCGCCTCGACGAATGCCACGACCTGCGCCACCCGCTGCTCATACTCCGCGTCGCCGCCGATCAGCGTCGCCTTCGGAAACCGATCCTGCAGATCGCGCAGCAGGGCGTCGGGCGCGTCCCCCATCAGGATGGCGCACACGCCTCGCCCGCTGCTGGCCACCAGGATCGCCCCCAGCGCGCATTGTCCGACCGCGAAATGCAGGCTCTCTCCGGCACCCCCCTTGCGATAGGCGCTCGGCTGCATGCCCAGCGCCCGGTCCGCATGCGCATAGAACCGGCTGCTCGATCCGAATCCCGCCTCGTACAGCGCCGCGGTTACCGTGGCTCCGCCCGCCAGCGCCGCGCGCAGGCGCCCGTCGCGATGGGCGGCGGCATAATCATGGGGCGTCAGCCCGGTCTCGGCACGGAACGTCCGATGGAAATGCGCCACGCTCCATCCGCAGGCGGCGGCCAGTTCCTCGGTCGTGGGCACGGTCTCGGCCTGTTCGATATGGCGGCATGCGGCGGCGACGATCGCGCGCGCCTCGGCCACGGGGGCCGCATCCGGACGGCAGCGGCGGCAGGCGCGGAAACCCGCCGCACGTGCTGCCTCCCGGCTGTCATAGATGCGCACATTCTCGGGCCGGGCGGTGCGCGACGGGCAGGACGGGCGGCAATACACGCCCGTGGTCGTCACCGCGTACCAGAATAATCCGTCCGCCGCACGGTCGCGTGCGACGATCCGCCGCCAGCGCGGGTCCTGATCGGTCGTCTCCGGCACCGGCCGGACGGCAAGGGGCATATCCATCGGCTGCATCCCGTCTGTCGTGATGTCCATGCCCTCGATCCTGCCGTCTCGCCGGTGGCCCCGCATCCCGGATCCTGCTCCCGAATTTCACCCGGCGCGCGCGGCGTGCCACCATCCGGATCAAGGGAATATTGGCGCCGTCGCCCACCATCGCCACCATCCGGCGCAAATTCCTGGCGCACATCCTGCGCCATGCCGTGCCGCATATCTCTGCTCCGGCATCGATCGGGGGCCCTGACCGGTTGGGTCCAGCCCATGGGGGACTGAACGCGCCCGGTAGAAAATTCCGAAATATCAGAAGCTTTCTGGTTCTTTTTCAAAAAAAGAACCGCTTCAATCGATATCCGGCCGGATCGCCTCGGCAGCCGGGCGCTGGGGCGCAATGTCGGCGGGGCCAACCGTGTCGGCATAATGGTTGCCGAAATGGCTGCGGACGTAATTCACCACTGCGGCCACCTGGGTGTCCGACAATTTGTCGGCGAACCATGGCATGCCGCCGAAACCGTTCAGCACGACATAGGCCGGATAGTCTGCCGCCGCGAGCTTGGGATTGCCCGCCAGCGCCGGGAAACGCGCCGCCCCCACGGCCCCGCGTCCGTCCGCCATGTGGCAGCCCTGGCACAGTGTGCGATAGATCGCGCCGCCATCATTGGTGGCGATCGCACGCCCGGCAATGGCGTCCGCGCTGTCGGCCCGTGCCGGCACGGACAGGGCGGGGGAGATCAGCGCGGCCAGCAGGATCAGCGCCGGCAATGAGTGGTTCAGACGGATCATCAGGCGGCTCCGATCGCGCGGCGATGCAGGCGGGTGACGGCGTCCAGCGACGACAGGATCGCCCCTTCCTGCCAGCATCCGAAGAATGAGGCATGCTCGCCGGCCAGTACCAGGCGGTTATCGATCGCGCACAGGTCGCGATAATGCATCTTGCGGGCCTGTTCGCTCCACAGCGCGCAACAGCCCAGCGTCCAGGGCACGCGGCTCCATGCCACGGCGGCGCCGGTCGAAAATTCCTTGCGGTACTGCGGATGAATCACCGCGCCTTGGGCCAGCGCCGCCTCGATCCGCTCGGCCGGGCTCAGGCCCGCGAAACGGAATGCCTCGGCATCCTCATACATGTAGCCGCCCAGCAGCACCGCCTTGCCGCGCGAGAAATAGCCCGTGCTGGGATAGGAAATCTGGTTGATCGGCAGGTCGGTGAAACTGATGCCGCCATAGATCTGCTCGTCTTCTTCCCAGAAGCGCCGGTTGAATTCCAGACCGATCTTGACCGACGACAGATAGGGCACGGCGGCGATCGCCGCCTTCATCGGGCCGCTGACCTGCACATCCAGTTGCGACAGCACCGACAGCGGAATGGTGCAGACGCAATAATCGGCCTGGGCCACGCGCGGCGCATTGCCGTGCGCCTCGTCGATATAGGACACGCTGACGCCGTGCTGATCCTGATGGATCGCCGTCACCCGGCAGCGCATGGTGATCAGGTCGCCGACCTGGCGGGCAAACCCCTTGCCGATCTGGTCCATCCCGCCCACGGGATGAAACATCGTGGTCTGGTGGTCCAGGCTGGCATTGGTGGCCAGCGCCAGCCACAGCCCGGACCGCATCAGCGCGTCGCGCGGCAGCGGGTCGGACGGCACGGGCGCGCCGTCCGGGCCGCCGCCCTGTGGCTTGGCAAAGCCCCGGCGCTGCGACGTCATGACGCTTTTGGTATAGGCGAATGTTCCGTCCAGCATGCCGCACGCCTTCAGCGCCTGCAGCAGATGCTCCCGCTCGTCGTCGCCGACCGGCAGGTCCAGCCTGTGCTGGTCGATCGCCTTGGCCAGCAATTCCGATGTGTGGCCGGCATAATCGGCCGCGATGGTGCGATAGCGCTGCTTTTGCCCGCCGAAGGCCCCCGTCGCATGGACATAGGCGTTGAAATTGACCTGCACGAACGGTTCCAGCGCCACGCCGAACGCCCGGCAATAATGCAGCAGCGCCTGGTGGTGGTACGGGATGCGCCAGGGGCCGGGATTGAAATAATTCCCGGGCGCGAAGCCGATATTCTGCGTGGCGCCGCCCAGTTCGGTAAACCGGTCGCCGCCGTGCAGGCTGAAATTCCGGCCGCCGGCACGGTCCTGATATTCCAGGATCCGCACCGAATATCCGGCCTTGCGTAACTCATAGGCGGCCAACATGCCCGCCAGCCCCGCGCCCAGCACCAGCACCGACGTGCCGGGCCTGGCGCCATCCAGCCTGGGCGGACCCGCGAAATCGCGCCCGGCGGCGTGGCCCAGGGCGGTCATCGCTTGATACAGCGCTGCCGACCCGCCCACCGCGCCGATCCGCGACAGAAGCTGGCGCCGCGTCTGCGGCGCAAATTCCGGGCTGCTGGTCATCCTGTTACGGTCCTTCGTCGATCTCGGGCGCCGATCTCGGGCGTCTCGTTTCGGTCTTCGATATGGCCTGCGGGCCATTTCCGCAACAGCGGGTGCGCGACGCTCCGGCATGGCGGCATTGGAAGTACGCCGCGATTGCCCTATGCGGTCATTATGACCGTGTTTACGCTCCGCCCCGTTGCGCGCGCCGACGCTTCGGACCTGATCCGCGCCAATCGCGACAGCCGCGATTATCATGCCCCCTGGGCCCGGCCCTTCACCGACCCGGACGGGTTCGATACTTGGTTCGCCCAATGCGCCACCGGTTCCGCCGTGGGGCTGGTCGCGCGCCATGGAGGCGATGGCGGGGTGATCGGGGTCTTCACCCTCAGCCAGATCGCCATGGGTGCGTTTTGCAGCGCTTATCTGGGCTATTACGGCATGCGGGCTTATGCGCGGCGGGGGCTGATGACGCAGGCGCTGCGCCTGACCCTGGCCCATGCCTTCGACGAACTGGGCCTGCACCGGGTCGAGGCCAATATCCAGCCCGGCAATCTGGCCTCGATCGCCCTGGTGCGCCGCGCCGGTTTCCGGCAGGAGGGATTCTCCCCCCGCTATCTGAAGATCGACGGGGCTTGGCGCGACCATGAACGCTGGGCCCGCCTGTCGGACGACCCGGTAGACGACCCGGTTCCAGGCTGAAACCGGGGGCAGGGGGACGCGATCCGTCGCGGCCCCCTGCCGGGCGGGAATCAGCGCATCGTGTCGGCGGTCGGGATCTTCAGCGTTGCCGCCAGGAAGGATTCGCGCGCCTCATCCACGTGCGTGCGCAGCGCCGGGTCGGTCAGCATATGCGTGCCCGGCAGCAGCAGCAGGTTGTACGGACGCCCGGCGCCGATGAAAGCCTGCGTCAGCTTCATCGTGTTTTCGAAATACACGTTGTCGTCGGTCAGCCCGTGCATGATCAGCAGCGGTCGCGACAGTTGCGCGGCATAGGTCAGCACGTTGCTGGCCGCGTAGCCCTGCGGATCGTCCTGCGGCGTGCCCAGATACCGTTCGGTATAGGCCGTGTCGTAATCGGCGAAATCCGCCGGCGGTGCGCCCGCGACCCCCACCTTGAAGACATCCGGCCGGCGGATCGTCGCCATCGCGGTGAAATACCCGCCGAACGACCAGCCATAGACGCCCACCCGCGACAGATCCAGTTCGGCATAGCGTTTTCCCAGCGCCGCCAGCCCGTCGGCCTGGTCGCGCAGCGGCAGGTCGATCAGGTCGTTCTTGGTCGCCCGTTCCCAATCATGGTCGCGCCCCGGCGTGCCGCGCCCGTCCAGGCTGACGACGATATAGCCATGATCGGCCAGGCACTGGCTTTCCAGATATTGGCGCGGTGCCTGCAGCACCTGCTTGTATCCGGGCCCGGCATAGACCGACAGCACGACCGGATAGCGCCGCCCGGGCACGAAATCGGCCGGGCGGATGATCATCGCATCCATGTCCAGCGCCCCGGCGCGGGTATATTGGATATGCGGCGCCAGGGTCGGGGTCTCGGCCACGCCGGGCAGG